>CP068473.1:305759-611518 GCA_016766635.1 Candidatus Xiphinematobacter sp.
TTTACTCCGATTGGGGAGCAGTCATCCTGTTTGGGAGCATGGATTGTTTTGCGCGACAGTCACGTGACATCGTTACCAACTACGCTAGATCCCCATTTAAAAGAGCACCTTCCAAGAGAACTGATACCCACGCACTTTGCACTTGTTACCCGATTCCATTTGGATCCTTTCGATCAGATAAATTCACTATTTCTAGCATCTCCAAAATTTCAGCCTATACTCGCTTCAACCGTTCCTCCCCAAGGAGAAGTAGAGGCTGGTGGTTACCTCCATCCCAATCCTGCCACAGGATCCCTACGACAGTCACCTATCGTAACACTACAAACAGGAACCAGTGGAAGTATAGCACTCTACTTCATTCACGCCGGCCGTGGTCTCGCCGAAGACTACCTCCCCATAGCTCAATCCTTGTCCAACAAATATGCCATACACTGTTTTATGGTTTCTCCTAGCAAACTATCAGCTTCCTTGGCTACCGTAGAGGAGATCACCTGCAGTTCGGCACTCGTTCTTCGAAAGCATCTCTCGGGTGATTTTGTTCTTGTCGGTATTGGTGTTGGGGCAGTGTTTGCTTGGGAGCTAGCTCATCAATTAGATCAGGAGGACGAAAAAAGCTTGTCCCTTATCCTTTTTGACATCCCTCCTATTGGTCGTAAACCTGCAAGGTGGCTACGAGGTCTAAGAAAAGCGTTCCTTAGGGAGAAAACAGGTCCAAAGGACCTGGTAGAAATAATTGCCGAATATCAACCCCCAGCGCTCCAGAGAGGACCTTATTTTTTTGCTAGAGGGAAACCTGACCCCCAGTGGTGTCAGCGCTCCCCAATGGGAATATGGAGCCAACTCTATCTCGAGGGAAGATCCCCACTGGACAAGCCAGCCGAGGTGGCTAGCCTCCTCACTGGGGTTCTTTCTGCACTCTAAAGCTGTTCCTTAGTGTCCAAGGTAGGCCTTTCGAACCTGAGCATTCTTGCGTAATTCCGCACTCCTTCCACTGAGAGCCAATTTGCCAGATTCCAGCACACAGGCAAGATGGCTGACTTGCAGTGCAAGATTCGCGTTCTGCTCGACAAGAAGAATCGTCGTGCCCCGACGTTCATTAAGTTCAATTAGCCGCTGAAAAATAGTTTCTACAAGGATCGGGGCAATGCCTAATGAGGGCTCATCAAGCATTAACATCCTTGCTCCACTCATAATCGCTCTGCCAATGGCTAGCATTTGCTGTTCCCCACCGGAGAGGGTTCCTGCCTGTTGATCGAGGCGCTCTGCGATATGGGGGAAGATTGAAAAGACGTAATCTTGATCTGCAGGCAATGTACAGTGGTTTTTTCTTCGGTAGGCTCCCACTTTTAAATTTTCTCGGACAGAAAGATTTGAAAATATCATCCTCCCCTCTGGTACATGGGAAAGCCCCCTATCTACTATTAAGTAAGGGGGCAAACTTGAAATGTCCTCCCCATCAAATTGAACACTCCCGGCTGTCAGTCGATTCAATCCAGATATGGTGCGTAGCACAGTAGATTTTCCCGCGCCATTTGCGCCAATTAGCGTGACAATTTTCCCTTCTGGGACTTCAAAAGAGACTCCGTGAAGGGCCTGTACTGAACCATAAAACACACTAAGATTTTCCGCTATAAGCATCATGCTGCCGTTTTTACTATCTCCTACTTGCCAGGTGGCAAGGGACGCCCAAGGTATGCTTCAATTACCGTGGGATTAGATTGAATGTCTTCGGGAGTCCCCTCGGCTAGCAATTTACCTTGTTCCATCACTAGGATTCTCCGACAAATCCCCATGACAAGAGGCATGTCATGCTCTACTAGAAGAACGGCAATTCCAAAACGTTCCTGAACAAAACGGATAAGCTGCATGAGCTCCTCCTTTTCAACTGTATTCATCCCTGCAGCAGGTTCATCCAGCAAGAGGAGCTTTGGCTGTGTAGCCATAGCACGTACAATTTCTAATCTCCTCTGTGACCCATAGGGAAGCGTGATGGCAAGACGTTCCCCCGCTCGTTCTAGCCCAAAAATTTTCAGCAATTCTAGGGCTTTCTGCTGCACTTCAGCCTCTTCTTTTAGGAATTTAGCCCCACGGGTAATTGCGTGTAACCAGCTATGACTCAGGTGCAAATTAAACGCCACTACCACATTCTCAAGCACAGAGAGCGAACGGAATAGACGTACATTTTGAAAAGTACGCGCCATTCCCATCGCGGTTATTTTGCTAGCGCGTAGCCCAGAACAAACCTCCCCTTCAAAAAGAATTTCCCCTGAAGTAGGAGAATAAATGCCGGTCACTAGATTAAATACGCTGCTTTTCCCTGCGCCGTTGGGACCAATCAATCCTAAGAGCTCCCCTTCTTTTACCCGAAAAGATATACTCGCCACGGCATGTAACCCTCCGAAACGAAGTGCACAATTGCGAACCTCTAGAAGATGATTTCTATTCATGTTCTTCTCCTGCGAAAGGCCCCTTGCTCAAAACATTTCCCTATCCCCCCTAGCAACCCCTGCGGACGTAAGATCATAAGAAGAATAATCATAAGAGAGTAGGCTACCATTCGATAACTCCCCAGCTGTCGGAGCCATTCATTGAGCAAAGTGAGAAAGATTGCTGCAAGGGTAACACCGCCTATCTGACCCATCCCACCTAGCACTACCATAACCAGAATTTCGATTGATTTCAGGTATGTAAAACCATCCGGACTGATAAACTCGACACTGTGTGCGTAGAGCGCTCCAGCTATCCCGGAAAAAAAGGCCCCCCACACGAACGCTGTAACTTTATAAGCTGTGGTATTTACACCCATGCTTTCCGCTGCAAGTTCATCATCCCGTACGGCGTGAAAACCTTTTCCATAGGTGGAACGAACCAGAGAAAAGGAAAAATAAACGACAATTGCCGCTGTACCAATACTCCAAAAGAGATTGGTTGCTGGAACGACTGCCTCCATCCCACGTGCTCCCCCCACTGCTTCCGTATTCTGTAGAACCACTCGGATGATTTCCCCAAATCCAAGCGTCACCAAGGCCAAATAATCTCCCTGCAGGCGTAGAGAGGGGACACCAACAATCCATCCCGCCAAGCCAGCGGCCAATCCACTTGCAAACAACACGGGAAAAAACGTCACCTGTGACCAGAAAGAAGTCCCAGTGAATTGCGTGTCTGGAAACCAGGAGGGGAGACCGTAAGAGGTAATAGAAGCTGAAGTATAGGCGCCAACTGCCATAAAAGCCGCATGGCACAGAGAGAACTGACCAGTTTCTCCCATCACTAGATTTAGGCTAACAGCTAACGTGGCATAGATGGCAGCAAGTGTGAGGACCTGAACATAATAAGGGTCGAGCAATTGATCAGAAAAGTAGGACAGTGCCCAGCCAATGCCAATGGTCACAAACAACGCGAAGCGTGAGTAAAGTTTGATAAACCCTAAAATCATCCCGTTCTACGTGATAAAAAACCTACCTGAATCGCAAGCTACCGTGGCTACCCATCTAGAAGATTCCGAATTGCAGCGGGGGCCTCCCACAAGGCGCCCTAACACCTGACAAGATCAAGCAGAAGTGGAAGGTAGGAGGAACTATTAGCAACATCCTCAACGGCAGCACGGACAAGCGTGCCCCCAGGTCGGGAGTGAGAGAGTAGCAACCGGCCAAAAATTTTCAAGCGAAGACACTCCAGCGTTGCAGAAAAAGACGGGTAAATTCATTCCCCTTAATAGTAAGGGGATGTCTCTTCGGAGAAGAGAGGTGGTGAAGCAGCATGATATTCCTGGATGCTCCGCACTGAAATAGGAGCACAACGCATAGCACGGATGGCTTCTAAACTAGCCTGTGCAGCACGCAGGGTAGTAATAACTGGTATGCGAGCAGCGACGGCTGCCATGCGGATGAGAATTTCGTCCTTCCTAGGCTGCCGACCACTGGGTGTATTAATGATCAAATGAACCTTCGATTCTTGGATCCTATCTAAGACATTTGGATAGCCCTCGGCCAGCTTTACAAGACACTCGGCTTGGACTCCACGGGACCCAAGAAATGCCGTCGTGCCGTGGGTTGAGAGAATTCGGAAATTTAGGCGACAAAATTCCAGCGCAATAAGAGCAATAGCGTCTTTATCTATGTCCCTTACACTAATGAAGACGTTGCCCTGAGAAGGAAGGGCCGACTGAGCCGAGATTTGAGCCTTAGCGTATGCCACCCCGAAATCTCGATCAATCCCCATCACCTCCCCGGTGGATCGCATCTCTGGTCCTAGAAGGATGTCGACTCCTGGAAATCGCGCGAAGGGAAATACCGCTTCTTTTACGGAAAAGTGCGATGGAACAACTTCCTTAATAAAGCCTAACTCGCAGAGCTTACGACCAACCATGACCTTGGCTGCAAGTTTTGCTAGCGGCACCCCAATAGCCTTACTAACAAATGGAATGGTGCGGGAAGCTCTAGGGTTTACTTCCAGTACGTACGCCTCCCCATTCTTCACAGCAAATTGGATGTTCATAAGGCCGACAACGTTAAGCTCGCGTGCAACAGCCTTGGTGGCTTCCTTAAGGTGCTCTAAAACTGTTGGTGAAAGCGAACAGGAGGGAATCATACAGGCGCTATCGCCGCTATGAATCCCAGCTTGCTCGATGTGTTCCATAATACCACCCACCACGCAGAGACTCCCATCGCTAATACAATCTATATCCACCTCGGTGGCCTCCTCTAGAAAGCGGTCTACTAAGAGTGGTCCTACACAGAAAGAAGGTACAGCGGTGCGAACGTAGCAACGGAGGTCTTCCTCAGAGTGTATAATCTCCATCGCGCGACCACCTAATACAAAAGAGGGGCGAACGAGCACAGGATATCCAATGTGCGCGGCTACAGCTAAGGCTTCCTGCTCACAAGCTGCCGTTCCACCAATTGTTCTGCGCAACCTCAAACGATCGATCATTGCAGCGAAGTACCTACGATTTTCTGCTGCTTCAATACTATGGGGCTGCGTTCCAACAATAGGGATACCTGCCGCCTGCAGGGAAGTAGCCAGATTAAGTGGTGTCTGACCTCCAAACTGGACAATTGCGGCATCACAGTTTTCCCTTTCATAAACATTGAGAACGTCTTCCAGTGTCAGCGGCTCAAAATACAACTTGTCACTCGTATCGTAGTCAGTGGAAACAGTTTCTGGGTTAGAATTAACCATGATAGTCTCAATTCCCTCTTCTCTAAGAGCGAAAGCTGCGTGGACACAACAGTAGTCGAATTCAATCCCCTGCCCAATTCTGTTAGGGCCACTTCCAAGGATCATTACTTTTTTTCGAGAGCTTGGATAAATTTCGTCCTCATCACCATAGGTGGAATAGTAGTAGGGTGTGTGGGCTGCGAATTCCGCCGCACAAGTATCCACCAGTCGATAAGTTGGAACAATACCTTGGGCTTTGCGGCGATTGCGGATTTCCATCTCGGAGGTGCCTGAAAGAAAGGCAAGTTGGCAGTCGGAAAAACCCATCTTTTTTGCCCGTCGGAGGGGGATCTTTGTGGGGTTTTGCTGAAAGGATCTCTCCTCGTCCACGATTTGCTGGATATGCCGAATAAACCAGGGATCAATGCCAGATAATTCAGATACGTGCTTTTCGCTAAACCCAGTCTGTAGAGCATATCGTAGAAAGAAAATTCGCTCAGCACTGGGAATTTGTAGTCGCTTTTTAATAACATCCAGGTCGGGGGTTCCGTCCCCCAACAATGGGGGATTGTCCCTACCATCACTTCCTAGACCAAGTCTACCAATCTCTAGGGATCGAATGGCCTTTTGCAGCGACTCTTTTAGGGTACGGCCGATAGCCATCACTTCTCCCACACTCTTCATTTGCGTAGTCAAAGTTGAGTCCGCCATGGGAAACTTTTCAAAAGTGAACCGTGGGATCTTGGTAACCACATAATCAATTGCTGGTTCAAAGCAGGCCGACGTCTTCCGTGTAATATCGTTCTTGAGCTCATCTAGACTATACCCAACGGCGAGCTTGGCAGCAATTTTAGCAATGGGGAAACCTGTCGCTTTAGATGCCAGTGCTGAAGAACGTGAAACGCGAGGATTCATCTCAATGGCCACCATACGTCCAGTCTGTGGATTAACTCCAAACTGGATGTTAGCACCACCGGTTTCCACACCAATGGCCCTCATGATTGAAAACGAAGCATCCCGCATGGACTGATATTCTTTATCTGTAAGAGTTTGAATAGGGGCTACTGTGATAGAGTCGCCGGTATGAACACCCATAGGATCCATATTTTCAATGGAGCAGACTACTACACAGTTATCAGCGCAGTCGCGCATTACCTCCATTTCAAATTCCTTCCAACCAAGCAGAGATTCCTCAACGAGGATCTCCGAAACTGGGGAAAGAGTGAGTCCTTGTTGAACAATCTCTTTAAACTGTCGATAGTTATTAGCGATCCCTCCTCCTCCCCCTCCCAAGGTAAAAGCCGGACGGATAATAAGCGGAAATCTTTCAATGCGCCCTGCAATAGCAAGTGCTTCTTCCATGTTGTGAGCTATACCAGAGACCGGTACATCCAACCCAATGGCCAACATTATTTCTTTGAAGACCTGGCGGTCTTCGCCTTTCCGGATTGCAGTGGCGCTTGCACCAATTAGTTGTACCCCAAAACGTTGCAGGGTGCCGTCTTGCGCTAGAGCAATAGCGACGTTAAGAGCCGTCTGTCCCCCAACAGTAGGGAGAACGGCATCTACTTTTTCCCGTTCTATAATCATTGCTACTATCTCAGGTGTGATCGGCTCGATGTAAGTGCGTACCGCAAATTCTGGATCAGTCATAATGGTAGCCGGGTTGGAATTAATAAGGACCACCGCATAGCCTTCCTCTGCCAGAGCTTTGCAGGCCTGGACTCCTGAGTAGTCAAATTCACACCCCTGCCCAATTACGATTGGGCCAGAGCCGATGAGGAGAATTTTTTTTAGGGAAATGTTCTTAGGCATCGGAAAGGATACCACCCACAGACCGAGTAGAGATTAATCAGAGTGGGGCAAAATTCGCAACCGAATCCTTTTTATACAGCGGAATGCCGTATAGCGCCACTTTTTGCCAAAGTCCTTAATATCTACAGTCTTAACGATAAGAAAGGTACACACTTCCCTTCGTCTTACCATCCAACTCTTGCCATCAGAAAGTCCGGAACTTGCTGGGGGCTTGCTATGTTAATTGCCGTGTTGTGAAAGAATTACTCCTGACTTTTGTTCTTTGTTTCGGGGAAACGGTCCTCATGGGGTTCGAAACCATTCTCTCCATTTTCCGAGGCCAAATCCGTCCAAAACTGGTTTTCCAGCAGATCTGCGAGATTGGCTACCGCTCACAAGTAGTAGTGGTAGTGACAGGCTCTTTTACTGGGGCCGTGTTTACAGCCCAGACGTTTTTTCAGTTCAGTAACTTGAATATGGAATCAGCTGTGGGACCTGTAGTGGCCGTGGCTATGTGTAGAGAGCTTGGGCCTGTGCTAACAGGTTTGATGGTAGCTGGCCGTGTAGGGGCAGCAATGAGCGCCGAATTAGGCACCATGGCAGTTACCCAACAAATTGACGCGCTCCGGGCACTGGCGGTACACCCGGTCGATTATCTGGTTGTACCACGTGCACTCGCCATGTTTTTTTCCATGCCTTTTCTTGTTGGAGAAAGCATTTTCTTCGGCATCTTTTCCAGTTTCTTCATAGCGGCCCAAGTATTGAATGTCTCTAGCACTTATTACCTAGAGAATATGCGTCGATTCACAGATGGTGTGGACGTTCTCATGGGGATTGCTAAAGGCTTAGTTTTCGGAGGCCTCATTGTCTTTATTAGCTGCCAACGAGGCCTAGATGCTAAGGGGGGGGCGGTTGGCGTAGGTTGCGCTACTACTCAGTCGGTAGTCATCAGTTCTCTTGCTATCCTCATTACGAATTTTTTCCTTACCATGGGGCTAAACATGATTTTTCCAACTGGGTGAGCTTCACGATGAACAATGCTCCTCTTATTGAGGTACAAAATCTCTTCCAAAAAATAGGCACACAGGAAATCCTACGTGGAGTTACTCTTTCCGTCCTCCCTGGGGAAACTCTTGTTCTGCTGGGGAGAAGTGGGGGGGGGAAAAGTGTCTTCCTGCGACATCTAATTGGCTTGATGAAACCAGTTTGCGGAAAAATTCTCTTTGAAGGAAGAGATATTACCCAACTTAATGAGCGTCAGTTAGAGCCTATTCGTTGCAAGATCGGAATGCTTTTTCAGGATGGCGCTCTTTTCGATTCGCTTAGTGTCTTTAACAATGTTGCCTTCCCACTCCGTGAGCGTGGCATGCAAGACGAAAAAGAAATTCGAGAAAGGGTCCATAAGGCACTTGCTCTAGTCAACATGATCGGGCATGACGGAAAAGTGCCAGTCGACCTGAGCGGAGGTATGCGTAAACGTGTGGCCCTCGCTCGAGCAATTATTTCCCCACCTTCCGTGATTTTATACGATGAACCCACAGCTGGATTGGACCCAATCGTGTCTGGCAGCATTAATCGACTTATTCGACGCTTGCAAGGACAGCTACGGGTAACTTCAATCGTGGTAACACATGATCTGGTGAGCGCTTATCATGTGGGCGATCGAATTGCTCTTCTAGATCAGGGGAGAATTTACTTTTGTGGCTCTCCGCAGCAGATACGCTCCTCTGGCGACCCAATCATTCGCAATTTCATAGAAGGGAAGTCGGGGGAAGATAGTAAAACGGAGTAAGAGGCAAGAGAAGAGGAAAGAGATGACTTCAGAAGAAAGAAAAATCCAAATGCGGGTAGGCATTTTTGTACTCATTGGCCTCACCACCATTGGAATTATGACCGTGTACCTTGGGAGGGTTGGTGAGAGCATGCACCATCATTATCGCCTACATGCCCACTTTCCGAACGCCAGCGGAATAAAAAAAGGTGCCGATGTTCTTCTTAGTGGGGCCCGCATTGGTCGCGTAGCCACTTCGCCATCCATCCTACCCAATATGAAGGGGGTTTCTATCCAACTTTTTATTGAACAAGGGGTAAGCATCCCAGTGGGATCCAGATTTACGATTAGCAGCTCGGGGCTCTTGGGTGACCGATTTGTAGACATCCTTGTAGGAAAGGGGGTGACGGACACCCGGCCCATTTTACCAGGCGCTATCGTTCATGGAGAGTATGTATCCGGGATAGAGGACCTTGTTAGCACTGTTAACAGTGTGGCCGAACGGACATCGGAATTAATAGCCTGTTTAGGTATAGTGGTCCAGGATGTAGGCCAAGTCGCAAGGATGGCTCGTACCAGCAACCTTCTCCAGCCGCAAAGCCTAAAAAACCTTTCTAAGACATTGGAAAATCTAAAAGAAATTAGTGGCGATTTTGCTCAGCTGTCAAAGAGGACGGAGGGTCTCTTAGAGACCACTAACACAGCTGTTGGGGAAAGCAGAAAAATACTCGCTTCTATCGGGATTATTTCTCGGGAAATCTCACAAGCTTTGAAGAGCGAGCAGAGTACAGTAGGGTTGCTTCTAAGCAGCAAGGAGGTAGCCGAAAATGTTCGTGCGTTTATTCTGAACGCGCGCCAGCATGGCATCTTCTGGTACAAAGATACTGCTCGGAGGCAAACACGAGAACCGCCATGACATTTTTGTGCACCTTCCTTATTCTTTACACCTCTGAAAGGGCACGGCCGCTTTACCGTAGCCCGACAGCAGATCGAACTCGCTCTATAACCTCACTGGCAATTGTGTGAGCGCGAATGGCCCCTTTTTTGAGAACTTGATCAACCACTTCTGGGGAGGTGACCAGTTCCTCCCGACGTCTGCGCATAGGCTTGAAGAATAACCATACTGCCTCGAATAAACGTTCCTTAAAAGCACTATATCCAGTCCCCCCATGAACGTGCTCGTTTAGCATCTGTTGGTAATCAGACGAACTGGCAACCAGCCTGTATAGTGATAGGATAGTGGATCCCGACGTAGACTTGGGCTGATCTACCGGTGTGGAATCAGTCTGAATCTCCATAATCCTTTTCCTCAGAACTTCCTCTGCCAAAAAAATTTCGATGGTGTTTCCATAACCTTTGCTCATCTTTGATCCATCTATCCCAGGGATCATTGCCGTTCCTTCCTGAATAAGAGGTTCCGGTAGCCTCAGAACTGAGCCGTATACCTTGTTAAATTTAATAGCAATATCACGAGCCACCTCCAAGTGCTGCTTCTGATCCTTGCCTACCAGTACCAAATCGCTATCGTATAGCAAGATATCCGCAGTCATTAGGACAGGGTATGAAAACAGTCCATGGGAAGAGGGGAGCTTATGGGCTTTTTTTTCTTTATAAGCATGGCAGCGCTCCAGCAACCCCACTGGGATAAGAGTGCCTAAGATCCAGGCCAATTCAGTGACAGTCGGGATAGCAGACTGCAAGAAAAGGCACGTTTTTTCTGGACTAAGACCGCAAGCAAGAAAGTCCCACACTACCTTTCTGACATTCTCCCTTAGGACTACGGGATCCCTTACAGAAGTGAGGGCATGGTAGTCTGCAATAAAGTAAAATGTTTCTATCCTGTTCTGTCCCTGCATTTGGATGGCGGGGCGCATCATCCCGAAGTAGTTGCCTAAGTGCAAGGCGCCGGAGGGCTGAATTCCGGAGAGTATACGCATGTTTAATCAAATTGTCCGAGATCCCTAACGGCAATTGGCAAGAGGACGACCCGACATGCGACTATACGCGCTTGAGTGATGATTCATACTGATAAATTGCCTCGATTCGTCGCTGATGCCGCCCGCCTTCAAAAGGAGTCTCTAGCCAAATTTGAACGATGTTGAGAGCCGTTTCAATGGAAACCATGCGTTGTCCTAAGGAAAGGGCATTTGCATCGTTATGAAGGCGTGCATATTTTGCACTCTCGTCGTTCCAACAAAGTGCGCAGCGGATGCCCAGCACCTTGTTAGCTGCAATTGCTTCCCCATTTCCGGAGCCGCCGATTACAATGACGCGTTCTGCCTCTCTTTTCACGACGGATTCTGCTGCAGGAAGAATGTAGTACGGGTAATCATCACTCGGGTCATTGCTGTAGGTTCCAAAGTCTACCACGTCATGCTTAAGTTTCCTTAAGTAGATTGAGATACGCTCTTTATATTGAAAGCCTGCATGATCGGATCCAATAGAGATTTTCATTTTCAAAAATTTTGATGGAGACTAAAGCCAAGGATGGAAGTTTGAGAAGATAGAGATGTGCGATCGGTCATTACAGCTGTGCTCTTAAAGATTTGGATGAGGGTTAGGAGGCCTGGGTTGGGAATTCCCTTGGGTAGCAGCGGCTTGGCTGGCTCAGACTAGAACACTTCCAATGGGGAAGAAGACCGCTCGTTGCGCTTTGTGCTTTTTAGTCTAGACGACCTACTCCTCCACCTATTGTCTTTCGTAGTTAGCTTGTCCTTGTATAGGGAGAGCAGGAGAGCAGATTAGGGGGAGGGGTTTTCAACTTAGGGAGGAGAAAAGTGGTCTTAGATATGCCGCTTCAAGAAGTGGTCATATCCCGTAGGTAGGGGGGTGTTTTCGTCATTTTCGGAGCGAGCTTTCATGTGCCCTATCCTAGTAAGCCTTGTACTTGGAAAGGTGAGGTCCCACTGTCTCAAAAGACGCTTCTCCTCCACAGGGGAGATGGCAAAAAGTAGTTCGTAGTCTTCACCCTCCGAGAGGGCCCGTCGGATAGAACAGCCTGGATTTCTCGGTAGCAATTGAGGGTTGACTTCAAAACCTGTGTGACTAGCACCGGCCATGCGGGGTAGGTCACTGCCAATTCCATCACTTAAGTCTGTCATAGCGTGGATGGAAAAGTGAGTGGTAAGCCAGTGTGCCTCTGCTAGACGGGGAGTAAATTTTAGGTGATGTCCCCGCCGCAGAGATCCTCCTAGCTGCCCCGTTACAAAAAGAGAGTCTCCAGGCTGAGCGCCACTGCGTAAGGTAAGCTGCTGAGCTGCAACATAGCCGGTAAGTGTGATGGAAATAAAAAGGGCACCCAAAGAATGTGAAGACTCACCACCGATGATGCTAACCCCGAATTGCCCGGCAGCGCGCCCAATTCCACGATAAAGGGACTGTAACCAGCGCGTGGACAGTTGCGCAGGTATGGCAAGAGTAACTAAAGCATGCGCCGGAATTCCGCCGCAGGCGGCGACATCACTGATTGCTCGGCAAAGTGCCTTCCATCCTACCCAAACGGCAGGGGTATCTCTCTTGAAGTGGACCCCTTCTATCACACAATCGGTCTTTAGAAGGAACAGTTTTCCTGCCCGAGGACACTTGACTACTGCGCAATCATCCCCGATGCCAACAAGGACATCCCTTCTTTGTGGGAAAGATCGGACGAGTTTACGGATCAGGCTGTCTTCCACAAGATAACAGGAGAGAAAAACAAAAAGTATCCTTGGAGCATCACAAGATTGCAGCCAAAACTCCTATGAAATTAAACAGCGAATGCATCAAAATAGGTACCAGAAGACAGCCGGTGGATTCATAGGCCCAGGATAGCCCAACTGCCAATAGAAATAGTCCTGGAAGAATGGAAGGGTGTTGGTGTATGCCGGCAAAGAGGAGTGAGGTAATAAGCGTGGCTTTTAGTGAGCCTACGTGCTGGCGGAGAACGCCGTACAAATATCCGCGGAAAATAAGCTCCTCACTAAGAGGGGCAATTGCCACAACTATGCAAGTCGAGACGAGAAGGTCAGAAAGGCTTGTGTTTTTTTCCAAAAATTGCACCAATGGCTGCTGATAGTGGGTGCTCTGTAATCTTTCTAAGAATGCCTGTACCAAGGAAATGAGTGGGTAGAACGCAGCTAACCACAACCCCGACAACTTGATCAGTTGTGGTGCCCGAAATTTCCAAATCCCGAAAGCGCGAGCAGCCGAGATATGGCGAATAGTCAAAAAACTCAGGATAGTCGCGTCCAGCACAAGATAAAACACCCCCCCCCACTGAATGTCACTTATCTTCAGGAGGGAGTGGGCATTTTTCGGGACTACGCTCAAGGCTAGGAAATAAACCCCAAAGACCGAACATACTACCGCATCGAGTCTCTGGTAAAGTTGTACCGCTCCTCCCTGTTGTTTATCTGAAGTCAAAGCCTTTCCCTCCAAGAATAGCCGCCACCAGACTGATGGCGGCTATCACCACGATTGTTGCGAGCGTCAGCCGTGATAAGCGTCAGCCGTGATATTTCCCTTACCTCCTTCCGAAACAATCTCCGGGTAAAGGTAACAAGAAGCAGTGTGTCACGTAATTACCACTTTGAACTCCCTAGAGAGGAGAATTTGTTAAAATTGCCACTCCCTGCCAAGGAGCATCTTTTGTAGTTCCGGCTAGAGTTGCATATCAGTCTCCTACTGGTGAAAAACTTTTTCAGAAGCCTTCTACATTCGGCTTGGCGTACTCCCGCCGCTACCTTGCAGTGATGGTTACGTCCGGGCATTTGCAGAAGATTGACTCGTCCCCCTGCGCCCCCACTGCTGGGGTCAGAACAGCCGAACACGACCTGACTTAAACGCACCTGCACCATTGCTCCTGCACACATAGGGCACGGCTCCTTCGTGACGTACAGAACACAATCCGTCAGTCGCCAATCCCCTACTATGCTCTCCGCCTGCCTGATTGCCAATATTTCTGCATGGGCCGTGGCATCCCTTAGAACCTCTACCTGATTGTGTGCGCAGGCGATCACTCTCTCCCGGCGCACAATTGCAACACCTATAGGCACCTCCCCCGACTTTAGTGCCTTTCTCGCTTGATGTAACGCTTTTCCCATAAAGTATCGATCCGACATTTGATCAACTACATTTGACAAAGGGAGAACGAGATGAACAAACATTCATCTTCCCACCACCTCCTTGGATACTTCTACCATGTACAATTTTATTGGCCACATTTATGCTTCGCCTCGTGGGATTGCATTTAGACCATCAAAAATTACTCGTTACCCCATCCATCCTTGCCTGCGACTTTTTGCAACTTGGGAGAGAAGTCAGCCAAGTTGCCTCAGCGGGGGCTGATCGGATCCACTGTGATGTTATGGACGGTCATTTTGTAAAAAATATCTCCTTTGGACCCATTATCGTTCAGGCCGTTGCACGTTCCACAAAGCTGCCCCTCGACATTCATCTCATGGTTGATTTCCCTCAGCATCACCTTCTTGGATTAATTCCTCCTTCTACCTCTTCTTTTTTTCACTCCATTATCTTTCATGTTGAGGCATCACAGTGCGTATCCGAAATGCTTCGCTCTATCCGTGACCGGCGCTGTTTAACTGGGCTGGCCCTCAATCCTGAAACACCACTTTTTGAAGTGTATCCTTTCCTCGCCAATCTGGATTTTCTTCTTATCATGACTGTACATCCTGGGTCTGGCGGCCAAGATTTTCTCCCGGAGATGTTGGAGAAAATACGCGATGCCGCCGAGGTTCGCGCTCAGAAAGGACTGGGCTTTCGCATAGTGGTGGATGGAGGGATTGATGTGGAAACCGCTGCTAAGTGCTCCCTAGCGGGGGCTAATGTGTTTGTTTCCGGAACGGCTATTTTTGGAGCACCGGATCTTTTTTTTGCCATACGCAATATCCGGAGCTCAGTAACTAGCCGACAAAAGTGCTAGATGTTCCTATTGAACAAAAGAACAAAAACGCGCTGCATGAGAGGAGCAGGAGGAGCAGGAACCTCTTCTTTATTCATCGACCTTCTACCTTCCACAGTACCTTACCCGGATGCCCTTACCCGGATGCGCGTAAGTAACATCTAGCATAAATAGAAGACAGCAGGTTCTGAGGAAATTTTCCTTAGGGAGAGTTGTCGTGGTTTGTTGCAAGCCAGGAGGAAAGAAATTCCTGTTAGTCAAGGAGTATGACAGCGCCGTGTCTTAGATAGTATTGGATTGGCTAGATTAGGAGCGGGTGGCAAACATGAAAAGGGTGCCTTTGGCGGCACAGTCGGACCAGAACACGTAAAAGAAGGCTACCACAGCACATTTAGTTGTTCTTCTTCTTGCCTTTAGTTTCCGATTGGATTAGGGATGGAGGCCGGGCTGGTGGTGTAGTGGTGTCTGTTGCTGGCCCTGCTCGTGTTTGCCGTTGTCATGTGTGGAACATAGTATGAGTGATGAGTGCGCTGACCATTCGAGACCTCTATGCTAGTGTCGGTGACCAGGAAATTCTGAAGGGGGTGAACTTAAGGATTCCAAGGGGGGAGGTACATGCTGTCATGGGGAAAAATGGCTCTGGAAAAAGCACACTTGCTAAGATTATTGCCGGGCATCCCAGTTACGCTGCTACCTCCGGCAGCGTTGTGCTTGATAGTAGAGACCTCCTAGGAATAGAGCCCAACGAACGTGCCTGCTTGGGGGTCTTCCTGGCTTTTCAGTACCCAGTGGAGATTCCTGGAGTCACGGTTGCCAATTTCATTCGTGCCGCTGTCCAAGCCAGGCTCCCTGAGGGTCAAGAATTAGAGGCCACCCAGTATTACTCTGCTCTTTACCAGCAGATGGACTCCCTGCAAATTCCCAGAGCATTTACCTCTCGTTCCGTGAACGAGGGGTTTTCTGGAGGAGAAAAGAAGCGCTGCGAAATTCTCCAGATGGCTATGTTGCGGCCTGCTTATGCTATATTGGATGAAACGGACAGTGGGTTGGATATTGATGCTTTAAAGGTTGTTTCTGACGGAGTGAATGCCTTGCGAGGCCCGCATGTCGGGGTACTAATCATCACTCACTACCAGCGCCTTTTAAATTACATTGTGCCAGACCGTGTCCATGTTATGGTGGGGGGCAGAGTCGCCTGTAGCGGAGGTAGGGAACTGGCTCTGCAACTGGAGGCTGAGGGCTATGATTGGCTTGCGGGGGCGAGGCCTTGTGGGAACGCTGCGGCACCCTGCTGACTCCCTCCTATTCTCCACCCACTAAACCTAACCAGCAAGTAAACCAAGAAATGAGTATCGAGGCGAAGCCACTAATTGATATCGACCGCTCCATCGGCAATTTTAGCTACACTGTTGACTATGCCTATGATGCGGGTGTTGGTTTGAGCGAAGAAACCATCGACTACATTTCCGATGCCAAAGAGGATCCCGACTGGGTCCGTCAGTTTAGGAAGCGATCCTACAAAAAGTTTCTGGAGAAGCCGCTCCCTACCCACTGGGCAAGCAGAGATCTGGAAAGCATCTCCTTTGATCGGATTCGGTATTATCTTGCTCAGGGGCAGCAGCCAAAGCGCTCGTGGGATGAGGTACCGGAGAAGCTGAAGCGCACTTTTGAGCGGTTGGGAATTTTAGAGCAAGAGCGCCGGTTTTTAGCTGGAGTGGAGGCTCAGTTCGACAGCGAGGCCGCCTACTCTAACATTAAACAGGCTGTTAGTGCTCAGGGAGTCATTTTTTTGGGTAGCACGGAAGGCCTCAAGCGCTATCCGCAAATCTTCAGAAAATGGTTTGGCAAAGTAATTCCAGCTGGAGACAACAAGTTCAGCGCGCTTAATGGTGCTGTTTTTAGTGGAGGGAGCTTCATTTATGTACCGCCTGGGGTAAAAGTCAAGCATCCCCTCCAAGCCTATTTTCGAATTAATGCGGAGAGTTTCGGTCAGTTTGAGCGTACGCTTATCATTGCGGACGAGGGGAGTGAGGTCATGTATATGGAGGGTTGTACAGCACCCCAGTTTGAGACTGCTACCCTTCATAGCGCAGTTGTGGAGTTGGTAGCTATGCCAAGTGCCAAAATCCAGTACGTTACCGTGCAAAACTGGAGCTCCAATGTTTTTAATCTTGTTACCAAGCGTGGCCTAGCGCACAGAGAGGCAGAAATTAAGTGGATTGACTGCAACATTGGTTCGCGCCTTACGATGAAGTATCCTGGCGTTATCATGAAGGGTCAAAAGGCTCGCGGAGAAGTCATTAGTATTGCCCTTGCTGGGGACGGCCAACACCAAGATACTGGTGCCAAGATGGTCCATGCCGCAAATGAAACCACTAGCAACATTGTGTCTAAATCCATTAGCCTCGGGAACGGCCGTGCTACTTACCGAGGTCTCGTTTGCATACCTAGAGGTCTGAAGGGTTGCAAGAACAACACAGAGTGTGATGCTCTCCTGGTTAATTCGAAGAGCCGTACGGACACCTATCCAGCCATTACTGTCCGTGGACAAGGTAATGCCTGCCAGCACGAGGCCAGTGTTAGCCAAGTTAGCGCCGAGCAGATCTTCTACATGCAGCAGCGTGGACTAAGTGAAGGCGAGGCAATGAGTCTTGCTGTGAACGGCTTTGTCAACGATTTAGTTCGTCAGTTCCCCATAGAGTATTCTGTTGAGTTGAAGCGCCTCATCGAGCTCGAGATGGCCGACTCCGTGGGTTAATAAAGGGATATAAAGGGATAGGGAATGTTTTTTTAAAGGTGGAGAGGAGCGGCCGTACTTTTTTATGATATCACAACAGCCTTCTTCCGCCTCAGAATTTCGGGAAGAGAATTCCTGGCCGACGTGGTTTCGCTTGGTACAGCGCCAAGCATGGGAGGAGTTTCTCGCTACACCTCCTCCTTCTGCGTTACAGGAAGCATGGAGGTTTTCAAACACGCGGGCCTTAGAGCTCCCCGAGCTTCACCGTAGAGCGGACGCTAACCACAGGAAGGATGCCCCTTCCTTTCTCCTGGAGCACAGCATTGGACTTACCCCTGAGACGCCGTGCCTCGTCTTTGCTAATCACACACCAATTATACAGAAAACGCAGAGACTTTCCCCCCTTGGGTTAGTAATGTTGCCTCTTCAATCTGCTATCCACACTCATGAAGAGTTAATTCGAAGATACTTCATGAGACAAGCAGCAAAATTGGGGTCACACAAGTACGCAATGTGGCATAAGGCCTGTTTACGCAATGGAGTGTTAATTTACGTCCCACCAGACACCAATGTCGAAATTCCAGTGGAAATTTTTTCTTGGCTAAACGGAAAAGGAATTGCTCTTGCTCCACACACCTTGATTGTTTGTGGAGAAAACAGTTGCATCACTGTACTGGAACACTTCCGCTCAGTTTCTCCCGAGGATGGAGGGTTTGTCTGTGGCATTAGTGATGTTTACCTCGCGGCAGGGGCTCGTGTCACATATGCTGCTCTCCAGGAGTGGAGCACCTTTACGTGTGCCTTGCACCTCAATTCTACACTGGTGTCTCAGAATGCAAGGGCGACTGTTTTTCAAGCGAACTTTGGAGCGGGATTCCTCCGTTCCGAGAGCTTTAGCCAGCTGACCGGAAGTAAGGCCCGTAGTCTCATGCTTTCACTGACGTCGGCTTCTGGAACCCAAGAAATTGATCAACGCACTCTCCAGGACCATGTTGCCCCAGATACCTCCAGCGACCTCCTCTATCATAATACACTCGATGATTCGGCACGTGCTATCTTTTCTGGTCTTATTCGAGTAGAACCGCACGCTCAGAAAACAGACGCTTATCAAAAGGTGCGTAACCTCCTCCTCAGTGATTCTGCGGAGGCAAATTCTATGCCAGGCTTAGAAATTCTGGCAGATAACGTCCGCTGTACCCATGGAGCGACTTCAGGGCAAATCAACGAAGAGGAACTCTTTTACATGAAGACACGAGGCATTCCTGCAAGAGTGGGTCGCCGACTCATTGCTAAGGGGTTTCTTGCTTCTGTGTTAGAACGCTTAGAAGATGAAGCGCTTCGCGCATGTTTTCTAAACCGTTTGTACGATAAGGAATGAGATATAGGAAGTTCGCACCCCCCTTTAATCAATAAGTCCACGATGAGAGTCCGGCTGTTAAAAAAGAAGAAGAAGAACCACGTAGGCTGGTTGGGATGGCTGTGTCGGCATCGACCATGGCTTGGAGGTGGCTTAAGAAATCCGAGGCCAAAAAATCCAACGCGTCGTTCTATTATATTAGGAGCTTTCTTCTCCAGAAAGGATTTCCAGCGGTAGGTGCCGTGGCTTAACGATGGAGCAAGCAGGCAACACTCCGTGCCATTGACAGCCAGGATAGAGCACAGCATGCGGACCAATGAGAGATCCCGGGTTTAAGATGGAATGGCAGCCCACCTTCGCACAGTCACCTAGTATGGCGCCGAACTTTCTTAATCCCGTTGCGATTTTTCCATGGGGGCCTGTAACCCAAACTTCATCTGAGCTTAATTTGACATTGGAAAGGATGACCCCTGCACCCAAGTGAGCTTGATACCCCAAAATAGAGTCTCCCACGTAATTGAAATGTGGCAACCTGGCACCGTCAAAAACTAAGCAGTTCTTTAATTCGCAGGAGTTCCCTAGGATTACTCCGTTACCGACGATTACATTTTCTCGGATGTAACATCCGTGGCGAATCTGGCAGTGCTCCCCAATCCACGCTGGTCCCTTAATCACCGCCCCGCTTTCGATAAGCGTTCCTTTTCCTACACGAGTCTTCTTTCCGATAAGCGGCTTCCCAATTAGCTTGCCTTTAACACCAGATCGAAGGTTAAGCTGAAGGTAAGTTCCTATTCTAGATAGCGCTTCCCAGACATTTTCGACTTTTTCAAAGATGGTGGCGTGCTCGGTGTGCGCTAGATCGAAGTAGTCTTCTGGACGGAACATAAAAATGGGTAGCTTGTTTTTTGCACACGGCCTCTTTTCCACTCAGGGCCCCCCAAGCCCTTGTTGTTGACCAAAAAATCTTAGTGATTTACCAGCTTACCTCCTGGCCCTGCTTGGTGTCCTTTATATTCCACCCCAAAGCAAGAATTTCCTTGCGTAGACTATCGCTAATGTTCCACTGCCTCTTGGCACGTGCTTGTTCCCTTAAGAGAAGCAGGGAGGTCACCTTGTTAGGCAACTCCAGCTGCCGGTAATTTGGTTCCAGACAGAACACAGAATGGACCTGCTTAATCCAGTCTTCCAAAAAGGCAATGTTGGAGAATGAGAGTTTCCCCTGGTCCAAAAGTCGGTTAGAATCCCGTACGATATCGAAGACATTGCCCAGCGCAGCCGAGGTGTTTAGATCGTTGTCTAGTGCCCTCCCGAATGCTGCAGTATCCAATTGTGGAGGTACAGGTGTTGTGGACTGCAACGAAATACTGCTGATTCTGCTATGTAAACGTTGGGTCCACTCATCCAAACGCCTTAGAGTACTTCTGGCCCCCGCAAGGCTCTCAAAGGTAAAATTCAAAGGCTCTCTGTAGCGGGTACTAGCAAGCACATACCGAACTTCTCTTCCTGTCCATCCTTGATAGAGAAGGTCTCGCAGGGTTAAGGAATTACCTCTGGATTTGGACATTTTTTGCCCATTGACTAGAAGGTGCCGGCAATGCATCCATAGTCTAACAAAAGGTTTTCCGGTGACACACTCTGACTGGGCGATCTCTGCCTCGTGATGAGGAAAGATGTTATCTTCCCCACCGCAGTGGATGTCGATACTTGGTCCAAGAATGCCCGTGGCCATAGCGCTACACTCAATATGCCAACCAGGTCGTCCCACGCCCCACGGACTGTCCCAACCAACAGCATTGTCCTTCTCGTCCCACGCCTTCCAAAGGGCAAAATCTCCCATATTTTCTTTTCCATATTCGTCGCTCTTTACACGCCCGGAGGGCCTTAACTCGTCGAGATGAAAATGCGCAAGTCGCCCATACATAGGAAATGTCGATAATCGAAAATACACGGAACCGTCCGTAGCTTGGTACGCATGGCCTCTTTTGATAAGAGTGGCAATCATCTCAATCATACGTCCAATATGGACAGGTGCACTTGCCTCTGGATAAAATTCGGCTCTCCTTATCCGGAGCGTGTTTAGGTCCTGGAAAAACGCCTCTTTAAAGGGTCGGGTAAAATCTGCAAGAGAGGTGCCTGCCTCGTGGCATGCACGAATAGTTTTGTCCTCTACATCCGTTAGATTCATCACGCGTCGCACGTTAAACCCACGAAACTCTAGGTGGCGCTGTAGCAGGTCTTCAAAAACATAGGCGCGAAAGTTCCCGATGTGAGCCAGGTCATATACCGTCGGACCACAAGTATAGAGCAGAACGGTCTTTCCCTTGGGATCCAGGGGGGAGAACTCCTCCACCCTACGGGTGAGAGTGTTGAAGAAAGCCAGCATTATATGCTATATTCCCTCCCTTTCAGAGGGACACGGCAATTCCCCCTGGAAATAAACCAAGGACGCGATAGCCAGTGCAGCAATACCCTCCTTTCTCCCAAGAAACCCCATTCTTTCGTTGGTAGTAGCCTTAATCCCAACGCGTGGGGGTTTTATATCAAGAACCCCGGCAAGTTTTTCCTTGATTGCGTGTGCATGAGGTGCAACTTTAGGCGTTTCAGCAATCACGGTGCAGTCTATATTGCAGACGATTAACCCTTCTGCGCGCAGGAGTGTGCTAACCCTTCGCAAGATCTCCAGGCTGCTTATGCCGCGGACAGATCTGTCCGTATTCGGGAAAAGGCAACCAATGTCCGGCTTCCCAGCCGCACCCAACAAAGCATCCGCAAGCGCATGCGCTAACACATCCGCGTCGGAATGACCCTCCAGGCCGCCTAGCTGGGACTCTTCTATACACACGCCCCCCAGAACCAGAGGGCGACCTTCTTTGAAGGAATGAACATCGTACCCTATACCTACTAAAGCGTTCCTCATAGGCTGAGATGAATATTTCCGTTTGTAGCAACAATCGAATATTTGTCAGGTTGTACTGGATGAGGGCTGAGCTCTACCCTACCCCCGGCCTTTTCAATAAGAGCTATACCAGCTGCTACGTCCCACAGATTGATCTGGCCTTCAACATAGGCATCTAGGCGACCACAAGCTACATAGGCCATGTCTAGGGCAGCGCTTCCCATAATCCGGCACTTGTTCACCACACAAACCATTCTTTGAAACAAAGTGAGACCAGACTGAATAGCTACAAGAGACTTGGAGAATCCTATAGAGATCACCGCATCGGCCAACATTTTACGCTCACTTGCGAAAATTTGTGCCCCATTAAGAGTGGGGGGAGATTCATTTTCTACCGCCCAGAGCTCATCCCGCATGGGGTCATAAATGACACCAACCAGGACTTGTTCCCCATAGCGCAGAGCAATAGAGACAGCAAAATGTGGGATTCCCCAGAAAAAATTTGAGGTTCCATCAATCGGATCGATTATCCACTGATAGGCAGTAGAAGTGTTCTCTATTACCCCTTCCTCCCCATAGATAGCGTGATCAGGGAAATCCCTTAGGATGACGCCCTCTATGAGATTTTGCGAACGCTTGTCAAGCTCTAACTTGATGTCATGTGCCTCTCGGGTCTCCACGCGTAGTTTTTTTCCAAAATGAGACCGTAGAAATCCACCAGTTTTAAGTGCTGCTTCACAAGCGCTTTGAAGAAAAGTTTGCATTTCAGCCTAGGGATGATTGTATGTAGCGCACGCTTTTTTCCGGCTCACTAGAGCATTAAGAAGTCCTATCCAAGCCATAGGCAGAGATTTCCAAGCCATAGGCAGAGATTATTAATAATGGAAGAAGGATCACTAGAATCTTCAAAGGTTGCCTACATAAGGATGCACTTGTGGGTCATCCTCTGCACTCTCGGTGCGTAGCTTTCCTTCCGTCGTCCCGGAGAGAAGCTGGTGGGCGCGTGCAGCAATTTCTTCCACTGGCCAAAGTTTCCCAACCCCTTCGTATCCGCAAGCAAGTAGACCGCTCCTGGGTTAGCTTTCCTTCCGTCGTCCCGGAGAGAAGCTGGTGGGCGCGTGCAGCAATTTCTTCCACTGGCCAAAGTTTCCCAACCCCTTCGTATCCGCAAGCAAGTAGACCGCTCCTGGGTCCAACAAATTCCATTCCCCGTTTGGTAAGAAGTGTGACGTTGGCCATGGTTGCGGGATGTTCCCACATTTTTCCATTCATTGCTGGGGCGAGCAGCACAGGAGCACGGCATGCCAGAGCTATTGAAGAAAGCATGTCATCAGCAAAGCCCATGGCCAATTTTGCAATGATATTTGCAGTAGCCGGTGCCACAAGTAGAAGGCTCGCGGAGTCCGCAAGAGCAATATGGCCTGGATGCCAACCGCCCTTTTCTTCAAATATATCTGTTAGAACTGGATTTCTGGAGAGAGTACGCAAGGTAAGCGGTGTAACGAACCTGGTAGCTGCCTGCGTCAGAATGACATGGACCGCATAACCAAGCTTCACTAGGGAGCCGGCAAGATCCGCCGATCTGTAAGCTGCAATTGAGCCACAGACACCGAGCACAATAGTCTTCACAGCAGCACGCTAATTCATTTCCTAGAAAAGGAGCCTCCGGCTCAGATACCGCTCAGCTCGGATAACAGCGCGGAATTTAGCAATGTCTTCCTCCATAGAACCGCTAACAATTGTGTACTTATACTCTTTCCATCTGCACATTTCCTGCCTGGCAGTAGTAAGCCGCATCCTAATTTGTTCTTCTGTTTCTGTTCCGCGACGCACTAGCCTACGCCTGAGCTCTCTAAGATTGGAGGGCATAATAAATATATCCGCTAGAGCTTGCAAGATGAAGAGGTCCCCACAGGCCCGAATGGAGGCTGCTCCCTGAGTGTCAATGTCTATGAGGACGTCCACTCCCTTTTTAAGGTGATCAATTATGGTGCCCTTCAGGGTACCATATTTTTGTCCGTGGACTTCAGCATGTTCCAAGAATTCTCCTTGTACTAAGTGAGATCGAAACGCCTCTTCGCTTAAGAAATGGTAATCCTCTCCGCTGATTTCTCCAGGGCGCGGCTGCCGAGTCGTACAGGAGGCAGCGTAGATAAAATCACCCTCCTGCCGCAAATTAGAACACAGCGTGCTCTTTCCGGTCCCCGATGGGGCAGAGACAACAAAGAGGATACCAGCGTGTGATGGCCGAACAGAGGACTTTCCTCTACTAAGGATTGCTTCCCGACCATTTTCGGTTTTAAGGCACATGATTAGCAGACGCGGAAACATAGCAGGACTGCCCGAAGCAGATCCCCTATGGCCCCCAAGGGATTTTTTAGAAACGGCAAACCAAGGAGCAGGTGGTAAGGGTGCTCCTTTGCACGCTAGTTATCTAACCGAGAAGCGGGCACATCCTCATATCATAAGGATAATGCTGGATCAGCATAGAGTGTGCTAGCGGAGGAGCCAGTAATAAGCACGTCAAAAATTCGACCGACGTGACGATTAGAACCATCAAAGATGACCGGTTGATTGGTCCGAGTGCGCCCCTTAAACCGGCTAGGATTAGTTTTGCTAGGACCCTCACAAAGAATCTCCATACGAGTCCCTACGCGGGTCGCGAGCTTCCTCTCGCTAGTAACATGGAGAAGATGGAGTAAGTCCCGATTACGGGCTTCCTTGATATCCTCGGAAACTTGCTGCTGCATGGCAGAAGCTGAAGTCGCTTTGCGAGGCGAATAACGAAAGATAAACGCATGGTCAAAACCAGCAGCCCGGTAAACCTCTTGCGTAGCCAAATGGTCTTCCTCCGTCTCTCCGGGGAAGCCTACAATAAGATCGGTACTGATAGCAAGATCAGGTCTGACAGCTCGCAGCTTTTCCACAAGTCTAAGGTAGGTAGCCACAGTATAACCCCGGTGCATTGACTTCAGGATGCGGTCTGATCCCGATTGAAGCGGTAGGTGAACGTGTTCCATAAGTTTCGGAAGTCTTGCAAAACAGTCAATTAAGTCCTTCTGAAATCCTATTGGATGGGGGGAGGTGAACCGAATTCTCTCCAATCCCTCTATTTGGTGAATTCGTTCAATCAACTGCACGAAAGGGGTCTTGTTGTCTACCTTTTGAAGAGAGTGACGTCCATAAAAATTGACGATCTGACCGAGTAGAATGACCTCTGATACTCCCTCATCTACTAGCGTTTGTACCTCCTCCACTACCTCTTTCATGGAACGTGACTTCTCGGAGCCACGGGTTTTCGGCACAATGCAGAAAGCACAGTGCATATTGCACCCTTGCATAATGGACACAAAAGCTGTCACTCGCTGTTGCTTGGTGGGAGTGCGGCGAGTGTGACTCAAGGTACTTATGGGAGGATCTTGTTCCTCGCCCACTTCCACAATAGGTAGACGTTCGTCGTCTATCCGCGCCTGCTGAAGACGTCGGAAGATTGTGTCTACGTATTCAGCTACACGATGAGTCTTCTGTGTCCCCACCACTAGATCTACATATGGAGAGATATTGAGCAACTCGGCACCACGGATTTGAGCCATACAGCCTAGGTAGCCAAGTATCAAACGCGGGCGTTTATAGCGAAGCTTCCGCAACATTCCCATTTTCCCGATGGCCTTCCGCTCAGCCATCTCACGGACGCTACACGTATTAAGCAAGATGACATCGGCCTCCTCCTCATTCTTCACCAAACAATAACCACGGGCCATAAGCATTTCGGAGACTTGTTTAGAATCCTGTTCATTCATTTGGCAGCCGTACGTCTTTATGTATAAATTCGGCATGGAAAGGGCCCCTCAGTATATGTGATCGCATAAAAAACTCTAGCCACTTGTTCCCCTATCCGTTTTCTAATAAAAAGAACAAACCACAAAATGTACTTACCAAGGAGCATCACGGCCGAAATCAGCACGGTCACTCCGTCCTGCCTTGGATATCATATGCCGGCAGAGTGGGAACTCCACGAGGCGACATGGCTCTCTTGGCCTCACCCGGGAGGCTGTAGTTTCTCTACCTGTTATAGAGAGGTAGTTCCAACCTTTGTGCATATGGTGGAGGTTCTCTCCACTTCGGAACTCGTCCGAATCAGTGTCTCAGGATTAGAACAGGAGAGGCAGGTTCGTTCCTTACTCAACGGCACTGTGCCACCGGAACGAGTAGAGTTTTTTCACATCCCTACCAATGAACCTTGGTGCCGCGACTACGGACCTATCTTCGTCCAAAGAGACAGAGCTCCGCAGCTTGCTGTGGTAAATTTCGGCTACAATGCCTGGGGAGGGAAATATCCACCCTATGATGCAGATAATGCCGTCCCTATCCGTGTAGGTAAGGCACTTAACCTTCCAATATTCGATCGTCAGGGCCTTGTGCTGGAAGGAGGTTCGATAGATGCCAACGGAGCAGGTACATTACTCACCACTGAAAATTGCCTCCTCGACTCTCACCGGAACCCCGGATGGACCCGGTACCAGATTGAGGAAGTTCTGCAGGGTTCCCTAGGCGTTGACACAGTTCTCTGGTTGGGCAATGGAGGAATCTCCGGTGATGATACAGACGGGCATGTAGATAACATGGCACGCTTTGTTGCAGAAGACACTATCCTTGTCGGTATTGAAAAGAACGAGAGGGATCCAAATTTTCAACCTCTCCAAGAGAACTTACGAAGGATCCAAGAAGCAAAACTCAACCATAATCGCTGCCCCAACGTTATTACACTGCCCATGCCAGGACCCCTTTTGATGAAGGGACAACGGTTACCCGCCAGCTATGCTAATTTCTTTATCGGAAACGAGATCGTTCTCCTTCCTACATTTGCAGACGTCCACGATAGCCAGGCACTTTTTATCCTCCAGGGGATTTTTCCCTCTCGTAAAGTAATACCCATTAATTGTTGCAGACTTATCTGGGGCCTTGGCGCCTTTCACTGCTTGACTCAGCAACAGCCAATCTCCAGCAAGCTCTCGATAGAACCAGAGCCGCAGAAGTCCACCGTACTGGCTACCGAGGAGTAAAACACTTACAAATACTTACGGGGCACCATCTCTTGGGTATACGGTTGCTTGTGGAACCCCACTTCTTTACTTCTTTTTTTAGTCTCCTAGGTTCCCTTCCCTAACCTTAGGTTCCCTTTCCTAATGAGAGGTGCCATCCAGACACATATTTCGTAGAGTCCATACATGGGTGTTGCCACAAGAAAGAGAGTGAACAAATCGGATGTCGGAGTGATAATAGCGGCCAAGAGGAGAATGACGACAAGAGCAAACGCCCGCTTTCTCCTTAAGGAAGTGACGTCCAGCAGTCCCAGTCTGACAGCGAGGAATGTACCGAGGGGTAACTCAAAAGCCAGGCCAAAAGCAATGATAAACTGTGTTGTAAACGTGTAGTACTCGCGGACTGTCCAGGTGGGACGCCACTGCATGGAACGGGCATCTAGGAAAAAAAACGCCAGAGCTGCGGGAAGTAGCACAAAATATGCAAGAGCAACTCCTGATAAAAAAAGGAGAGCACAAAACACACCGGCGGGAAGCAAGAGCTGCCTCTCGCGTTTGGTAAGGGCTGGCAGGATAAATTCTCCCAAGAAGAAAATTAGGAAGGGGAGGGAGAGCGTTAGACCTGTATAGAAGGATATTTGGCAAGAAACCACCATCGAATCCGCCACTCCAAGGGACTGCAGATGAGTTGCTTGGTAAGGATCTGTTGCTGTTAGAGGAAGCTGCAATAGTCTCGCAAGATCCGTTCGAAAGGCGAAGCAAGCCAGAATCATAGTAGTTAGTGTTACTACCATTTTGATTAGCATGCGACGGAGGTCTTCTATGTGATCAAGGAATGGTTTCGGTTCATCTCGATTTTGTAAGTATCCAAAAAGTTTGTGCCAAAAACTCATCTTGCTTAAAAAGACAGCGGACCTAAAGAGTATGCACGTGTTCCGTGGAAGAGATGTGGGGCATACCAAGGGATACAAAAACACAGCGCGTATGTGCCGTTAGCCTCCCGTTGTGAATAGAAAAAGCATACATTCTGCAAAAGGCTATGCGCCTTCTTTCAAAGCATTCTTCCAGTAAGTGAGTCGTTCCTCGACACTCACAGGAGCGGTAGCCCCAATAGCTGTTCGGCGTGCAAGTGCCTGCTGAAGATCAAAAACAGCCTCCACATCAGCTTCAAACAGTGGAGAAATAGCGCGTAGCTGCTGTAGCGATATTTGACTAAGAGGCACGCTTAATTGGAAAGCCATTGTGACGATATGCCCAACCACTTCGTGGGCCTGACGGAAGGGTAGGCCCTTCAACACCAGGTAATCAGCCAAGTCCGTTGCAAGCAGTAGGGGGTCACCAGCGGCGGTAGCTGCCCGATCTTTTCTCACACGGGCTGCGTTTAGCATCTCTTCAAAGATAGGAAGAGCCGTACTGGCAGTATCAAAGGAATCAAATATAGCCTCCTTGTCTTCCTGAATGTCACGATTGTAAGCCATAGGTAACCCTTTAAGGGCAGTAAGCAACGAGATTAGATTACCGTAAAGACGACCCGTCTTTCCACGAGTGAGCTCCGCAACATCAGGATTCTTCTTTTGAGGCATTAAACTGGAGCCCGTAGTATGCTGATCACTCAACTCAAGAAATCCAAACTCCTCTGAAACCCATAAGATTATGTCTTCGCTAAGTCGAGAGAGATGCATGCCCAAAATGGCCAGCGCAGCAAGAAATTCACAAGCAAAATCTCTGTCACTAACAGCATCTATACTGTTTTGAGTAATGCGGGAAAAGCCCAGTTCCCTGGCGAGCAGTTTACGATCTAGCACAATGGTCGACCCAGATATGGCACCAGAACCCAGAGGCAATTCGTCCATCCTTTCCATACAATCATGCAAACGACTCCTATCACGGGCCAGCATTTCCGTATAGGCGAGCAAATGGTGGGCCAATAAAACTGGTTGTGCCCGCTGGAGATGGGTATAGCCTGGGATACATACGCTGAAATTGCGGGAAGCAAAGCTTACAAGGCTAAGTTGTAGACTGGCGCACTGTCCACGCAGTTTAATAATGGCCTCTCGCAAGTATAAACGGAGATCCAAGGCTACCTGGTCATTGCGGCTTCGTGCCGTATGTAGCTTGGCCCCAACGGGTCCAATCCGCCGGATCAGTTCCACCTCGATATTCATGTGGATATCTTCCAGCGAATCGTTGAATGTGAACTTCTTCTGATCTATCTCCGCCTGGATTGCAAGCAATCCTTTTTCGATTAAAAGGCGTTCTTCTTCCACTAAAATGCCTGCTGCAACTAGTGCCTTAGCATGAGCTAGGCTTCCTTGGATGTCATGCCGATACAGCCGCCAGTCGTAGGAAATAGATTCCGTATAACTCCTAAGAAGCGCGGACGCCTCCCCCGAAAATCTGCCTTTCCGGATAGTACTCCTACTCACGGCGTTTTGGACAATTCCCACGCAGTCGCAATTCCTTGCAATGCCCCTCAATTCGTAACACCTTACTTTCTAGAAAAAATCCTAGTCTACGGGAGATACGGTTCTTCAGAAGTTCCGTATTTATGTCCTCAAACTCGGTGATTTTGTTGCAATCCACACAAATTAGATGGTTGTGAATGGGACGCTCTATAAAGTTAGGATCGTAGTATTGAACTCCATTTCCAAGATCCAACCCTCTTAGAAGTCCGCTTTCCGTCAAGAGCGGTAGAGTGCGATATACTGTGGCTCTGGACACAGAGAAGTCGATTTCCTTGGCCATTCGCAATAAACCTTCCGCACTGAAGTGATCGGAGGTGGAAAACGCTGCTCGGATGATAGCATTCCGTTGCGACGTTTGGCGCAACCCTTTGCTCTCTAAAAACTTGCGAGCTGCGGCACAAACCTGCTTGCGATTCTCAAGATTCATGAGAAGACCCTAAGATCGAATTGCTAGTAGTCAAGAAGGCAAAACATTTAAAAGATCCAAAAAAGCTTCCTACCACTCAACAGCGGGCATAACGAAAAAACCACGCTCCTAGTTTTAGATCGGAGCACTTTCTAGAGTTGCCTATTTTTCATTTTTATTTACCCTGCTTATTCTCTAGACCTAGATATTGAAGAATCCGGCAGTGTAGCACAAAAAAGAGAGAAAAAGAGCTGCCAGCCTCCCCTTTTTGCCTTTGGAGGTCTCCTGGGGATGTGTAGGTTGAGCCTAGTAAGAGCAACTCCAGGAATCGTTGTCGGTTCCATTTCATTATCGTTGCAAAACAAACCATGAACTGTGCCAAAACAAAAAAGCTTTAAACCTCCTACTCTTCCGTCAGAGTGCAGAGATCAGAAACACAGCTTATCCGCAAGGCTGCATCCTGCTTGCGGACGGAGTGGTGTCCATCAACTCTATCCATGGTAAAATGTCGCCTCTTCTACTTGATAGGTCTCACGGTAATGTTTCTCTCCTCCGGGTGTACTACCGCTGATTATTTTTATCCTGCCGGGAGCTTCAAAGAAGAAAGCCGGATTCCCTGGAATCGCCCAGCAGATTGGGAGGGAGTTGGTATCTCCCTGGACCAGCCAGGGTAAGGTGTCTCAGCATAAAAAGCCACTTCCGGCAACCGGTTAACCATAACCAGTTACCATAACATCCTTAGTATGAGTACATTGGTGATTCGTGGTGGTGCAATTGGCGATTTTGTTCTTACATTGCCGGCGATCCGGTTGCTGCGGATGGCATTTCCAGAAGCACCGGTAGATATTCTAGGTTGTTATCCCGCCATCCAGCTTGCAGAGGGACGATTTTACGCACGGGCAACGCGCAGCCTGGACAGCGCTTCATTGTCGGGTCTTTTCGCCCCACGAGCACAACTTAGCAAGGCACTTCGTGAGTATCTTGCTGGATTTCAGATAGTTATCAATTACATTTACGATCCTTGTTTTTCCGAAAATCTCCTTCGCATCGGAGTACAATGTCTCATCCAGGGATCTTCAAAAATCGACGGTGATACACATGCTGCCTATCAACTAGCGCGTCCACTTGAAAAGCTGTCTCTCTTCCTACAGAACCCGGCAGCTCAGATTTTCTTATCTAATCAGGACCAACAAAATGCTTTATATGTGCTCAAGAATATGGGATGTGGAACGCCTTTTTTCGTGATGCACCCGGGCAGTGGTGGAGCGGACAAAAACTGGCCGCTCGCTTGCTGGAAAAAACTCTTTTTATGGGTTCTTCAAAAATTTCCCTATTATAATCTGGTGTGTGTCGGGGGAGAAGCTGATAAATTGGCGCTTAAGTATTTCTCTCTTCAGATTTGCTCTCCGCGTCTATATTACCTAGACGGTCTTCCCCTCCCTACTCTTGCTGGAGTACTCTCTCAAGCTTGTGCCTTCGTCGGACAAGATAGTGGAGTTTCCCACATAGCTGCTGCAACCGGTATTCATTGTCTCCTCCTCTACGGCTCTACAAATCCTAGTGTATGGGCGCCAGCAAATATCCTTGTATCGATTGTATCCCACACTACCTCTATGCAGGACCTCCCCTTTGAGGTAGTGCAGTGTACCTTCCAATCTCTTGTACAGCGGATAGGATAAAAAGGTATGGAGACAATTTTGGCTGTGGATCCTTCCTTGCGGAGTACAGGCTATGCAGTTCTATGTAGAGATACAGAGGTCCACTGCCTGCGGTTTGGAACTATTCGCAGTACCGCAGCGCTTTGCCTTTCTAGATGTCTCCTTTCCATTCACCAGAATATCGTGCAGCTCATTGCAGAGCATTCTCCTGCCTCCCTTGCCGTAGAAGCAATTATTTTTGTGCAAAATCACCGTACTGCTATTAGCATGGGGGGGGTCCATGGAGCCGTACTCCTCTCTGCTGCAGAGCAAGGGCTTCCTGTTCATGAATATGCACCTAGAAAAGTGAAACAGGCCGTTGTTGGGTATGGAGCTGCAGAAAAACGTCAAGTAGCCTTTATGGTAAGATCTATACTTGGGCTAGCGGAGACACCATCTAAGGATGCCGCTGACGCTATTGCTATTGGCCTTTGTCACTTTCAAGCCAGCTCTGCAGCCCTTTTCATCGGGCAACCAGGTCCTAATATCTAAAGCTCTAAGCGAGATGGACGCACCTACTGTAGAATGGCTAGGCAGGATTCCCTATAGGGAAAGCTTATTTTTCCAAAAGTACTGGGTCGAAAAAACCTCCTCTTGTGGAGAGGAAAGGCTACTCTTTCTTGAGCACGAACCGGTCTTTACCGTCGGAAAAATACGGGACAAATCAAGTCTCTTAGACCCGGCCCTTCTCCCATTTCCTGTCTACCACACCAATCGAGGTGGACAGGCCACTTATCACGGTCCCGGTCAACTTATTTGCTATCCCATCCTTAACCTATCTTCTAGGGGGCGTGATCTTCACAGATACCTCCGTTTCTTGGAAAGAGTACTAATTGCCCTCATGAGGGCATATGGACTGAGCGGGAGGCGTAGGAAGGGCTTTACCGGCGCCTGGGTAGAAAATCGGAAAATTGCTTCTATCGGTATTGGGGTGCGACAGTGGGTTTCCATGCATGGATTTGCATTTAACGTTACCAAGGAACTGACTGGCTTTTCAGCCATTGTTCCCTGTGGGATTTCTGGGGTTGTCATGACTTCTCTTTCCCAAGAAATTGGATCAGAGGTAGGTGTGTATGAGGTTGTGGAAGTCGCTAGAATTACCTTTCTTAGCCTTTTGGAGAGTTTGCCAAACGGGCAGTTTTAGTGAGTAATTTCCCGCATCTCTGGAGAAGGGGTACGCCGGGCTCGGAAAACACCCCCTTTAGGTATTCCAAGGTCAGATAAGTCACAGGCGTTGTGAAAAGTGTTAGTATTTGTGATGCTAATATTCCTCCTACAATGGCGACCCCGAGCGGCTGGCGTAATTCAGCTCCGCTTCCTCTTCCTATTGCAAGCGGCAAAGCTCCAAGTAAGGCCGTTATATTCGTCATAAGAATGGGGCGAAATCGTTTTATAGCAGCCTGGTAAATCGCTTCATATGCACTAAGACCTCGTCTCCTTTGGGACTCTACGGCAAAATCGACCATGATGATGGCATTCCTCTTCACAATTCCAACTAGTAGGATAATACCAATCATCGCCATAATGCTAAGCTCTATTCCGACTAGGAGCAGGGCAAGGAGTGCTCCAATGCCCGCCGTAGGCAATGTAGAAAGAATGGTTAACGGGTGGAGCAGACTCTCGTACAATATCCCCAGGACAATGTAGACTGCCACAACCGCAGCTAAAATGAGCAAGAGTTGGGATGAGGAAGCCTTTCTGAGAAGTTTTGCATTTCCGACGAATTCCCCCCTAATAGAAAGAGGCATGTGGAGTTCACCATATGCCTTCTCCACTGCCTCTATGGCTTCACCAAGTGAAACTCCTTCTTTCAGATTAAAAGCAAGTATCACTGCCGCAAATTGATCCTCATGGTTGACTGAAAGTAAAGACCTTTCCCTTTTAAAGGAGGCTATCGTGCTTAGGGGCACTAAGTCTCCAGAGGAAGATTTGATGTGAATTTTATTGAGAGAATCGGGGTTACCAGAAAATTCCGGGCCTGTCCCCAAAATCACGTGGGACTGATTGGTGCTGGAATATATGGTGGACACCTTCTGTTGGCTGAATGCACTGCGTAGTGTAGCGCTAACCTGCTCGGACTGAATGCCCAAGCGCCCGGCAAGGCTATGATTGATGCTGACCTTTATTTGTGCACTATCAAGTTCTTGACTGCTCTCTACATCAACTAGTTTTGGGTGCTCTCTCAGTTTTTTGAGCAAACGAGGGGCCCATTCTAACAGAGTTGAGGAGCTATCTGAACGCAGGGCATACTGATGTTGAGCCATGCCAATGCGGCCACCCATACGAAGTTCCTGTGCTGGAAAAAGGTGAAGTGCCATTCCCTGTACTATGGCTAACTTTGGCCGAAGACGATGGATAACCTTCTCTACACGCACTCTGCGTTCCGAGAGCGGCTTGAGGGAAACGTAAAGGTAACTACTGCTTGGAGAAGCATCTCCCCTATGTATGATGGACACCACACTTGCTACTGCGGGGTCAGCCAGGATAACTTCCGCCAGCCGCTGTTGTTTAGACTGGAGAGCTGGATAAGATAGATTCTTAGAACTTGCCGTTACACCAAACATCAATCCTGTATCCTGCTGTGGAAAGAAACCCTTAGGAACTATTTTGTAGAGGAATAGAGTACCTACTAAGGTAATTAAGAGCAGCCCCTGGACAAATCTCTTATGCTGCAATGCCCACGTTAGACTTACTTGGTAGCAAGTCACTACTCTTAAAAATGAGGCCTCCGTCCACACAATAAAAGTGTTGTGTGAGTGGAGAGTTTTTTTGCGTAGGAATCGAGAACAAAAAGTAGGTATAAGAATCAAAGACACAATACTTGAGATAAGAATTATCGTGCTCAAGCTAATAGAAAATTCCTGAAAAATTCGCCCTGCTATCCCTCCCATAAACAGAATAGGTATCAAGGCAGATATTGTTGAAAGGGCCATTGATACCACTGTAAACCCTACTTGTCTTGTGCTGCGCAGGGCAGCCTCTATAGGAGCGTATCCCTCTTCTATGTAACGCATGATATTCTCTATAAGAACGATAGCATCATCTATTAAAAATCCTACTGAGATAGTTAATGCCATTAGGGAAATACTATTAAGGCTGAAGCCGCAAAGTGCCATCACTCCGAAAGTAACTGCGAGAGAAAGGGACATCGCGGTCCCTGCTATGATAGTGGGCATCCACTGCCGTAGAAACAGGAATATTACTAAGAGGACTAGAGCAATGGTCAGAGCTAATGTCCATTGGAGATTGTAAATGGATTCACGGATAGTTTGCGTGCGATCTATAACGATTTCTAGGTGTACCCCAGAAGGTAGCCAAGAACGGAGAGCAGGCAACATCTTGTGGATCTCCTCAATTATGCAAATGGCGTTTGCACTTGGATCCTTAAATATTGGTAGGATCACTGCACGTTTGCCGTTAAACCATCCTCCATGCTGGGCGTTTTCCTCCGCTTTAGTGATACGAGCTATTGAGGAGAGCGTAACTGGAGTTCCGTTTCCTTTGGCAATCACTAGTGATTGGTACTCCAATGCATTAGAAAGCTGATCATCGGTATGGAGTCTGTAGAATTGGTTACCTGCTGACATAAAGCCCCTAGGAATAAGGGAGTTAGAATGAGCAAGAAAGTCTTGTAGTTCGTTGAGACTCACACCCATATTGGCAAGCAGAGCCGGATAAGCTTGTATGTGGATAGCAGCTCTTGCCCCACCGTAAACCGGAACTCGACTAATTCCCATAATCTGACTTAAGCGCTGTGCTACAATGTCCTCTGCCAGTTTGTATACTTGAGTAATGGGCAACGTATTAGATGTCATGGCAAGCACTCCTATGGGAGTGCTGGCAAGGTTTATTTTGTGAAACACGGGCGGTGTTGCACCAGGGGGAAGGTCACTTTTTGCTGCTTGAATGGCTTCCTGAATATCCTTTACGGCACCATCAATGCTCCTATTCAAGTCGAACTGGAGCGTAATGAAGGAACCACCTAAAGTGCTAGAGGAAGTCATTCTCTGTAGTCCCGTAATCTGTCCCAGGCGTTTTTCTAGGGGAGCCGCTAGGGATAGAGCAATTGTTTCAGGGCCAGCTCCCGGCAGGGAAGAGGAGATGTTAATAGTTGGAAGGTCTACGTTGGGCAATGGGGAAATTGGTAGAAAAAGGCAGTATGCCGACGTTCCTAGGAGGAACATTCCCGCTACTAGCAGGGAGACGCCGCGAGGATGTTCAACAAGGAACTTTACGAGGCTCATGTCGCCGGCAAGGCTACTAAGTAGCCACTCTCTTCCTCCACTGCTTTATACATTGCTCCAATCTATCAAGATAGAGATACACCACCGGTGTGGTGTAGAGAGTCACAAGCTGAGAAAGCAGCAATCCACCAGTAATTACTACCCCTAGTGGCCTGTACAGCTCAGATCCTAACCCGGACCCTAAAGCCATTGGTATGGCTCCTAACAATGTGGTAGCTGTCGTCATCATGATGGGTCGGAATCGTAGGAGAGAGGCCTGATAAATTGCATCTCTTGCCGAAAGATGCTTCTCCCGCCTTGCATCCAGAGCAAAATCAATCATCATGATTGCGTTCTTTTTTACGATACCGATTAGGAGAATAATGCCGACAAGGGCAACTAGAGAAAGCTCTAGTCCGCAGAGTAGAAGAGCAAGTGTGGCTCCTACCCCAGCGCTAGGCAGTGTAGACAATATGGTAATTGGATGGAAATAGCTCTCGTAGAGTATGCCCAGCACGATATAGACTGTCGCAAGGGCCGAGAGGACAAGAAAGAATTCTTTTTTGAGGGTAGAGTGGAATTCTGCAACGCTCCCCACGAAATGAGTCTGGATGCTCTTTGGCATGCCCATAGATGCTTGCACCCGTTCAATAGAACGTATAGCCCCCCCAAGGGAGAAACCGGGACGTAGGTTAAAGGAAATTGTTGCCGACGGAAATTGTCTATAATGGGAGATCATTATAGGAGCCGGTTGGGTATTTGCTCGTACGAGAGATCCTAGGGGGACTAGCCTCCCATCCATGGTGGAACTTATGTGGAGTTTTTCCAATACCCGTGGTGAGTTTCGAAAACCTTCCTCGTTTTCCATGACAATGCGATATTGATTGAGGTCAGTATAGATTACTGATACTTGGCGTTGTCCAAACGCATCATAAAGTGTGTTACCGATGGTCTGGACGGGGATACTGAGCCGAGAGGCAGTCGTGCGATCAATCGCAACGTGGAGTTGGAGTCCGAGGCGTTGTTGGTCAGTGGCTATATCGATAAGACTGGGCTCAGCCTTCAACTTGTTGAGTAGTTTGGGTACCCATTCTTGAAGGGTGCTGGAGTGTACATCTTCTAGTGTATATTGGAACTGTGTTCGGCTAGTGTGTGTATCTATCTGTAAATCCTGTACTGCCTGCAGATGTAGGCGGATATTTGGCACTCGCTGGACAGTTCTTGAGAGGCGAAGCATGATTTCTTGCGCACTTGCACGCTCTTTGCGAGGTTTTAGCACAATATAGAATCTCCCTATATTTTGCGTAAGATTAGCTGTACCAGCACCAACAAAGGCTGCTACCCTGAGTACCCCGGGGTCTTGAGAGAGTTGTTGCGAAATGCGTTTTTGTAGCTCCATCATCCTACCGAAGGAAATATCCTGAGAGGCATCCGTTACACCGAGAAGCAGCCCGGTGTCTTGCAGTGGCAAAAACCCCTTCGGAATCATCGAAAGCAAGATCACCGTAGTAATGGTAGTGACTACCGTGACCACAATGGTCATCCGCTGATGCTTCAATGTCCAGCTCAGAGAATGACGATAGAGCTGAAGGAGCCAGCTGGAAAAAAAGTTGAAGTAATATTGAATCCTTGATGCCTCTTCCTTCGAGTGCATATCTGATGCGTCCAGTACCTTGGAACACATCATGGGGGTTAAAGTCAGGGATACTAGAGCAGAGATTGCAACGGCACAGCTCAGCGTAATGGAGAATTCCCTGAGGAGACGCCCAATTACTCCGGGCATGAACAACAGGGGAATAAACACTGCTATGAGCGAAATGCTAAGTGAAATGACCGTAAAACCGATTTGTTGGGTTCCCTTTAGAGCAGCCGATAGAGGAGACTCCCCCTGCTCCATGTGGCGGACGACATTTTCAGTTACCACGACAGCATCGTCTACTATAAAGCCGGCTGAAATGGTCAGCGCCATTAAGGAAAGGCTGTCCAAGCTAAATCCGGAAAAATAGAGTAGGACGAAGGTCCCTAACATGGAAATTGGCAAAGTCACAGTAGGGATGAATGCAGTGCCCAATTTCCTTAGAAAGAGCACAAGCACCAGTATGACCAAAGAAACTGTCAGTAGGAGAGTAAATTGTACATCCTGCATAGACGCCCGAATTGTTTCAGTGCGGTCCGAAAAAACAGAAAGATGCATCCCGGCTGGTAAAACACGAGTAATCTGCGGGAGGATAGATTTGACCCGATTGGCTGTGCGAATGATGTTGGCATTCGGCTGCCTTTGAATATCCAGGAGGACAGCCTGCTGGTATGGCTGCTGGTAGCTAGCGATCCAAGCCCGTGCCAAGGAATTTTCGACCCCATCTTCCAGAGTTGCCACATCTTGCAAACATACAGGTACCCCGCCTTGATGGGACAGAAGCACTTTAGCAAGCTCACTGGCATTTCGAATTTGGTCGTTAGCTCCTATGGTTAATGATTGTCGGACCCCCTCAAGGCTCCCCTTTGGGGAATTAGCGTTGGCTCTTATAATCATCTTGCGTACCTCCTCTAAACTAATTCCTTTCGCAGCGAGAGTGGAGGGGTTTAGTTGAACTCGTACTGCTGGTTTTTGGTTGCCTTGGATAGTTACTAGTCCAACTCCAGAGACCTCGCTGAGTCTCTGTGCTAGGATGGAATCCACGCAATCGTTAACCCTCACCAAGGGCAAATTATCCGAGGTAATGGCGAGGGTCAGAATGGGCATATCCGCTGGGTTCACCTTGTGGTAGATGGGGGGATGCGGCAAGTCCTTAGGCAGGACACTACTGGCCACACTGATGGCTGTCTGCACATCTTGAGCGGATTGGTCCATATCCTTTCCCAAGACAAACTGTAGTGTGATCACAGTAATACCCATAGCGCTGGCGGATCTCATAGAAGCCACTCCACTAATTTGCCCTAACTGCCTTTCCAGTGGGGCTGTTACCAACGAGGCCATCACCTGGGCATCTGCTCCAGGATATCTGGACACCACCTGAATTGTCGGGAAATCTACCGATGGCAATGCAGAAACTGGAAGCAGTCGATAACTGAGCAGACCTGCGAGGGAAATCGCTATCATAAGCAGGGAAGTGGTGACAGGGCGTTTAATAAATGGCTCTGAAATACTCTTCATAAGTTCTCGGCTCTCTAACCCCTGGAGGTCGGCGCACCGACTCTTATCCTGACCGCTCAGAGAGAATTACTGGCTGCTCTCCTTGGAAGAAAGGTAAGCTGCAACGTGGGAATTGTGCTGGAGACGGTACTGCCCCTCTATAACCACATTTTCCCCCACACCTAGACCTGACTGAATTAATGTATACCCAGACTCTACAGGTCCAGTAACTACTGAACGCATTATTGCCCTTTTTTCCTGCCCTACCACATATACATACGAGCCATGAGGGCCTAGTTGCACGACCTCCGTTGGAACCACTACCGATTTTGGGAGTGTCTTCAGCAAAAGACGAACATTTACAAACTGGCCGGGCCAGAGCTGGGAGTTCGTATTCTTACAAGCCGCCTTCAACTGAAAAGTTGCAGTAGATGGGTTAATCTGATTGTCAAGCACTACTAGTTTACCTCTGTTCAAAACAGTTTGATTATTTTGATCTAATACGAGAACCAGCAATTGCTTTCCCTGAGTGAATGGTTGGAGGATTTGCCCTAGGTAGCGCTGTGGGAGTGCGAAGGAGACATAAATCGGTGCAATTTGATTAATGGTTACAATGATGCTACTGCCTATAACCAGATTGCCGGCATCCACTTTTCTGATTCCAGTTCGTCCAGCAATAGGGGCCGTAACCTTAGTCCACTCAAGTTGCATCCTTTGATTGTCCAGATAGGCTTCATCTGCTCGTACCGCTGCTTCCAGCTGCGCTACCAGGCATTTCTGTGTATCATAAGAGTGCTGATCGAGGACTGCTTTCTCCAAAAGTCGTTGTTGGCGTGCGAGAGTAATACGCGCGCTCTCCAGTTGAGCCTGGGTTTGGAGTTTTCTAGCGAGAGCCTGGTCATGTCTGGTCTGATAGAGTCGTGGGTTAATTGTAGCTATTACGTCTCCCTCTCTGACCACCTGTCCTTCTCGAAAACAGATCTCTCGGATCTGTCCAGACACACGTGCTCTAACCTGTACTGAGCGATAGGCTTGAACAGTTCCAAGCCCATCGAGGTAAATTGGAAAATCCCTTGTTCTAGCAGCCACCAACGTGACCGGAACAACCTCTTCTTTGATGGAGCGGGGGAGCGCCCGAGTCTGGTGACGATGAGCCATCACTCCCCATATGGTTACGGTTCCTGACAGGAGCAGTAACAAAAAAAGCACCTTTCTCTTTTCCCGGACAAGTCTTCCAAAAGCAGAAACTGAAGGAGCTTTACTCCGCCAGAGTATGTCTTCGGCTGGCTTACTAAGAGAACCTTTCTTTTCAGAAAAGTTTGACATGTAAAAGGAAGGAGATGCGTGAGAAGGCCTTGGAGAGGCTTTACAGGTGGATATACTGCCACAGAAAGTCAGCACCCTACAGGTCCCATTTCCCCACTCTTGCTTTATGCTTAGGCTAGGCTTTGAGAAAGTTCTGTAAGAGGGCCTTTCCGTTTTCTGTTAGAATAGACTCCGGGTGGAATTGTACCCCATGGAGAGGGAGTTCTATGTGTTGGATTCCCATAATTTCCTTCTCTTCAGTTTCCGCTGTGATTCCCAAACAATCTGGGAGAGATTCTCGTCGAAGTAAGAGGGAATGATATCGGGTGGCCTGAAAAGGATTGGAAAGACCTACAAAAACACCCTTACCCTCGTGATAAATTGAAGAAGTCTTACCATGCATGAGGTGCTTGGCACGGACAACCTCAGCCCCAAAAACTGCGCCTATACACTGGTGTCCCAGGCAGACCCCCAGGATGGGGAGGCGGATCCCGAAGTGGCGAATTATTTCTCCACTGACACCTGCCTCCCGAGGCGTACACGGGCCTGGCGAAATACAGATGCGATCCGGCTGAAGGATCTCTACCTCAGAAAGGTCTACTTTGTCGTTTCGCCGTACAACTACGCGAGCCCCCAACTCGCCGAAGTATTGCACAAGGTTATAGGTAAAGGAATCGTAATTGTCGATGACAAGAATCATGGAGGAACGGCCCTGGCAATCTCTAGCGCGCGAAAAGAAGCCATGGCCTTATTCACAGTTTCCTGGTATTCTCCTTCTGGAGTGGAGTCAGCCACTATTCCCCCCCCCGCTTGTACATATGCCCTGCTACCCTTCAGGAGGATTGTCCGTAGGGTAATGCAGGAATTCAGGCCGCCATCGTAGCTAAAGCACCCCACAATCCCAGCATATGTACAACGTTTGCTTGTCTCTAGCTCATTGATGATCTGCATGGCACGCACTTTCGGAGAACCAGAGACGGTACCGGCAGGAAACGTGGCTCGGACAACATCGAAGGCAGAATTGTTTCCTATCAACCGTCCTTCAACATGCGAAACAATATGCATAACGTGGCTATAGTGCTCTGTTGTCATGAAGTCGGTCACCTGTATCGAACCAAATGCTGCAACACGCCCCATATCGCTGCGTGCCAAGTCTACTAGCATGAGGTGTTCTGCACGTTCCTTGGCATCTGAAAGCAGTTCCTTCTCCAGAGCCGCTGCTTCCTCTCTACTTCGACCGCTTCGACGTGTTCCAGCAATTGGACGGATCTCAACCTTTCCCCTTCTTACCCGCACATGTACTTCTGGAGAGCTACCTACAAGCGAGAAACCTCCAGGGAAGCGTAGGCAAAATAGGTAGGGTGACGGGTTAATAAACCGGAGAGCGCGATATACTTCCAGAGGATCTCCGTCATAGGAGCATTCGAACCGTTGAGAGAGTACTACCTGAAATACATCTCCAGAATGAATCCACGCTTTTGCACGTTCTACCATGCTATGGTAACGCTCATAGGTGGTGTTAGATTGAGGGGGATGGGGTATGGAAGAGGGGAACACGTTGGCTGGAGAGGAGAGAGGCATGAACTGCATGGGTTGGGAGAGTCGCTCCACGACGGAATGAATTCTTCCTGCTGCTACGTCAAAAACCTGGTTGGCCGGAAGCTCTTTTGTTAGGGCGCTGGCAACTACCCTGAGACGATAGAGGTGATGGTCAAAGACAAGAACTATCTTTGGAACAAGAAAAAACATGTCTGGCAATCCCAATTCGTCCTTGGACGGAGGAGGGATAGTAGGTTCAAACCAGCGGACAGTATCGTAAGCAAGATAGCCAATAGCTCCTCCCCAGAATGGAAAAAGATTCTCCTGAGTGGGAGAGCGATGTCGGATCATAAACTTCTCTACCTCACTTAGTGGGTCCTGCACATCTAAGAGTGTTATGCGGCTTCCACCTCGTGTCACCTGCACCCTATTTCCCTCAGCGGAAAATGTGGCATGCGCACCAAAAGCAATGATCGAATAGCGTCCTGCTAGATTATGCCCTTCTGCAAACTCTAATAAAAAAAGCACTTCCTCACCAAAAAGCTTGCGGTATGCAGAAATCGGCGTTTCATGGTCTGCTGCTAGCTCTGTCCAAATCGGGACGACGGGGGGAAGGTCTCCACCGAAAGCAGAGGCTAAAAACTCCTCCTTACCAGGAAATAACTGTAGCATTGAGAGCGGGCGGCATGAGCGGACGGGGTCAAAATGGACAGGTCGATCCACTTCCTAGATCTTACCCCCCAGACTACTAATCAGGAATCTACCTTAAACTCAATCCTTAAAGTTTTTCAACAAATGGGAATTTTCTTAACTGCACCACTTGGGAGTGAGCTTTGAACTAGAAACCTCATCAACACTTTTTATCTGAGAACGGCGATAATGAGAAACCAACCCAGCTCTAGTACACGCAGGCCTCCTTTGTCTGAACGGGCAAGTATCTGAAGCCCCTCAGTCCCCCACTATAATCCGGGTGAGAGAAGGAGATACAGGCGAGTGTGATCACAGATAGCGTGGTAAGAAGCCACCTAAGTAGTGTGCCGGTGTGGCGGAATGGTAGACGCAAGGGACTTAAAATCCCTTATTCCATAAAGGAGTGTGCGGGTTCAAGTCCCGCCACCGGTAGTTCATATATTACCCATACAAAACAACCCTACGTTCTGTTAGGGGTGTCTTCTCCTGCAGGCTTCGCAGGGTCTCACGGAGGGAGTGGGATTCGAACCCACGAGGGCGTTTCGCCCCTCCGGTTTTCAAGACCGGCGCATTTAGCCACTCTGCCATCCCTCCAGCCATTTTTTGCAGCTCGTTTGAAATCATTATCTGCAGGAACGGCTTCCTGCACGACTTTCCTTTTAGAGGGGAACCAAGCAAAGAATTTTGACAGCATAGAAGCTTTTGTCTATAGAGGGTTGCCAGGGATAAGCTTGTGATAGTTATAGAGAGGTAGCTTGGGGGGATAAGAGGATCCTTCTGGCCAAATAAGCCAACCTGTTTATGAGAATCGGATTGATGTTTTCCGGACAAGGGGCTCAGACTGTCGGCATGGGGGAGGACATTTGTCAGGAATTCCCCAACGCCTTGATGCTATTCCAAAAGGCCGATTGTATCTTGGGATACCCACTCTCAAGGATTGCATTCAAAGGCCCAGCCGAGGAATTGATGCGAACCACTGTTTGCCAGCCCGCCCTCTATGTGCACGGACTGGCTCTCTTGGCAGCAGTGCGGAGCGCCGTTCCTCGTTTTCAAATTGCCGCTGCAGCAGGTCTATCGCTCGGTGAATTCACTGCTCATGCAGCTGCAGGGACGTTCGATTTTGAAACGGGTTTGAGATTGGTCTCACGGCGGGCAGGTTTCATGCGAGAGGCCTGCGAACGGACAAAAGGAAGGATGGCGGCGATAATTGGGGCCGAGGAGGATTCTGTTCGGGATTTAGCCGCTGTCGCGAATGTAGACATAGCTAATTTCAACTGTCCTGGCCAGATTATCCTCTCTGGTGCAGAGCCAAAAATGGCCCTCGCAATTTCCTTAGCCAAAAAGTACGGCGCTCGTAAAGTGGTGGCACTCCACGTAGACGGAGCCTTTCATTCTCGTTTAATGGAATCCGCCCGACAAAGCTTTCAAGATGAGTTACAATTTGTTCCCATGGACTCCCCATCTGTTCCAGTAGTTTGCAATGCAGATGCCCGTCCGGTTTTTGACCCCGAGGCTATCCGCTCCGCACTTGCTAAACAATTAGTGTCCAGTGTGCGTTGGATGCAGTCAGTTGAATGTCTACTAGATCATCTGCAGTGTAATCTTTTGCTAGAACTAGGCCCTGGTGATGTGCTAGCTAGTCTTGCGAAGCGCATCCGAAAGGGAACGCCTATGCTGAGTATTTATAATAGACTAAGCTTACAGAAGGCACTAGAAATCCTGGACTACTGCTCCTCTCCCTAAGAAGATATACCGTTGTCCGATGGAGCGGATTGCTAAGGTCGCCACATGCGCCAGTAAAGAGAACTTTCCTGCTGAGACGAGAGGCCGGAGATGCTTTGTACCATGCTCAAAAGGTGATAATCTTCCAGTTGCTGTCCCCCGGCTGGATCACTCACATTGGTCTTGCCCGAGACGTCCGGCGACTGCTCTTAGGGGAAGAGTTTATTATTATTGTACAGCCCCCAAACTTTTTGATCACTATAGACCCGGAACGGGAGGCTATGAAGGGCCTTACGAAAGGGGGCTGAACCCTCTTATTTGCCTCCCTTCAGTTTGAAGGGAGGTGTGTGCTAGAAGATAGGTCGCGTTGAGCTAGCTGGTGATTCTGGGGAGGGTACCACTCTCTTCCTTGGAATCCATGCGCTGCAGGATGTAAGTGACCTTATGTAGGAACTGCAGATCATCCAACTACCAAGTAGATAGAAGGATATCGCACAAGACACTGATGTGAGGAGTCATTGTCTAGTCCCCTTGTGTTGAAGGGTGCCTCCAGGAGCTGCATCCAGGAGCTGCACGATCCAAACCTCTTTTCTTTTTTCTGCTGTCTTCCTTGGCACTATTAGTCCCGCTTCACTAGGAAGGTAGAAAAGGAGGCAAGACTGCTTACTGGCAGGCATAGCTTCTATGCCGTGAAAGCCTGGAGCGGTCCTTGTACGGAGATAGCCCAGAGAAAATTCTTGCTCAAAAGATTCCCTCAAGCTAAAGGACAAGGGAACGGTTGAAGCTTTCTGTTCCAGTGTAGCTCAGCGGTAGAGCGACCGGCTGTTAACCGGTTGGCCGTAGGTTCGAATCCTACCACTGGAGCCAAGGCGAATACTCCTGCATTGCAGCGGAGAGATTAGCAAAGGCCATGCCGCTATCTTGTAGGATTGATTTTGGCAGTTCGGGCTTTCCGAGCCGGTAATTTTTAGTGATACAGGCTGCATCCCCTCACCTCATTCGTGAGATGTTTTCTTCCATAGCAGGCCGCTATGACATTGCTAACCATCTCTTGTGCTGCGGGCTAGACTATGTTTGGCGGAGGCGTGTGGCAAAAATAGTCAAGCAGTGGAATGCAAAGTGTATTCTAGACCTGGCGACAGGTAGCGGTGCCCTTGCGAAAGTCCTGCAAGAGACATGCCCAGGATCCAGAGTAGTTGGAATGGATTTCTGCCCTGCCATGCTGTTACAAGCTAAGAGAAAAGGGGTGTGTACGTTAGTGTGTGGAGATGCCACGGATATGCCGTTCCGATCTGGAACCTTTGACGTAATCACCGTGGCTTTTGGGCTACGCAACATGGGAAATTACCAAAGAGCTATTCAAGAAATGGCGCGAGTGCTATCCTGCGGGGGGGGGCTTTTTATTCTCGAATTTTCCATGCCAAAGAACTTATGTGTGCGGGCCCTCTATCGGATTTATCTGCATCATCTTCTCCCTACACTTGCCGCATGGGTAACCGGTCATAGGGAGGCTTATAAGTACTTGGGAGCATCTATTGAACGATTCCCTGGGGACCGGCTACTGTACTTTTTGGAAAAATATGGATTTCTAGAAACGCAGATTCAGCGATTATGTCTTGGTATTGTGAGTCTTTACGCGGCGCGAAGGAGCTAGTCTCCTACGATGGGATTCCTTGGGATTACTCAGTGAACTCCTCTTATCCTACACTTCTGTCCAGGCGATGGGTGCAGGAGGGCCACTAATCTATCTGGGCCTCTGCTTTGTGCCCATACGGAGGAGCATCAGCTACAATCGGATAGAAAATTGCTGTAGGTATGCATTCAGTCCGCTTTTTTCTCTAGGTTTCCTTGTGATGATCGGGCATCCTATAGGTCTCCTTGGGTTTTAGGTTGCGTACTATAACCCTCTACTGCAATTGCAACACATCAATCCTGCTCTTCCATATAATGCGCCTAGTACTTCTTTTTCTAGCTACCATTGTCTTCTCCTCCTTATCCGTCCAATCAAGGGAATTACCCCTCGGAATCAAGATTCCGATAGTTGATGGGTTTGATTACCCCGTAGCCAGTCCAAATGCTACAGGGTACTGCAAGTCGAGAGGATGGTCCAAGCGACATCCAGGAGAAGACTGGATCAGCCTATTAAAGAGTCCGAAGGCACTCTTAGGTGCCCCGGTCTATGCGATAGGAACTGGCAGGGTAGTGTTTGCAAGGAATGCTCCTGGAGGATGGGGCAACGTAGTTATTGTCCGGCATGCATTTCATGAGAACGGTAAGCTCTACTTGATTGATTCCTTTTATGCTCACCTCCGTCGAGTTCTAGTGCACGAAAGACAGCGTGTTGTCAAAGGGGAAAAAGTGGGAGAAATTGGAACCAATCGGGGTATGTATAGTCCACACCTACACTTCGAAATTCGAAAGAACTTGTTAATTGGAACCTGTCGGCTCAGATACGCAAGAACTCTCGATAACTATTACGTCCCGACAACCTTTATTGAGAAACATCGTAGACTCAAAAGACGAGGGCGGTACGTTAAAATGATAATGACGCGTTTTACGTTTCAGGATACGCTGCCACTTCCCATTGATGAGTCCAAAAGCCATCTAGGGAACGTCTTGGGAAAGCGTAGTAAAAAAGGGGGGGGAAGGGGGGCATTCTGTAGCCATCCAGGAGTTGCTCCTGGCTTAACCATTCGATAGTTTAAGGCTATAAAATTCCAAACTGTCCACTAATGCCAGCCAGCTAGCCTCGATAATGTTATCAGAAACTCCAACGGTACCCCAGGAATGATGTCCGTCTGTAGAAACAATCGATACCCTAGTCCTAGCGGCTGATCCTCGCGAGCTGTCCAAGATGCGTACCTTGTAATCGGTAAGTTGTATCCGATCAACCCATCCATAGAATGGACGTAGTGCCTTTCGAAGTGCCTTGTCCAGTGCTTCTACGGGTCCAACTCCCTCGCCTACGGTATGTTCAAGTGTAGCACCATTTCCAACGGAGAGTTTTACTGTCGCCTTGCAAGCCAGATGCATTTGAGTCTGAGCACAGTGGAAGGAGCAATGATATTCCTTTAGCTGAAAGAGTGGGTGGCGTTGACCTAAAACGTCACGCACCAAAAGTTCAAAAGAAGCGTCGGCCGACTCGAACTCGTATCCCTCTGCTTCCGCACTCTTAATACGGAGGAGGACTTCTTTGATTGTCTGGGATTCCTTGTGTAGATTGAGACCAATTCTTCTTGCTTTAAGCAGGACGTTGCTTCTTCCTGAGAGCTCAGAAACCAGGACATTCTGCTCATTGCCCACCAAGGAAGGCTTGATATGCTCGTAAGAGCACGCCAGCTTCTGAACTGCATTAACGTGCATGCCCCCCTTGTGGGTAAAGGCGGTAGCACCAACAAACGGTGCACGGATATTTGCAGGACAGTTTGCAAGTTCATCTACAAAAAGTGAAATATCCCGCAGCTCAGAGAGATTGCGCACCATAGGTAGTTTAAGTTTCAGCTGTAAATTAGCAATGAGACTCGTCAGGTTACAGTTCCCAATTCGCTCCCCATAGCCGTTGATAGTGCCTTGCACATGTACTGCACCAGCGCGTACGGCAGCAATGGAATTTGCTACAGCTAGTTCACAGTCATTGTGCGTGTGGATACCCACACGTCCAGGGAAAAACCTATTTACGGCACGAACCACTTCTTCAATTTCGTGCGGCAAAGTTCCCCCATTTGTGTCGCAAAGGACCAGCACATCAGCTTCACGGGCAGCTTCCAAAGTTCCCAACGCATGTTCTGGGTCATCCTTGTAGCCATCAAAAAAATGCTCTGCATCGTAGACTACTTCCCTGCGAAGGCGCTTAAAATAAGCCACGGTGTCCGAAATCATGGAGCGGTTTTCTAAGGGAGTAGTCCCCAGTACTTCAGTAACGTGAAGCTTCCAACTCTTCCCAAAAAAAGTAACCACGGGTGTGTTTGCGTCACGTAGGGTTTGTATTTGCAGATCTCGAGAAACGTCTGTGTTGGCACGGCGCGTACTCCCGAAGGCCGCGATCTTTGCCCTCTGCCAGGAGCGGCCCTGAGCCTCCCGAAAGAAACCCATATCTTTTACATTGGAACCTGGCCATCCACCTTCAATAACATCTATCCCGAATCTGGCCAGTCTCTCCGTAAGTCGTAATTTATCTAGAAGACTAAAGGAAACCCCCTGTCCCTGTACTCCATCCCGGAGAGTTGTATCGTAGAGGATAACTTTCTTTCTGCGCATAACACACGAACCCGCCGGGCCGGGAGCAATTTCTTTGCTAGGTATAAGCTTAGCTAAAAGTCCGCGATACTCAGGATATCCGCTTCATCTCTTCGGTGTCGGCCTCTCCGGCATCAGAAGGGTGGCAATAGGGAACAAATAGAGCGCCTCCAAGTTATCTTCCAGCTTTTTTGGATGAAAAGATACGCAGAGAGCAGAAAGACTGTGTTTCCTGCTAAGTTTACCTCAAGTAGCGTGTCATCAATTCCCATTGGTGTAAACCTACCGCTGCTATGGCAATGTACAATTACCCGATAGGCTGCGCCACTCATTAGATATCCAGGCAGGTGAAAGAGGTATCTAGCCATAAGAGAAGTGCCTACTATTTAGTGGAAATTCTAAAGAAGAGGCAGGCCCCTAGGGTAATAAACAAGAGATTAGGCAGCCATATTAACCAGTCGGGGTGTGCGCGCATATTTTCCTGAAAAGAACGAGCAGTAAGGATAAAAAGGAAGTAAAAAAATGCGATGGCCATGCTAAGCATGAAACCTACAGAAGTTTCTCGACGATGTGTAGTAATGCCAAGCGGAATAGCCACCAGGGTAAAAGCAATACAGGCAAGAGAAGTGGAAAATCTTCGGTTGATTTCTACTTTGACCTTGAGTGCCCTGCTTGGATCTGAAGCTATGCTTAAAGCCTGCTTAAGTTCATGCATGGTGGCAGAACTCAGTCGTCCTGTATTATCATGTCTCTTATAAAGTTTCTGAAGCGGTATTAGGAAAGTACCCTCAGCCAGACTGATCCCTTGGCAAACTTTCTGTATGTTCAAAGGGTCCGTAGCGTCGTGCTCTTCGAATTGGACCCCACGAAGTTTGAGCAGCAAACAGCTGTTAACTGGATCAGATTTCAACACGCCGTTTCTAGCGTGTACCATCTTAGTGGGGCGGTGGTTGTCGTCGACTTCAAACACAATGACGTTGGTCAACTGATTCTGCTGACGCCCCCCCACATAAATGCGATAGCCCGGAAATTGGTCCATGATGCCATTTGCACTGAAAAGAGAGCTCGGGTCATGAGTGGAAATCTTGAAGAGGCTAGCTAGCATTTTCTTCTCTGCAAGGGGAGCGAGGTCAACGCTAATCCAGCAGCAAATAGCAGTCAAGACGACCGCAAAGCAGAATACTGGAGCGGCAATTAGGGTAATGCTTACACCGCTTGCTTGTAGGGCGATTAGTTCATTTTCGGCGGAAATTCGTCCAAAAACCAAAAGGAGGCCGGTCAAAAGCCCCCAAGGGATGGTAAATGTAAGAGAAAACGGAAAGGCAAATAGTATGAAGGTTAAGACCGTCTGCACTGGTACAGCCCGATTAGTGAGTAGATCAAGCAATTCCTTGAAAATATTGCCCAGTATTAAAACTAGGCTAAGAGCTCCTACTGAGAAAACGGTGGCCACTAAAATAGATTTCCCAATATAACGCTCAATGATTCTCATGCGTTTGTGAAGCCTTGCTAGGTTTGTGCTTCGATCTTTTCCAATGAATCTTTGGTTATTTGGGCTATATGGGTTACCATGTTCTTTGGCTTTTTCCTCCTGCCGCCCCCTCAATACCATTCCCTTCTGGGAGGGAAGGGCACATCCCACGCTATCTACGCATGTAGTATGTCAGTATGTCGTCTGGGAATCCCCACAACCCGCTTTGAAAAAAAGAGAAACCCCCCTTATCCCCTTCGCACAGTCCTTCCTGGGTCTTCTGGGAGGTACGCTCTATCTCGACAAAAGCTTATCCCTAGCCAGGTAGCAAAGCCCCAAACAGCGCTGCCCCATCTGGCAGATGGAGAAAACGAAACGAAATGAAGGCTAGACCGAAAAAACTCAGAAGGTATAGCTCATCCCCAGCAAGAAACTGTGAGAAGTGATCTTAGTTCCCAGCTGTGGCACATAGTAAGCATAGCACCAAACGCTCTTCCCCAAGCTAGCACCTACCCCAGCGGTGGCAAAAATCATGTTCCTATTCCCCTTAATGCCTTGGTAGCTAAAGCAATAAGCCTTCCCATTGAGAGCATTACCATTATTAAATGCTGCCGCTACCATTTCTCCGTAGTCTAAAAATTCGTGCTGCCAGGCTAGTCCTAGCCTCGGTGCAATCTGATATCCGGTTGCCGTATCCCATACATAGGCAACAGTTGTCCCAATAGTGCTGATGAGTGAACCTACATCTTGTCTTTCTGAACGGACATTCAAATTTGCTCCCCCCGTTTCTTCCACACTAGAAACCAAGAGATACGTGTACTGCATTGAGCTACTTGTGCCAAACATCCACCTACCTAACTTGAACTCGTACCCAATCCCAATCTGAGAGGCTAACTCTCCGCTCCATGGATTACTTCGCATAGCCCACTGGTTATTGGCTGTTCCAAAAGTACGACGCAGAGTATGGTCATTGTGACCACCCCCTATGGTGGCATTAATGTAGAACCCATTCCAAGAGCTGGTGCCGTATATCCCATACTGGATCCCGTTACTATCATGAGAGCCGCGGTAGGAAGCAAAACTGTGCCTGGACCTCACCCCCTGATGGCCAACGTAGGCACCTATACTCGTTCTTTTGTTAAGGCGGTAGTCTCCGCCAGTAGAGAAGTGACCAGCGATTACACGCTGCCTGGGAAAACCATCAATGCTAGAAATACCCGAGAACATACCAGAAGCTGTGGCAAACGTGTTCCAATGATGAGAGGGGCCTGCACAGGCTTGACCTGCCTCCTGGCTTTCCTCGTAATCTTTCCTATAGTTAAGTGCATGATGTTGCAAAGGACTGGGCCTAATTCCACTCAGAGAAATGCCGCGTACCCCGGCCCGTATGCTCGCAAGACGATCGCTTATCCGCCTATAGTGCATATTGGTAGCGCTGAAGATAATATCTTTAATGCCGGCTACCTGCTGGGGAGCCACCACGTCTAAGTAATAACCCAACTCCTCTTTTGGAACGAATTCTAGATCCCACACGAGCCTCTCTAAATTGCTGCCACGATCGGTTGCCAGACCCTTATTTTGGACTATTTCATTGAAAAGCTTGGCAACGGACTTCTGGGCAGGAGTTTTTCCTGAAAATTGCTCTTGCTTTACCTCCATCGTAACACCCTCCTCATCGTGTCTCAGTTTTACCTGTAGGAGCCCCTGGAGTTTGACGTCCTTGAAGCGCCCTGAAAGATGCCCTCCAACATGGAGGAAATCATACTGCGCATTATTTGACGGGAAGTATCCTGATCTAAATTGAGGAAAAAGCACAGCGGCCTCCCCCAATTCAGCGTCGCCTGCAATCCATAAATTACCGTAGGAATCATCACTTGCGATTGGTAGGGCCAGAACGCCATCTGGTTCTTGCCTGTAATCCCGAGTATAAAAACTGGTAGGGGCACCTAAAAAATGCAGGTGCAGCACCCCGTTGTTAAGGATAGTTTTCCCCACTTGTCCATTTCCGTTTACAACTCCCCTCGGACGGATATAGACGCTGGAGCCCGCAAGTTTTGCCCTTAATGAAAGTACCCCCGACTTGACAATAGTGCTACCTGTATAGCTCTGTGGGGTATCGATATGTACCGCACCTTCTCTTCCTCTAATCTCCACATCGCCAAATCCAGTAATTTTTCCGTTAAAAGTACCATCGTGTTCTTGAAGAAACACCAACCTTCCTTCATTGTCGATGTTCCCCCTCAGGGAATCGGTAGGTCCGACTAATGCGCCGCTCAGGATTTTGGTACCTCCACTATAGGCATTGTCCCCCGTGAGGTACTGCTCGCCGTTGCCTACCTTAGTGAGGCTAATTTTGCCCTTGCTTTCTATGATGTCTCCGGCAAACAGACCACTCCCATTGGAGCTTCCTACTGTTAGTTTCACCTCTTTAGACAAGCTGTTGGTTACCGTGCTTTTCTTCTCCCCAAAAAGCCCGTTGACGGTGCTGTCGTAGCCAGCCAAGTCAAAAATACCTCCTGAGTCGAGCCCAACATTAGACCGCGGATCAATAGGTAAATTCATCTCTTGCCGCAGCAAGGTATTTTCTCCGATGTAGGTGAATCCTGTGTATTGCTGAGGGCATTGGAGATTTAGCACACCGGCTCCTCTAGAGCTAACTATGTTTAGCCCGCCCAGCCCTTGAAACTCACTAGTAAGTCTTATCTGGAACCCATTAGTGTCAATCGTCCCACCCCTCACGTTAAGAACCAAAGTTCTATTTCTGAATCCTCCAATGAAGTCATTGGAATCCCCCTTCGCTTGTATAGTGCCACCATTGAACTTTAGCACCTGATTCCCGTTGAGACCCTCCGTGCGTTTTATGGCGAGTATTCCTCCATCCAAAAGCAAGGCTGCATCTCCCGCCTGCAGGAATCCCAGCTGAACGGAGTTAGCATCTACCAAACCACCTGTGATATTTAGGACCCCTCTTGGACTGTCGGAAAAATCGACGAGCATCCTACTAAAAGTGATTCTGTCCGCCTTTACTCTCCCCCCATTGACCACCAATTCTCCTACCCCTCTCTCCTGACTAATGGATAAGTCTCCCCTCACTTCTACTTCTCCTCCACCGAATACCTTCAGGGAACCTGTCGAATCTTTAGAAGCTATAGACACAGATCCTGCATGCACCTTTCCTCCATTAATGTCGAGACAGCCTGTCGTGGTATTTAGGCTAATCTTCAAATCCCTTGCTATTGTCAGCTTTCCTCCAGGATCTACCTCCACCCTGCCATCTTTCCTGCTTCCAATAGATAGCCTATCAGCCTCAGCTATACCCCGGATATGTGCGCTTCCATAGTTCCCAATGTGCACCGTGCTACTGGCCGTTGGGACAGCTTTCCCCGCCCAACTATCTGGTGATTCCCAATCCGCAGCATGCACGTTCCAATGGCTCTCGTCTGCCCCAGCGATAGGACCCCACAATCCAAATACTGCAGTGGTTATAGCAGCAGCAGCAACAGCAATGGGATAAAAAAGCTCACAGCGCCGCATCATGTAGGGGCTTTTAGAGCCCTTAGAGCTCTTCTCTTGAGGTAGGAAATTCCGTGGGGAGAAGGACAGTACACGTTTCGTTGCAAAAGAGCCCCCCTCTAGCCTTTGGGAGAATGATTTCATGCGAGTGGAGTGGATTAGTCGTCTCTAGTTAGCTAGTTTTTTTTCTCGGAGCGATGAAGAGGTGTAGATCTCTTTCCCAACTTTCCGGCCTAGGAGGCCAAAATAGCCTGGAGGTGGGGGAGATCAGGGAATCACACGGATCATTCTTCTCATTCATTCTTCTTTTCTTATTCGTTACGCTCAAGCTTCTTCTCTTCTCTCATGTCATTTCCCGCATGTTCTACCCCCACTTGTTCTCTAGGTCACAGTGGATCTGGAACTAGCCCCAGTGTGGCTTTTTGCAATTTTGCAACAAGGTCTTCGTACTCCAACTCTACGTAAAAATAAACAAAAAGAGGGAAAAGGAAGAGGGTGCGTGTGTAGGCTAATGCGGTGTAGAAAGTCAAGCACAGTTTCTAGGATTGGGTTACTCAGGCCAAGCTTAGTTTTTACCGAGGGGCCCCAGTGAATAGCCACCGCTTCCAGGTTAAAAAGATATTGAAATGAGAAGAACAAGAACAGCACAGGTATTTTTTACTCAGACGTGGGGCCAGTTTTTCCTCGACTAGGATTGTCGAGGTAAGTAGTAGTGCCGTCGGTCAACTGCTAAAACAGCATTAGGGTATCAAGAAAGACGGAAGACTTAAGGGCGAGAGTTCCAACTTAGGGTGGACTTGCGCGCCCTCGGCTTTTTTTTTCTATTTTTCTGTGGGGAGATTGTTAGGTGTGGAACTTTTCGGAGTCATCCGGGAAGCCTCCAGGTCGTTGTTGCGCATTCTCTTTCTTATTATCCGCCAGCATGTGGTTACGCTGAGATCGGGGGGGTGTACTTGGGTTGCACCATCCTTAGGGCCCTCTTCTCCCAGATTATTCCTTAGAACTATTCCCTTGAAGGGCGTTGCCCCCGAGGCTATACCGTGCTGTAGATGCCTCTCCGCTCTAGGGAGAGATGACTTTTCCATGGCTGAGAATAAACACAACCATCACAACCATAGCAACAGCAAGGACAGTCGCAAACGACCTAACAACAATGGCAAGGAACCGCAAGTGAATTGGCGTGGCTTGCTCTTGGTGATGGTAGCTGTAGCTTTACTGGGGGGGGCTCTGTTAGTTCGAGGGGGAGCCTTTTCCCAGTCAGAGGGTATTACTAATTCTCGCTTTTACCAACTCCTCAAGGAGTCAAGAGTCGTTTCCACTCCTAGCCACCAGCTTGCCATCAACGTGGAAGAGGGAAGAAAGACAGAGACCATTGTTGGATTTTATCGAAGAGAACCAACTACCGGTTCCAATCATGGACTGCAGGCCTTTCATACCACAGCGTTTATTGCCTATGACGGTGATCAGCTGAAGCAAGCCCTCCAAGCGGCTGGGATCAAACCAAATATCCGGTCTCAATCTAACGCCTTGGCTAGCACGCTGATTAATGTAGTGCCGATCCTTTTGCTTTTTATTGCTATTTATTTTTTCTTCCGTTCCCAAATCAAAATGGCTGGAAGGGGGGCTCTAAGCTTTGGCAAGAGCAAGGCTCGTATGATGGCACGTGACAAAAACCGTGCCACCTTTAAAGATGTTGCTGGTATTGAAGAGGCGAAAGAAGATGTTTCCGAGTTGGTGGATTTTCTGAAGGATCCAAAAAAGTTTCAGAAGCTCGGCGGACGCATTCCAAAGGGCGTACTAATGGTAGGACCACCCGGTACAGGCAAGACTCTTCTGGCACGTGCCATCGCTGGAGAAGCAGAGGTACCTTTTTTTAGCATTAGTGGTTCAGACTTTGTTGAAATGTTTGTGGGAGTTGGGGCTTCTCGGGTACGGGACATGTTTGAGCAGGGAAAGAAAAATGCTCCTTGCCTGATGTTCATCGATGAAATCGATGCTGTCGGGCGTCATCGCGGCCACGGTTTAGGCGGTGGTCATGACGAACGGGAGCAAACCCTCAACCAGCTCCTTGTGGAGATGGATGGATTCGACACCCAAGATGGGGTTATTATCATAGCTGCCACTAATCGGCCTGATGTGCTCGACCCGGCTCTGCTGCGACCTGGGCGCTTCGATCGACAAGTCGTTGTTAGTCTCCCTGATGTCAAGGGAAGAGAAGAGATTCTTAGGGTGCATGCAAAAAAAGTCAAACTTGAGGAGTATGTAGACCTTTCTACTTTAGCCCGAGGCACGCCAGGTTACTCTGGTGCAGAGCTAGCTAACGTCGTCAATGAGGCAGCTCTCATGGCTGCTAGGAAGGGACTTCCAGCAGTCACTATGCGGGAGCTTGAGGAATCTCGTGACAAGGTACGGTGGGGAAAGGAACGTCGCAGCTTAGCCATGAGCGAGCGGGAAAAAATCTCCACTGCGTGGCATGAATCAGGACATGCTCTACTTAATGTTCTCCTAGAACATACCAGTCCGCTACACAAGGTTACCATCATCCCCCGTGGCCCTTATCTAGGTGCCACTATGCACCTTCCTGAGGGAGATAAGTATTCCACCCAACAAAAGGAGGCAACGGATTCCCTCGTTGTTATGATGGGTGGTCGTATTGCCGAGGAAATGTTTACAAACGATATTTCTAATGGCGCTGCTGGAGACATTAAGCAAGCAACCCAGTTGACTCGGAAGATGGTATGTGAATGGGGCATGAGTGATCTAGGAATGGTCCGTTACAGTGAGAATAGTGACTATGTCTTCTTTGCACGGGAAATGCTGCGCGGCCGTGAATACAGCGAAGATACCGCGAGGCAAATCGATTCGGAGGTCAAACGCATCATTAGTGATGCCTACGCGCGAGCCACTGCGGTTCTAAGAAAGAACAGGAGGAAGATCAAACTCATTGCCAGTGCTCTTCTAGAGTACGAAACCTTGAGTGCTATTCACGTCAAGGAAATCATCGAATTTGGCGAATTACGCAATCCCCCACTTATGGAGCAAAAACCACCTCCATTGCCTCCACCTCCGCCAACGACCCCATCCACACCAAGTGAAACTAACAAGGGAGGGCAGCGCGTCCCCCCGCAGGGAGGGCTTCCTGCTCCAGCTCCTGCTTGAGGGACCACTTGGCAACATGATGAAACTGTTTCTGTGGCAAACTTTGCCACCTCTCGAGGCCGGTCGTCTCCTTCGGGACAACAACCTTAGGAAGCCATAATAGAGTAGGAGATTTCTTCTGCCTTTTTGGGGCCCATGAGGAGGCTCACCAAAGTAAGACCAAAGTCGAGAGCGGTGCCCGCACCGCGGGATGTCACAATACGTTTATCTATCACCACGCGCTCCGCGGTGACGAAAGTGTAAGGCAATTCCCCGGAGAGAGAGAAGTGTGCCGTAAATCGGCGGTGCTCCAATAGCCCAGCATCAGAGAGAATCATTGGACCGGCACAAATAGCTGCAACCCAAGCTCCCCCTTTTTCGTAGGCAGCCGCTAGCTGCCGGGCGCGACCATCCTCCCGTAATCTAACAATCCCCCTCCGGCCACCTGGTATCATTAGAATATCAAATTGAGGCCTGCCCTCCACAGAGAGGGCTGGAGCAGTCTCTGAAAGAAGAGTGTCTGCCACTACCAAAATTCCGTTGCACCCCCTTACCTCTAGTTTCCTCTCCACCGTGGCAAGCACCACTTTACTGCCTGCACGCCTTAGCAAATCCACTGGTACCAAGGCCTCTATCTCTTCGAAACCACTAGCGAGCAGGCAAAAAACGGACGGCACTTTCGTAAACATCAGCAAATCTCCTAGAGATAGGGAAGCATATCCGGGACGCGTACGCTACACACCAATCCGTCATGACCTGCAGAGGCAACAACAAAGCACAAAACCCAAACGGAACCCCGCGCAAGGAGAACCCTGAAAGCGCTCCCTATAATCCTATAAGAGAAGGCTATAAGAAAAGGGTAGAACACCGCGCTAAATCATTAAATTATCGGCAAAGCTACGGTACAGGACAAGCCCTCTCAGCATGACATGGACAAGGAGACCCCTTCATAGAAAAGATCAGAAAGACCTCTCTTTGACCGCCATGGCAGACTTTCCTTTGCGCTTGCGTAAATAATAGAGCTTGGAACGATGCACACATCCCCTTCTTTCTACCTGGATCCTGGAAATCCTTGGAGAATGAAGTGAAAAGCTCTTTTCCACTCCTTCCCCAAAAGAAACGCGTCGTACGATAAAACTCGCGTTGAGCCCTATACCTCTCCGAGCAATAACGATACCAGAATAAACCTGGACACGCTCCTTCTCCCCTTCAATCACGCGTATGTGTACCTTGACACTATCCCCAACTGCAAAGGGAGTGACCTCTGACTTGAGCTGTTCCTTTTCAATTTCCTCGAAAAAAGCCATGATTGATATAGCCGGTAGGTTATGCTAGCAGCTAACCCTTTTTTCTTATAAAAGAAAAGACTAAACCTCCCTATGAAAGGGATGGCTGGCATAATTACCACGCATAGCCCTCTCCAGACTCAACCCGCCCCTTCCTTCGGCCTTGTTTCATTGATGAACTCGCTAGAGATGCAAATCGGATATAAGTTCCGAAATCCCCTCCTTCTGGTAGAAGCCCTCACCCACCCCAGTATTGCCACGGAACGCAAAAATTTTCCTTTCGATAATCAGCGACTGGAATTCCTTGGGGATTCAGTATTACAGCTTGTGGTTACCGAGCGCCTCTTTACTCTCTTTCCTAGCTCCAACGAGGGACGGCTCACTAAGTTACGAGCAGGGATGGTTTCGCGCAACAATCTTAAGGACTACGCAGCCGCACTTGGCCTTGGAAGACACCTTGTGATAGGTCACGGGGAAGACGTTAATGGAGGACGTACTCGTGCCTCAACTCTAGCTGATGCTTTTGAGTCTCTGGCTGGTGCAATTTATCTAGATGGGGGGCTGGAGCAAGTTCGGAAATTTATCCTCCAACAAATTCAGAGTGACTTTGAAAACAAACCTCTGCAAGATTCGGAAGAATCATCTAACCCCAAAGGCAAGTTGCAGGAGATCCTTCAGTCTATTTCTGCAACTATACCAGAGTATATCCTACTCAGCCAGAGCGGCCCGGAACACAGAAAATACTTTCAGTGTGGTGTGATGTGGGAAAGGCAAGAGCTTGGTCGGGGCACCGGGTACAGTAAGCAAATGGCGGAAAAAGCAGCCGCTAGCGCAGCACTAATCGATCGTGCTTGGGAGACTCCGCTGGCTTCTGCCTCCTAGAGATGGATAGCTTCTCACCAGAAACTATAGGAGCTATAGTGGGCGCGTTTCTACTTCTCTTCCATGTTGCAGCACTCTTGTTGAAAAAAGACTTCGGTAAATGGATGCAGAAATTTCCTCGGTCGAGGGGTTGGGGGAGCATTCTTCTATCGATGGCTGCTACATGGACCTTTCTTTTGGTAAGAAGGATGGACTTGGGTGAGTTTACTAACTTACGCACGATTGTGCTAGGTTCCGTGGCGGTTGCAGCATTACTCATCTGGCTCCTTTTACAGGAATTTTTGGCTGCGAGAAGCACGGGACTGCTTATTCTCTTAGCTGCCGATCCGGTTCTCAACGCTTGTATTCTTTGGCCAAAAAGTTATCGGTTGCCCCTTGTTGCCCTGACCTATATCTGCATCCTGTGTGCTCTTGTCTGGTCCAGCATGCCATTTCTGATGCGAGATCAAATTGCCTGGCTTACTGCCTCTTCCTGGCGTTGGAACATCGCTGCGGGAATTGGTGTTATTGTAGGATGCTGCATTTTGAGTGGCTCTCTCCTAAGAGTTTAAAAAAACCAAAGAGGACCACTCCATTATTTGCTTGTTAATTCCGTGCTGGTGGGGATGTTACCGGGTGGAGTTCCGTAACGGACATAAATTCAAGCAATTAGGCTTAGGAATCATAAACCCTGTTTCCTTCTGTAGGTTACCATTATGACCAACTGGAAAGACACCTACCTCACGATAGGGCACTCGCCGGACCCAGATGATGCTTTTATGTTCTACGCAATGGTTGAGGAAAAAATTGACCTAAGGGGCTACCATTTCCGGCATATTCTACGGGATATCGAGACACTCAATAGGCAGGCCGTGCTGGGAGAACTGCACGTTTCAGCAATTTCCATCCATGCCTATGCCCATCTAAGAGACCAATATCTGCTCCTCCCCATCGGAGCAAGCATGGGAGACGGCTACGGTCCTCTGTTGATTACCCACCACACACTTCCTGTCCCTTCCTTTTCCTCCGCAGATGATTGTAGAAAATGGCTTCTCAACCAACGTATTGCTGTCCCAGGACAGATGACCACTGCCTACTTGAGCACGCAGATTTTTTTAGGAGAATTCAAGCATATCGCTGTTCCTTTTGATGAAATTTTCTCCGCAGTAAAAAATGGAGAAGCAGATGTTGGCCTGCTTATTCACGAAGGCCAGCTCACTTATCTAAGGCGCGGCTTTAAAAAAATATTGAATCTGGGAGAATGGTGGAAATCCTATACGCAGCTCCCACTCCCCTTGGGAGGGAATGTGATCCGAAAAGACATTCCCCCCTTTGTCCAAAGGGACATTGTGGAGATTCTCGAGGAGAGTATTCGATACGGACTTCAGCATCCAAGCACTGCTATAGAACACAGTTTGCCCTACGCTCGTGGAATGGGATCGGAGCTTGCGCGTCAATTTATCGAGATGTACGTTAACGACTACACCCTTGGCTACGGTAGGAAGGGGCATCAGGCTATTGAGAGGCTTTTCTCCGAAGCGCACAGCAGAGGGATCGTGTCTCCCCTCGTTGTGCCGCGATATGCACTTACCTAGGGAGCGGAACTACTTATAATAAATGGAGTTCCCTGATCCGGGATGTGGGACTGTGGTCCCCTATTGGAACTAGACTGTGTATGGCTCAGGTATTCGGTTATGTTCCATGGTCCATAGTGAGCGGGAAATAGCTTGAGAAACAGGCGGTATCCAGAAACGTTCCCATTCTCACCTTTGGCATCATAATCCAAGGTACCGGCCAAGCCGAACGCACTAATGCCAGCAGTTGTGAAGACTTTTATCCAACTCCGCCTAGGCGTTTCGTTCTTACTTAGTCTCTGATTAAGGGTCCTAGATCCACAAAGAAATAAGTCAGCCAGCGCGCAGCAGAGGTCAGGGGGGTCTGTGTTAGAAGTGCACCGAGTCTCCCCCTCCCTACAAACTAAATCTCCCTCTCTACAAATAAAACGGCTTTCCTTCTCCAATCCTGTTATTTATAAGGACCTGCTTTGTTATCTCGATGCTCGCTTCTCATGCTCCTTTCGTGCAAACGTGCACCCCGCCTCCTGCCTCTCAGCCAGGAGACACATACACCAAACTGGCAGTAGAGACAGAGAGGAAAAACGGCTGCCTGGGAGGAATTACCTCGTCACTCTTCTTTCTTTATGGCGGAGAAGCGTAGCAGGAAAGCTTTTGATAGCGCAAGAATAGCGCAAGAAGCCTACGACTTGTATCGCAGGCGCTTCTTGTGGCGATTTTGCTTCATTCGTTTGTGACGTTTATGCTTTGCAATCTTACTTCTTCTCTTTTTTTTGAGCGAACCCATGTGATTTTTACAGGCGATTCTGTTGCCAACACTTACTCTTCGTTAATCCAAAGAGGCTCTTCCACCAAGCGCACTGCTAATCCTCTACTGCTTAGTAGACAACCTTGTTTAAAGGATATTCAATGATCCCTTCTGCTCCGAGTGCTTTCAGCTTAGCGAGGATTTCTCGGACTACCTTTTCTTCGACAACAGCTTCCACCGCAACCCAACTGGCCTGAGCCAGAGGAGAAACAGTGGGATTTCTCAGCGAAGGCAGAGCCCTCAGCAGTTTTTCCAAACTTGCTGAGGGGAGGTTCATCTTTATCCCAACTAGGCTATGGGCATCTAAGGCCCCCTTTAGTAAGAGAGCAAGGCTTTCCAGCTTGCCTCTTTTCCATTTATTTTTCCAACTACACTTATTTGTCACCAGAGCTGGATAGGACTCTAGCAAGGTGTCTACGATCCGTAACTTGTTAGCTTGAAGTGAAGCACCAGTTTCCGTAATCTCCACGATCGCGTCTGCCAAGTCTGGTACCTTGACTTCAGTAGCACCCCAAGAGAATTCAACCTGAACGCTCACTCCGTGCTTTTTAAAAAAACCTCTAGTTAAACTGACCACTTCAGTTGCAATCCGCTTCCCCTCCAAATCATACACCGAGTGCACGGGAGATTCTTCGGATACCACCAGCACCCAGCGCGTTGGGCTGGTACTCGCCCTGCTGTAGGGAAGTACTCCTACCTCGCGTACGCGAGCACCACTCTCAGCTATCCAGTCTTGTCCGGTAATCCCAGCATCTAAATAATTGTGCTCTACATAACGGCTAATCTCTTGAGCACGTAAAACTCGGATCTCTAAATCGGGATCGTCTATCACGGGACGATAGGAGCGGGTAGAACCAGAAATACTAAAGCCTGCCTTCGCAAAGAGCTGCACCGTGGCTTCCATCAGACTGCCGGAAGGCAAACCAAGAAGCAGTTTCTTGTCATCTATTTTCTTCATCTAGCGTTCTCAAGAACTTTACCTGGGCTGCTATCGGGCTACTATATTCTGGGATGTATGGAGAGCGAGAAGAATTTGTAGCAATGGATTTCACACGGGGGCACGAATAACAAGAGACGGGCGGAAAAATATTTTCCGATTCCAAGGTCTAGTGTTGCCTATGTAGCGGTTTTTCGACCAGATCGATCTGGTGTGACCATTGGTGAGGTTGCTGGCCTGCAAGTAAGCACCTCTCTGGAGAAGGAAGGGTACCCGTCATTTTCTCCACTCAGAGAAAGTAAGCCCGGTTTCCCTGGGGCAGAGGCGGCCCGTACCAGTGTGGGAAGCCTTTCCTACCGGGGAGGATCCGTAAGGGTTTTTCGTATAAAGGGTTACAGTGGCCCTCTTCAACGCTAACCTCTCCAAAGGAGTACGATTCTGGTGATAACAGAGGGGGTAAGGCCCCCCCTTTTTTCTACAAGGACTCCCCCCCCTCATTTTAGTGTTCCTGGGGAGACACGCACAGCACCAAAGTTTTGCCGTAGAGTACAAGGCGGCCGCAAGAATATGAGACACAAGACCTGTCGATGACCTCCATAATATGGAAGAGGCCACAACATCATGCTAATATGGCTCGGTAGCTAATGATATAGGGGCTATAGACGGCCAGCAAGGAATTGTGGCGGTATCCCCCCCGTTTCTTCTTTACACTAGAAAGTTCACAGAACTAGGGAAGCTCTCTTGCCCTTGCTCTGGTAAGGGGTCATCGTGGGATGTTACAGGGAATAAATAGATCAACCATCGAGGACTCAACCATCGAGTGTTTTGGAGGTAGAACGGCCCCCAGAAAGCTTATTTTGCCAAGCCCGGAGAAGAATTATGCGAGACGTGGTTGCATAGGTCAGATAAGAGAAGATCCAACTTAGAAACACACGCGAGCGCTTCCTAAACCCGGTGAGAAAATAAAGGTGGATTAGTGTCCAAGTGATCCAAGCAAAGTACCCGCCGAACTTAATCAGATGCAGATCGACTACAGCAGCATGCCGTCCAATGGTGGCCATACTCCCTCTGTCCACATACGCGAAGTGTTTCGTGGAAACTCTGTTTAATAGGCAAAGGATATTCCTTGCTACAAGACGTCCAGCTTGTACTGCCGCTGGAGAAACACCAGGAACAGGAGTGCCGTCGGGACGTCTGGAGAACGCCATATCTCCAATCACGAACACTTCGGGATGCCCGGGAATACTCATATCTGCATTGACTATGACCCGTCCTTGACGATCTACTTCGACGCCAAGTTGACTTCCCAGAGGAGAAGCCACGTTTCCGGCGGCCCAAATAACGGTACGAGTGGGAATGGTGGCTCCATTTACTTCTACATAATCCCCTGTAATTCGAGTGACCTTCGCGGCAAGGCGGACCTCCACGCGAAGTTTTTTTAGCTGTTTAAGGGCTTTGCCGGAAAGGACAGGATCAAAAGTAGGAAGAATGTGGGAGGCGGCCTCCACAAGAATAATCCGAGCCTCTGGCGGATTGATATGGCGAAAATCTCTTCTTAAGGTATGGTGTGCCAGTTCAGCAATAGCGCCCGCCGTTTCTACGCCAGTCGGTCCCCCTCCTACTATCACAAAGGTCATTGCTCGCTCGCGCTCTTCTGGCACAGAAGCCTTCTCGGCATCCTCAAATGCCACAAGGATGCGATTTCGAACGTTAATAGCATCTTCCAGAGTTTTTAGACCTGGAGCGTGCCGCTCCCATTCGTCTTTTCCAAAATAGGAATGACGTGCACCACAGGCTAGAATAAGGTAGTCGTAGCGTAGAGTTAGGTCTGGCGTTACCACTAGCTTCTTAAGCGTATCAATCCTGGTTACCTCGTCGAGAAAAATCTCTACGTTTCTTTGGGTACGTAAAATAGAGCGAATCGGTTCAGCGATATCTGCTTCCGCCAGGCCGGACGTTGCAACCTGGTAGAGAAGCGGCTGAAAAAGATGATGATTACTTCTGTCAATTAGAATAACTCGGACTGCCACATCTGCGAGGCCGCGGGCAGCAGAGAGCCCGCCAAACCCTCCCCCGATAATAACGACAACTGGTAGGCTCGATTGATTTCCGACGGTTCCACTTGTATAGCTCATAGCAGTGCTCATAGAGGTCTCATTTTGCTGGATATTTTGCTGGATGGGGGGAGCAGCTTTCATACAGAAAATCCGCACGCACCCTTACCCCCTTCTTCCGGACCAAAGCAGGCTGGGCCGGACCTCCCCGGGGGCCCATTCTACTTTGATTTACTGGCTGATTGACATTAAAAAAATAGCGGTTACATCCTTTTCCTGACTATGCATCACTTTGCTTTCCACAATGGGTCTCTCTGCTGTGAACAGCATAAACTCTCCTACTTAAGTAGGCATTATGGGACTCCTCTCTATGTCTATTCGGCACAGACTATCAGGGATAATTTCCGGCGTTTGAAAGCTGCTTTAGCACCTTTAAACCACCTAGTCTGCTATGCAGTTAAAGCTAATTCCAATCTGTATATTCTGAATCTTTTTGCCGGGCTAGGGGCTGGATTTGACATTGTCTCTGGTGGCGAACTTTATCGAATCCTGCAGGCCGGTGGATATGCTAGCCGTTGCACCTTTGCAGGAATCGGTAAAACCCGGGAAGAAATCGACTATGCACTTAGGGAAGGTGTATACTGCTTCATCGTAGAATCTGAAGCAGAACTGGAGACTATCAACGGAATTGCTGGGAAACTGGGGAGAAGGGCTCCAGTAGCTCTACGCATTAATCCAGATGTGGAAGTGAGCACACACTCTTATATCACCACTGGAAAGGCCAACAACAAATTCGGAATCGACCTAAGCCATGCCGAAGAAGCGTACGCCCACGCTGCTGCCCTGCCTCACCTTTCCATCCGCGGCGTCCAGACTCACATTGGCTCCCAGATTTTAGATTGCCGACCCTTTGTAGAAGCCATTAGAAAGCTATCTTCTCTAGTTGTTCAGCTTGCGGAACGCTATGGGATTGAGTTCTTTAGCGTGGGGGGGGGTATGGGAATTGTCTATCAAGAAGCTCTAGAAAGTGGGGCTCCACAATGGTGGAAGGAGGCGGATCCAGAACTCTTAACTCCAGAGAGATACGCAGCAGCTCTGCTGCCACTCCTTTCTTCCCTAGGGGTTAAAATTTTATTTGAACCTGGCCGTAGTCTTGTCGGAAACGCTGGAATTCTTATCACACGAGTAATCCAAGCTAAGAAGCAATCTGCCAAGCGCTTTGTGATCGTGGATGCCGGCATGAACGACCTCATTCGGCCAGCCCTTTATGGAACGCCACATCAAGTAGTTCCTCTCGAGCACTCCCCTCACCTTGGCTCAGGTACGGCAGACGTTGTCGGACCTGTCTGTGAGAGCGGCGATTTTTTCCTGCAGGAGGCTACTCTCCCTGATTATCAGCCAGGAGATTATTTAGCACTTATGAGTGCAGGTGCCTATGGTTCTGCTATGTCTTCCCGATACAATTCCCGTCCTCTTGCGGCAGAAGTCATGGTAGACAACTCCGAATCTTTCCTTATTCGGGAACGGGAAAAGTTTTCTGACCTCATCCTCAGAGAACACGTTATGGGCATCTCCTCAAATATTTCCCACTTGTAACACTTGGAATAGAATAGAAAAGTAACAACTCACTGCCGAATAATCTGGGACCATCGCTAGAGTTTTATGTGCCATCCGGCTATTAGTTACAGCCTTTGTGTAGAGGGTCTCCTTCCTATAATTGATCTCCCGCGCCATGCCCTCCGAGATCTTACTGTACCTTACTTTTTTTAATGGAGGCGGTGAGAGTATAAAAACTGGTCCAATATCTCCTTTTTCGAATCTTCGGCTATATTCGGCTGTATGCTGTAGGAATTGCAGACCGAGTAGATTTCGTTGTTGATTCCGAGCAGGCTATTCCCTACTCTCCCCCCTGGAGGACTACTAAGTCATGGAAGGAATAAACAGAGACATTGTCGGCCCGGAACGGACCGGCTGCGTTGAGCTCGGTCGCGATGAAATCGCGCGATACTCCCGCCACCTGATTATGCCGGAGATCACCTTGGAGGGGCAGAAAAAACTCAAAGCTTCCAGCGTTCTCTGCATTGGCGTTGGGGGATTGGGTTCTCCTATTGCCCTCTACCTTGCGGCAGCTGGAATTGGTAAACTAGGGTTGGTGGACTTCGACATTGTGGACCGCTCGAACTTGCAGCGCCAAGTTCTACATGGAACGAAGGACGTCGGCAGAAAAAAGCTTGACAGCGCACTAGACCGCATTAAGGACATCAATCCTCACGTCAATCTGGTAATGCACGACTGCTTTTTCCGCAGCGAGAACGCCAGGGGCATTGTAATGGATTACGATCTGGTCGTCGATGGTACTGACAATTTTCCAACTCGGTATCTTTCTAATGACGCATGCTTTTTTCTGAGAAGGCCGAATGTTTATGGCTCAATTTTTAGATTCGAGGGGCAGAGTACAGTGTTCGCTCCCCACCTAGGGGGCCCTTGCTATCGTTGCCTCTTTCCTGAGCCTCCTCCTCCAGGCGCTGTTCCTAGTTGTGCCGAGGGCGGGGTTTTTGGGGTGCTCCCGGGTATTGTTGGTCTCATTCAATCCATTGAGTGCATCAAGCTCCTAGTAGGGATAGGAGATTGCCTTATAGGAAGACTTCTCCATTTCGACGCTCTTAGGATGCGGTTTCGTGAATTTAGGGTGCGTAAAGATCCGCGCTGCCCTCTCTGCAGTGAGGAATCCACTCTTACTGGACTTATTGACTACGAACAATTTTGTGGAGTTTCGAAAGCGGCGGAAATCGGAACTACAGTTCCAACGGTAAGCGTCGAGATCTTAAGAGAGAAACTTAGCTCCGGTGTCCCATTGACTCTTTTGGATGTGCGTGAGCTCCACGAGTACCAGATTGCCCGAATTCCTGGCTCTCGCTTGATTCCGTTGGGTGAGCTTCCCTCTCGCATGAGCGAGCTAGACACTTCCGATGAAATTTATATCCACTGTAAAACGGGGGGGCGGAGCTTGAGAGCGCTGTGTCAACTTCGCGATGCTGGTTTTACGAAGTTGTTTAACGTAGAAGGTGGTATCCATGCATGGTCCGATAGAATCGATTCCTCGGTACCTCAGTACTAGTTCTTGCCTCTTCTCGCTTGTAAGTATAATTTCCTTCAAAAAGAAGGTTGCTTTCCCAAGTATGGTCTTCCATAAGGGTGGCGTGGGTTTAGCTTTAGCTTCGCACGTCCGTGGTGTTCGTACTAGATTTCTTCTTCTTTTCATGCAGAGAGGGTTGTTCTCCCAGGGGAGCCGATGCAAATTGCTCCAACACTCTGGAATACTAGACTAGAGAAATGGGAGTTGGACCTCCAGTAGAAGTCCATAAATATCCCTGCCATAAGGAGCAACCCCATGGTTGCATTGCTTAAGACCCAGTTGGCAGCTATCTTCGTGCTAGAGTCCGTCGCGAAATGCCTGTACATCAGGAGCAGGAGACAGGCAATCAGTCCCAGTGCAACAGCATAGGGGAAACCGAGCTGTTCCACCCATCCGAAAAGGACGAGTGAGAGGAGCATTCCCACGTGGAGCCATTGTGCTGTACGGATCGACGTGGTTACACCCAGTAGGACCACCATAGATTTAAGACCTTCCCGCCGGTCCACCTCAACATCTTGTATGGCGTAGACCATATCAAATCCTGCTGCCCAAAGAAAGACACACAGTGCCAGTATTAGCGGAGGCAGAGCAAATTCTCCAGTTACTGCGTTCCATGCCCCTATGGGAGCTACTGACAGTGCTAGCCCCAAAAAAAACTGCGACGCATAGGTAAACCGCTTTGTCAGGGAGTAAAAAAAGACAATTCCCAAAGCAAGAGGAGAAAGTGCCAGACATAGTCTGTTAATTGCCCAAGTGGTGCCTATAAAGGCTAGGGAAGAGATAGCACAGGCCGCAATGGCAGTTGGCTGACTTACCAGTAGATGACGACAGGCAGTACGAGGGTTGCGTTTGTCTAGCTCTCGATCTACCACTCGATTAAACGTCATGGCTGCTGTCCGAGCGCAAACCATGGCCACAACGATGAGTAGAAGAATTCCACGGGAGGGAAATCCATGTGCAGCCGTGAGCATAGAGCCCAAAGCAAATGGCAAGGCAAAAATTGTATGAGAGAAACAAACAAACTGAAGAAAAGCCCGGAGTGGACCCATGCTGTGTTTCTGCATTGTCTTCTTAGAGGAATTGAGGGACTTTAATCATCCGAGGATAGTTAGAGCGTATACAAACTACACCACATCGATCTAGAAAGCTTCTATCCTACTTTTTTCTATCCGGGCCTTTCTAACAAACTGGCAGTTAATGGCAGTTAACTACAGAAAAGGCATCCCCCGCCACATGCGCTCCCCTGGGCGAGACGCTAAAATCCCATCGTAACTTAACTGCAGTCCTCAACAAAAAAGCAAGCCACGTCAGAATCACAGCTTCCCATCCCCGCTAGTGAGGATGCAACGTGCTAGCATAGCACCGCAGGTTTGCCCTCATTTTCCTTTTCTGGAGCACCCCCCTTTTTTTCCTCCACAGCGAGAAACTCTTTAGGGGAAGGTACCATGCCCTCTCGTATGTCCAACTCTGAAAAGAAACAACTTTCAGAACCTGAGTGACATGCCGATCCCTTCTGTTCTACATAAAAAAGAAGAGTATCTCGGTCACAGTCTACAAACCAACGTACGATTTTCTGAACGTTGCCACTGGTCTCTCCCTTAAGCCAGAGCTTATTTCTAGAACGGCTCCAGTAGTGCATGAATCCCTTGGCTAGGGACTGCTCTATAGAATCCTTGTTCATCCATCCCATCATCAGAACACGACCGTAGTGGTGTTTCTTGGAAGTTAGTATTTGCTGCACAATCGCAGGGATTAATCCCTCTGCATTAAACTTAAAATCAAGGTCCATTTTGGGCATACTCTCTCCGTTGAGTTACACAACAAAGCTACCTGATGGGGAATATGGGACCTAGGTGAGTAAATCTCAAGCGTCTTCCGAGATTTGTGCTTTTCTAGGGGCTATTTCATCTTGTTGCTAGTTGCCAAGAAAGATGATTCCAGTCAACCATCCCCAATTTCCAGCAATTGTATCCCAGTTTTCCTTGCGGCGATTTCCCTTGTCTGGATAGCCTACAGGACAAGCCTGGAAGAAGGCCTGGGCCTACTTTCGCTGCGATCCGCACTCGGCGTTTGTTAGTACGCGAGAGAGAATTCGAAGATTGCTCTCCAGCTATGCTTCTCCAGTGCCTTATAGTGCCAGTAGTCCAAGCAGGTGTGCTAACACACTTGTCTCAATAAAAGCCATCACCAAAACTGCTAATACCCTATGGGAATGTGGATCGGAAAAAATAGAAAGGCGCGCGTTACTTATGGATTTGATGAAATCTCCCTGGTTCCTGGCACAGTTACCATCAACCCAAATGAGGTAGATACCACTTTCGCCATTCCAAGAAAAAGAGGAGAACCCATCCGGCTTAACATTCCTATTCTTGCAAGTGCAATGGATGGCGTGGTGGACGTTTGTTTTGCACGGGAAATGGGGCTGCTTGGTGGCCTTGCAGTCCTTAACTTGGAAGGAATACAGACCCGCTATGAAAATCCCGAAGAAATTTTTGACGAAATCCTCAAGGCTAAGAGGGAACACGTTACCTCCTTACTACAGAGACTGTACCAGAAACCTGTGCAGGAGGTGCTTGTTGCCAGACGTATCCAGCAAATCAAGGAATCTCAGATCACTACTGCGGTGAGCTCCATCCCGCAAAATGCAGAACTGTATGGTCGCATTGCAGCAGAGGCGGGAGCGGATGTTTTTGTGATCCAAAGTACTGTGTCTACCGTTCGGCATATTTCTAGTGAGTATAAATCTCTTGAGCTTGCTAATTTTTGTAAAAAAATTCCCCTGCCAGTAATCGTTGGTAATGCTGTCAGCTATAGCGTAACACTTGAAATTTTGGAATGTGGAGTAGCAGGAGTCCTGGTTGGTGTTGGCCCCGGAGCTGCCTGCACCTCCCGCGGAGTGCTTGGCTTAGGGGTGCCTCAGGTTACTGCCACGGTAGATTGTGCTGCGGCGCGCGATGCTTTTTATAAAAAAAGTGGATCCTATGTCCCCATTATTACCGATGGAGGAATGTGTAAAGGAGGCGACGTATGCAAAGCGCTAGCATGTGGTTCGGATGCGGTAATGGTGGGGAGCGCATTTGCCAAAGCCAAGGAGGCTCCTGGCAGAGGTTATCACTGGGGCATGGCCACCCCTCACGCAAATCTTCCCCGGGGTACGCGTATTCATGTGGGTACCACTGGAAGCTTGCAACAGATCCTTTTTGGTCCGGCTGGGGTGGATGACGGCAGTCAAAACCTCATAGGAGCCATCACTACTTGTATGGGCAACGTAGGCGCTGCTTCCATCCGCGCATTTCAGGAAACAGAAATCATTATTGCACCTTCTATCCAAACCGAAGGCAAACTCCTTCAGGTAGTACAGAATGTAGGGATGGGCTCACAATGAACACAGCGCAGTCGCCACGAAGCCAATAAACAATTCCTTCCGTTGAGCTTTCCTGTACTTCCTAAGTTTGATCCAATTGATGAGTGATCGCAGGGTCGTCGTGACCGGTCTAGGCGTCATAACCCCACTCGGTAACGACGTAAAAACATTTTGGAAGAACCTGACTGAAGGCCGGAGTGGTGTTCGCCTTTATCAGGCATTCGACTCGGAGATTTACTCCTGCAAAATTGCGGGAGAGGTCCAGAGTTTTGATCCTGTCGGAGTTTTCAAGGAGGCGGGCAAATTGCATCGCTCCACCGAGCACGACCTATGCTCTAGAGGTACCAAGTCTTTTGAAAAAATTGCAATGTCCAAAGCCCTTAAGGAAGCTAGGCGCTCAGATCGATTCACTCAGTTTGCCGTAGCTGCTGCCACCATGGCCTTGTCAGACTCAGGATTAGATATTAAAACCATACAACGTGATCGTTTCGGCGTTCTGATCGGAAGTGGCATTGGAGGCTTGCAAAGCATGGAAGATGAAACAAAGCGTCTGTATGCACGTGGGCCATCCCGTGTTTCCCCTTTCACAATTGCAATGATGATTAGCAATATGGCCAGCGGCGTGGTTTCGATGGAGTTTGGTATCTGTGGACCCAACATGTCCATCGTAACAGCTTGTGCAACTGCCAATCATTCCATCGGGGAGGCCTGGCGTATCATCAAGTTCGGTGATGCCGATGTATTTTTGGCAGGTGGTGCCGAGGCGACCATTACACCTCTAGGTATATCAGGGTTTTCGGCCATGAATGCGTTAAGTCTTAGGAATAGTGAACCGGAGCGCGCCTCCCGCCCATTCGATCGCGACCGCGACGGATTTGTTATGGGAGAAGGTGCCGGAATACTTCTTATTGAAGAGTTAGAACATGCTAAACGTCGTGGAGCATCCATTTATTGTGAACTTTCCGGATATGGCTTAAGTAGTGATGCGTACCATATGACACAGCCTCTTCCGGAGGGAGAGGGAGCGGCACGCTGTATGAGAATGGCTATGCGGCACGCTGGTGTAAATTCGGGGGAAATTGATTACATCAATGCGCACGGGACCTCTACGCCTATCGGTGACATTTGTGAGACCAGGGCGATTAAGCTGGCGTTAGGCAGCAGTGCCAAAACTACCATGGTAAGCTCGACAAAGTCCATGACTGGCCATCTGCTTGGGGCAGCTGGTGGGGTGGAAATGGCTGCCTGTGTCCTGGCCATTAAATATGGAGTTGTGCCTCCAACGATCAATCTTGAGCATCAAGATCCGGAATGTGATCTTGACTACGTACCAAACCAGGCTCGTGAGCAGAAGGTGTGTGTCGCTATTAACAACTCATTTGGCTTCGGTGGTCATAATGCCACTCTGCTTGCACGTAGATTTCCAGATTAGGGATAAAAGAAATGGAGGAGGGTGCAACCTAAAGATTATTGCTTGGAACTTTCTCTCAAATGCCGGGAGAGGATTTTGCCTTCAAAAAGTAGCAAAAAATCATCCCTTCCTCTTTTTTATTCTTCTTGGACAAGAAGAAGAGCTTCTAGCTCTTCCAGCCGGTTGGCAAATAGATGTAATGCAGCCTGGATAGGTTCCGAAGAATTCATATCTACTCCAGCTGCCTGTAGAGCTGCAATTGGGAATTGACTCCCTCCGCTCCGTAGAAGGCCAAGGTATGCAGCAGTTTCTCCGCTTTCAAGTACCTTATTGCACAAGGTCACAGCTGCAGAAATGCCGGTTGCATATTTATAAACGTAAAATGCGTCGTAAAAGTGAGGAATTCGCAGACACTCAAGCTCTGCGACATCGTCAACCACCACTTCTTGTCCGAAAAAAGCATCGAGTAAGGATCGATAAGAGGATCTTAAAAAGTCTAGCGTGAGTGCACGTCCTTCCTCTTCGGCTGCGTGGATGATTTTTTCAAATTCCGCAAACATCGTCTGTCGAAAGAGACTCCCCTGCAAATCATCGATTTGTCGATTAAGTAGGTAGGTATACGCAGGGAGATCACTTGCTTTGGAAAGCAAGTGCTCGGTAAGTAGTATCTCATTAAAGGCAGAGGCGACCTCTGCGAGAAAGATGGAATAACGGTAGTTTTGAAAACTCTGGGTCCTGCTCGAGTACCACGTGTGCATGGAATGGCCTGCTTCGTGAGCAAGGGTATAGAGGTCAGAAAAGACATCCTTCCTGTAATTCATAAGGAGATAGGGAGGACTCGAGTAGCTACCGGCACTGAATGCTCCACTATATTTCCCTTTGTTTTCGTAGCGATCACACCAGCGTTCGACCATTAGTCCATTGTGGAGTACACTGACATACTCTTTCCCTAAGGGGGCAACTGCAGACAGGACTTTTTCTACTGCTACCTCAAACGGAATACTTGTCTGGGCATTATCTACTAACGGCACTAGCAGGTCGTAGACGTGGACGGCGGAAAGATTTAGCACACGCCGGCGTAGACCATGGTAACGGTGCAATAGGGGGAGATGGGCACGGACGGTAGCGATCAAGCCATCATACAACGATAGTGGAACGTCGTCATAGAAGAGCGCTGCTTCCTGCGCCGATGAAAAATTTCTTGCCCGCGCATGAAAAACATCCTGACGTACCGAGACTGCCAAAGCAGCTGCGAGCGTATACCTGTGATCAGAAAACTCCTGGTAGAATTTTCTGAATGCTTCCCTCCTGATCGTCCTATTTCTCCTAATAAGGAGGGAGGTGAGGGTATTTTGCGTTAATTGAATTTTATGGTTGGCGTCCTCCCTATCATGGACGTAACCAAAACTCATATCAACATTGGTTAGCTGAGAAAAAACAGTACCAGAACCTTCTAGTACCCCTCCGACAAGAGCCAAAAGATTCTCCTCTGGCTCAGAGAGCGTGTGTGGTTTTGTGCGCAAAATTCTCCGGAGAAAGGACATCCATTCCTCCAAGGAAGGATCTTGCAGCCAACCAATAAACACATTTTCAGGTATCCTTTGTAGTTCCGGTGCTATAAAGGAGAAGGTCCGCTTTAGATGCGGGGTAAAGCTGACCAAGCGAGCTTCTCGATCAAGTGCTTTTTCGTTTGAGTTATCCTCACTGAGACGCAACATCGCGTACTCACATACTCTCTCATTGAGTACGTCAATCTCCCTCTTAAGTTCCAGGCACCTTTTCAGGGTTTTTGGGGAATCCGAGAGGTGCCCACGGAATTTGAGGATTTCAGTGTGACATGCTTTCAGCTTTCTAAAGGCATTTTCCCAGTCAGATTCGCTAGAAAAAATTGCCTTTAAGTTCCAAGTATCCCGCGGACAAATTGCAGATCGGTCAGGAACACAAACATTTAAGCTCACGGGAATACTCCAAATCTCGTGTCCTGCTCACTTGCACATCCGCCAAAACTTGTTTTATGACCGGACTTACAGAGTCCTTGTGGAGAAGCCGTTATCTAGAGTAAAGCTCGACGACCAGCTGCTCGTTCACAATCGGATTAATGTCCTCTCTGGAGGGAAGTCTAACCATTCTCCCAGTCAAGTTCCCAAGGTCAACTAGGAGCCAACCTGGAACCGTTGCACTGTGAGCCAGCTCTAGGACTTTCTGAACCATGGACCTAGAACTAGGAGCCCCCTTAATACCTATTTGATCCCCAGGACGCAGATTTGCAGAGGCGATGTCTATTTTGCGGCTGTTTAAAAAAACATGACCATGAGCAACAAGCTGTCGAGCCCCTCGTAGTGTTCTAGAGAACCCCATCCGATAGACGATGTTATCCAAGCGAGTCTCAAGCAGCTGAAGGAGAATCTCTCCGGTGACCCCTTTTTTAGTTAGGGCCTGTCGAAAATAACGCCGGAACTGGCGCTCGAGGACGCCATATTGGCAACGCAGCTTCTGCTTTTCTGCAAGGGCCAATGCATAATCGGAGATCTTGCGACGTATACTCCTACTGGGACCGTGTACTCCTGGGGGATAGGTCTTGTTCTCAAATGCCCTGGCAGATCCCTCAATGAGAACACCATATCGGCGGCTGACTTTCGTTTTTGGTCCAGTACGACGTGCCATGAAATAGTCAACTAAACGCGGCGTTGCTTTGGAGGACGACACCCATTATGTGGGACAGGAGTGACATCTTGAATGAGGCTTATTTCCAACCCAATCGCTTGAATAGCACGCACAGCCGACTCGCGCCCTGCCCCTGGGCCTTTTACACGCACCTCCACTTCTTTGAGACCATATCCCATTGCCTGGCGGCAGGCATCCTGTGCAACAAGTTGAGCAGCATAGGCTGTACTTTTCCTTGAACCCTTAAAACCGCATTTACCAGCGCTAGACCAACCTACAACCTTTCCATTTTGGTCTGCAATACTCACGATAGTGTTGTTGAAACTAGCCAAGACGTGGACGATACCCTGCACTATGCTTCTGCCGCCTCTGACCCTAGCCTTGGAGCTTTTTTTTGTTTTCCCCCGGCTGTCCCCAGCCTGCCTCTCACCCTTTTTCTGAAACCTAGGAGAGACACCCTCCTCGGAGGCGGGCTTGTCCGCCACCTCTTTAAGAGTCTCCACCATCTCCTCGTCAACTCGCTCAACAGCCATTGTAGAATAGGGAAGAGAATAGGGAAAAAGGGAGTGCGCGAAAAAAACCCCCAGTTCCTCTCCTCCCCTCCGGGGGGGGGAAACCCACCTTATCGACGCCCCACGCACGTACCCCAAGGGAAAAGGAACAATCAGACAATTTCATAGATAATATCGGGCGCAAAACCCCAGCTGGACGACTAGCAAGTATTACCCACCTTGAAAAGGAAAATCGCCCTTCACCCCCCCTTGTATCACACTTTACCGGATTTAGCATTTTTATTTCTGGCAATACCAACTGTTCTGCGGGCTCCCTTTCTGGTACGAGCGTTGGTGGATGTGCGTTGGCCACGCACTGGTAGCCCACGACGATGGCGCATTCCACGGTAGCAATTAATGCCTTGCAGGCGCTTAAGGTGATTTTGCACCTCTCGACGCAGGTCCCCTTCGGTCAAAATCTTGCTGGCAGAAATAGCATGAACAATTGCTGCAATTTGCTCTTGGCTCAGCGCTTTAGCTCGAAGATCGACCCCAATATCAGCTTGCTCCAAAATGCGCGCGGCTGTGCGCTTGCCGATTCCATAGATATACTGCAGAGAAGCCTCAATGCGCTTGTCGCCAGGGATTTCAACACCAAGGAGTCGCGGCATAATATTAATAAATGGTCAAAATAGCTGGACGCATACGGTTAGCCCTGACGCTGTTTGTGCTTTGGGTCCTTACAAATGACCCGCACGACGTTTTTCCTCCGCACGATCTTACAGCTTCCACACTGGCGTTTTACTGAGGCTCTGACTTTCATTCCATCGTCTCGCGGTTTTATCTGCATCGATAAGTGATGCGCCCCTTGGCTAGATCATAAGGAGAGATCTCCACTGTAACCATGTCACCAGGTAGAATGCGAATAAAATTTAGCCTCATTTTCCCAGAGATATGGGCCAGAACGCGTTGCCCACCTTCCAACTCCACACGAAACATCGTGTTAGGCAGAAGCTCAACCACCTTACCCTTTACTTCAATAGAGTGTTCCTTGGACATGTTAGAATTTCCGGCTTTTCATTTGTTACAAGCACAGTGTGCTCAAAATGAGCGGACTGACTTCCATCCGCGGTTACAACAGTCCATTTGTCCTCAAGCATGCGGATATCGGCTTTACCAGCATTGATCATAGGCTCGATGGCAAGAATCATCCCGGCTCTCAGTATGGGCCCGGTGCCACGCTCGCCGAAATTTGGAATTTGTGGCTCTTCGTGAAGACTACGACCAATACCGTGTCCCACAAATTCGCGGACAACACTATATCCGGCAGCACAAGCACATTCTTCAATGTGAGCTGACAGATCACCAAGCCTTCTACCAGCAGTGGCAATGGAAATGGCGCTCATGAGAATCCTCTGGGTGGTAGAAACTAGACAGGCTACCTCAGGTAAGACCTCACCAGTGGTGATGGTCGCAGCGGTATCGCTGACCCAGCCTTCTCTAATAATACCTACATCGAGTTTCACAATATCCCCACACTGAATATGGCGGCTGCTACTACCAATCCCATGGACGACTTCCTCATTAAGGCTAATACAAATTCTTCCAGGGAAACTTCGGTAACCAAGAAAGGCACTGCGTACCTGAGCCGCGTTCATTAATTCTCCTGCCGCTTCATCGATATCCTTTGTCGTTATTCCTGGAGTTACCATCCCAACAAGCTCCGCGAGAATCCCAGCCGCGACTTCACCGGACAGACGCATCTGAAAAACCTCCTTGCTCTTTTTAATGGGGATCATAACTCACTTCTTCCTCTCCCTGAGGCAATGGGCAACGCAATGCCGCGTCTCCTCCCTGTAAGAGGATGAGTTCTAGAAACATCCGAGCCCGAGGAGAACAGTTATTTTCTACACTTCCCTGCTCACTTCTTTCTTTTTAACGATGGTAGGCCACCAGAATAGTGGTGCCAGCGATAACTAGGATTGCCACAGCAACATAAACCCATACCAGCGGAGAGCTTGCCTTGTCCGCTCTCCCCCTAACGTAATACTCGGTACCACGCCGTCGCCCCTTACGCAAGAAGCCGTCATAGTGTCGTTGGAGCAAGTGAGTCTCCACCTGACGCATAGTCTCCAGGACAACACCAACGATAATCAACAATCCCGTGCCTCCAAAAAACTGTGCCGCCGTATAGGGCAGATTCAGCCCTTGGTAAAGAACCTGCGGCAGAATAGCAATGGCAGTTAGAAAGACGGCGCCGGCAAAGGTCAGCCGCGTCATAGCAAAGTCTAAAAAGTCCGCCGTCGGCCTGCCAGGACGCACACCAGGTATAAATCCCCCACACTTTTTTAAATCATCGGCAATTTGCACTGGCTGGAACTGCGTCGCTACCCAAAAATAGCTGAAGAAGAAGATCATACATCCGTAGAGAGTATAATGCAACCATCCAGAGGCCAACATGTCTGCTAAATCAGAGGCAGTTCTATTTTGAGGGAAGGCCATCTTTAGAATAGTGGAGGGAAAAATCAGGATCGCCTGTGCGAAGATTATGGGCATCACCCCTGCGTAGTTAACTTTAAGAGGCATGTATTGTGTCTGTCCGCCGTACACCTTGCGTCCCATTACCCGCTTTGCATACTGGATACTAATCTTTCTTTGTGCCTGAGTAACAGCAATTACTGCAGCTATTACGAATACCAAAAAGGCACACATTAGAACGAGAACAAGAGGGTTTATACTGGCCGTTGTGCCAATAACAGTAGGAACAAATGTCTTCCAAGCCTGGAGGAGACCCGCCGGAAGCTGGGCAAGGATTCCAACTGTGATGATCAAGGAAGTGCCGTTACCGATCCCTCGATCAGTGATTTGATCACCCAACCACATGAGAAAGAGAGTTCCTGCAGTCATTGTAGTGATGGTGAGTAAGCGGAACCCAAGACCAGGATGAGGAACTAGCTCCATGTCCAGCTGCCGCATTGTCTCCACGATTCCCTGTAGGAACGGGCTGGAAGCAGGGTTCTCCAGAGAAAGCGCAAGAAAGTAACCCTGGATGACACAAAGCCCAATAGTAATGTACCGAGCATAAAGCATGATTTTCTGGCGGCCACCCTCCTCACGTGCCAATTTTCCGAGCCTAGGAATCACTGCTGTGAGAAGTTGCAGCATGATGGATGCACTAATGTAGGGCATGATACCTAAGGAAAAAATTGCGCAATTGCCCAGCGCTCCACCTGTAAAAAGATTAAAGAGCGTAGCCACCCCACCGCTTGAGTGTGTTCTAGTAGCACCGACAAACCACTGCCGGAGTACTTCCGCATTTACTCCAGGAGTGGCTATTGCCGACCCTATACGCATGACCACAATCATGGCCAAGGTGAACATTATCCTCCTCCGCAGCTCTGGAATCTTAAAAATGTTGGTGAAGGCAGAAACCATGGCTAACTACCATAGAGGAAGGGCATATACGCGCTCCATTATCGAGCAACACTAAGGAATTTCCCCATTTTCCCCTATGAAAAACAGCAGGCAAAGTGGGGCAACCCACTTGCCTTACTAAGCACCTACCGGAATGGGCTTTTCCCAAAGAGGTCTTTTACACAGTGAGATGTTCCCTCCAGCTTTCTCCACCTTTTCTCTTGCTGCAGTACTAGTGCGATCCACCTCAATACTGAATTGCTTCGTTAAACTGCCCTTACCTAGGAGCTTTACCACCCGTAAATGCCCTCGTATGAGCCCCCTCCCGCGCAATATTGACTCATTGACCAGAGTGCCACCCTCAAAGAATTTCTCCAAATCCCCTACGTTGACAATGCCAACCACTTCCTTGAAACGAGAATTGTTAAAGCCGCGTTTGGGCAAGCGCCGAATCAGCGGCATCTGCCCCCCTTCAAATCCAGGGCGGATACTTCCGCCAGAACGTGCCCTCTGGCCCTTATGTCCCCTACCAGAGGTCTTTCCATGGCCACTACTTTCTCCTATACCAAGGCGCTTCTTGCGATGTTTGGCCCCAGGAAGGGGCTTTAAATCATGCAGTCTCATAAATAAAAATAAATCAGGGCGCAGTCATTATGGCTGACGAAAGTTCGGGCTGGAACTTCCCACGAATTTGACTAACCTGCTCACGTTTTCGGAGAGTAGTCAGGGCATTCAGAGTTGCCTTAACTACGTTGGTTGGATTACTGGATCCAAGGGATTTAGCCAGAACATCCCGGATACCAACAACTTCCATCATGGCGCGCACGCCTCCGCCAGCGATTACTCCTGTTCCTGGAGAGGCAGGCCGTAGTAGAACGCGCCCTCCTCCAAATTCCCCAATCACCTCATGGGGAAGTGTTTTTTCAGTAATAGCAATATTAAGCAGGCGTTTGTGTGCTGCTGCCGTTGCTTTGCGGATGGCCTCGCTCACCTCATTTGCCTTTCCAAAACCAACCCCAACCCGTCCTTGACGGTCGCCTGAGACAATTAGCGCGCTAAAACTAAAGCGCCGACCACCCTTGACCACTTTGGCACAGCGATTGATAAAAACAACTTTATCGGTGAGAGAGTTTTTGGGATCGGTGACCTGCCTGTTAGTCCCACGCAAGGACCGAGAGGTACTTCTTTCTTTACTATTCTTGAGGGTTAACATGAAATCGTTTCCTGCAGGGGGACTTGGGTACTAGAACTGGAAGCCTCCTTCTCGTGCCGCATCGGCCAGTGCTCTTACCTTGCCATGGTATTGAAAACCCCCACGGTCAAAGACGACAAGGCGGATACCCCTTACCAGTCCTCGCTCAGCAATGAGTTTGCCGACTATCTTTGCGCCAGTGGAATTGGCCCTGGTGGTCACTCTTAAGTCTTTTTCCGTGGTGTTCACGGAAGCAACGGTCCTGCCTTCCACGTCATTGATCACTTGGGCAGTAATGTGACGACCTGAAAAATGCACGCTCAGACGCGGACGCTGCGCAGTACCAAAGATTTTCTTTCGAATCCGAAAGTGGCGGACTGTGCGTTTATAAACGTTAGAAACGTTAGACATGATAAAGAAGCAGTTATTGAACTGTTTTTCCCTCTTTTCGACGAATTTGTTCTCCCTTTAGTCGGATACCCTTTCCCTTAAAGGGTTCTGGTGGATAACATCTTCGAATATCCGCGGCACATTGCCCAACAAGCTGGTTATCAATCCCTTCTATAGTCAACTTAGTGTTGTCCACAACGGTAATTTGGATATTTTCTGGGATTGGAAAAAGAACCGGGCGGGAAAATCCCAGGTTGAGATTTAGAACTTTTTCCTGCACAGTGGCCCTAAAGCCCACTCCGTGAATTTCTAATTCCCGTCTAAATCCACTCGAAACCCCCAGCACCATGTTGGAAAGGAGTGTCCGTGTTAGGCCATGCATGGCCCTGGAGCGACGTGAATCATCTTTCCTTTCCACCAGCAGCTCGCATTCCTTAACTAGCGCCCTTATCGCAGGAGGTAGTACCTGTACCAGCCTACCCTTTGGGCCTTTTATTGCTACACCCCCATCCGGGAGGAAAACAACGCTTACCCCAAGGGGGAGTTTGATCGGCTTTTTGCCAAGTCGTGACATTGTTCTATCCGTCCTTCTTTTTTCTTCTCAACAGCCCCAGCTTATGGGGGTTAACTCCTCTGTTGAGGAAACTCAACTTTTAAAATTTAGATGACCCTGCTTACTACCGGCTAGTATAAGGTCTACCAGACATGAGCAAGTATTTCCCCGCCAACATTACGATGCCGTGCTTCTTGATCAGTTAGGATGCCTAACCGTGTCGAAAGCAACCCGATGCCCATTCCCCCCAATACACGAGGGATCTCTTTGGAACCCACATATTTCCGGAGTCCAGGCCGACTAATTCTTCGCACACCGGCAATAGCGGCCTCCCTATTCACATATTTAGCATGCACTTTCAAGGTCGGGTGTTTCCCAGTATAATCCAGCTCGATGCTTTCTATATATCCCTCTCTCTTAAGGAGGTGTAGAATCTCGCTCTTCAGTTTTGAATAGGGGACAACGAATTCACTCCTGCGGGAGCGTAAGGTGTTGCGTAGCCTAGTCAGGAGGTCGGCTATGGGATCAGTTAAGGTACTCATGGATAGAAAAGTGAATTAGGTTAGGACAACGAACGAAATCTAGGCGGTAGGCGTAGGCCCCCTAGCTCTATCCGAAAACGGCATGCCAATTTCGGTGAGGAGTGATTTTGCCTCTTCATCAGTACCGGCAGTAGTCACGATGGTAATGTCAAAACCAACAGTGTGCTTGACTTTATCAAGCTCAACCTCGGGGAAGATCGACTGGTCACTGACTCCTATTGTGTAATTCCCGCGGCCGTCAAAAGCCTTGGCAGACACCCCACGGAAGTCGCGTATTCTCGGCAAAGCGGCGAAGATAAAACGTTCCAGGAATTCGTACATAACACGCCCACGGAGCGTTACCTTGGAGCCAATTTCTTGGTTTTTGCGCAGTTTGAAGTTAGAGATATTTTTCTTGGAAAGAGTTACTACAGGTCTCTGCCCAGTGATTAGGCTGAGATCAGCCCGAGCAACTTCTAGAGCTCCCTTTATATCGGAGGCTGAGGCCACACAGGTGTTGATCACTACCTTCTCGATTCTTGGAACCTGGTGGGTATTTCCATACTTGTGCCTTTCGAGGAGAAGCGGAACTATGCGCCTTCTATACTCTTCTTGTAGCCTAGCTTGCATCTTAATTTCCCCTTTCTCCCCTCCCTTTTTCTATGAGCTGGAGGTTAGAAATATGAATAGGTCCCTCCTTCTCAATAATGGCACCATTTGGATATTCTTGGCTCTTACGCTGGTGCTTCTTGACAAGATGCACCCCCTCCACAATAGCTCTGGACCTTTTCCTTAGAACCCGAAGCACCCTCCCCTGGGCGCCACGATAGTTTCCAGAGATTATTTTGACCGTATCACCCCGACAAATGGAAAGGCTCCTGCGTATCATAAAACTTCAGGCGCGAGAGAAATAATTTTCATAAATTTTTCTCGTAGCTCGCGTGCCACAGGACCAAAAATGCGAGTACCGCGCGGATTTCCATCTTTATCGATGATTACAACGGCATTCGTATCAAATCGCAGAAAGGAACCGTCCTCTCGCTTGGTGCGGTACTTGGTACGGACAACTACCCCAAGCACAACTTCACCCTTTCTTACAGACCCACCGGCGTTAGCTTCTTTAATATTCATTCGAACGGTATCACCCACTCTAGCAACGCGTGTTGCTTTCCCGATAACACCAATCATGCTGGCCTTGTGCGCGCCGGTGTTATCAGCAACATTTAGAATACTTCTTACCTGAATCATGGATCGGATTTTACGCCGCTAAACCCTTGTCGCTTCGTAACCTAACGCCTATTTACGTATTGCTAACAATCGCCAACGCTTGAGACTGCTTAATGGCCGTATTTCCACGACGCTGACATAGTTTCCCACTTTGGCCTCATTCTTTTCATCGTGTGCGTAAACTTTTTTCACCTGCTTAACAATTTTCCCAAAACGGGGGTGGGCAACCCTAGACACAACACTGACAACTATCGTTTTGTCCATTTTGTCTGAAACCACCTTCCCAATGCGCACTTTACGCGCGGTGGGCCTCGGCGGGGAAGCCATATTGATGTCTGCTCCAGCATTGTAGGTAGTCATTTTAATAAGGCAACATTAACGCTGTTATTTGTGCCCTTAATCTTTTCGTTCATAATGGTTCGGATGCGAGCAATGTGGCGGCGAAGAGTTCGAAGCATGCTAGGCTTGTCCAATCGTCCACTTTGCTGCTGGAGACGGAATTTAAAGATTGTTTCCCGTAGCTCCCTCTCACGTGCACGGAGGTCATCGAGAGTTAAGCTAAATAACTGCTTTCTCAGAACATTTTTCATATTGATTCTCTTGGAGCCTGCTATCTGCTGCACTTTCCTGGCAACGCAGTGTCAGTTCACTGCATGGTGGCGAACAACAAGGCGAGTACGGACTGGCAATTTATTGGCTGCAAGGCGTAAGGACTCCCTGGCGATGGATTCTGATACGCCATCCAGTTCAAAAAGAATGTTACCCGGCCGCACAACGGCCACCCAATACGTGGGCTGGCCCTTTCCTTTCCCCATTCTGGTTTCTGGAGGACGGGCCGTAACGGACTTATCCGGAAAAAAACGAATCCAGAGTTTCCCCTTCCTCTTCATATGCCGCGTCATCGCGACACGAGCAGCCTCGGCCTGAATGTTCGTGATCCAGGCCCGCTCCAGAGTCTGTAACCCAAATTCCCCGAAACTGATCTTCAAATTACGTGACCCCATCCCTGCTCGGCTCCCCCGTTGAACCTTTCTGTACTTTACCCGTTTTGGCACCAGTGGCATAGAAAAATAGAAAAAGTCCCCTCTTGGAATTAAGTTCCTACAAGCTCTGATTCACACTAGCGAGGGGCACCCTTAGTCACTTCCTCCTCGGGTTTTTCTTCCTTTCTGCAAAGCCATACTTTGACGCCGATCTTACCAGCTGTTGTATTGGCTTCACTAAATCCATAACCGATAGGAACGCGCAAAGTATGAAGCGGCACCATTCCGACTCGTGTCCATTCTGTTCTAGCAATTTCTGCCCCCCCCAGGCGTCCTGCACATCGCACTTTGATTCCGAGAGCCCCCGCATCCATGGTAGTTTGAACCGATTTTTTCATGGCACGACGGAAGGAAATACGGCGTTCCAGCTGAGAGGCAATATTTTCCGCTATGAGCTGCGCATCCAAGTCGGGGCGCTTGACCTCTACAATATCGATCTTTACCTGCTTACCCTTCGCCATATCCGAGATTTCTTGGGTCATTTTCTCGATCTCGGCCCCCCTACGTCCAATCACTACCCCAGGACGTGCTGTATGGATCGTAACTCGCAGGCTATTCCAAGCTCGCTCAACGATGCTTCTGGAAACTGCAGCCCCTTTTAGCTTTCTTTTCAAGTATCGACGAATTCTTTCATCCCCTAATAGGGAATCTGCATAGTCCTTCTTAGAGGCAAACCAGCGCGAGGCCCAATCTCGCGTAAGGGGTAGCCGGAAGAGCTTTGGATGAATCTTTTGTCCCATTGGATCAAACCCTACGCTCATCTTTTGGAGCACTTGTACTCCGATTGCCCTCAGGTAACTTTTCGGCAATCGAACCAGAATTTTTCCCTTGCTCATCTCGTTCCGGCTTAATTGCGTCAGTCAGAACAATGGTAATATGACTGGTGCGCTTTCGAATTGGACCGGCGCTACCGCGCGCCTTTGGCCGAAACCTCTTGAAGGTGGGCCCCTCTCCTACTGTAGCCTCTTTAATCACAAGAAGGTTTGTACGCGCATTACCACTGTTGCTTTCGGCGTTTGCAATCGCGCTCTTCAGGGTCCTAAGAATTAACGGAGCAGCTTTCTTGGAAAGAGCACCCAGCCGCAGAATGTCTATGGCCTCAAGCGCAGACAGCCCACAGACGGAACGAGCTACCTTACGTGCCTTGAAGGCTGAGACCCGCGCATACTTGTATACTGCTCGCACCTGCATTTTATTTTAATTTCTTGCCGACCACCTTGTTCCTTGTAGCTATAAACTGCCAGAGTTGGCAATAGTGAACAAGATTCGCCGACCCTGGACAACCCTTTTCATGGGAATATCGGGAATATCGATAGTACAGATCATACAATCAGCCTGACCTTCTTCATAAGGGGCTGTAAGAGAAGTGCTAGCTAGCAGAAGTTGCTGGCTAGCATAACAGACCTTCGCAGACCCCTTTCTCTGCATCTAGAGTCTCGTTGCCATAAAGCAGTTCGTAAAGCTGTCGTTTGGAACCCAACCCAATAGCCGGCTTATTTCTGGACTATTTGGTTGCTTTAGCAGTGTGTGAGCCATGTTTCTTAAAAAGCCTGGTGGGGGAAAACTCACCCAGCTTGTGGCCAACCATATTTTCGGTAACAAATACCGGAACAAAGATCTTTCCATTGTGGACGCCGAAGGTATGCCCGACAAAGTCAGGGGTTATAGTGGACTTTCTGGACCATGTCTTAATAGTTTTCCTCGTCCCACTGCTGTTCAGATCGTCGATCTTTTCAAGAAGCTTCCATTCAACAAACGGCCCTTTCTTTAATGATCTACCCATGGGAGGCAATTTTTTTCTCTGTTTATCTGCTGCTTCTACTACTATCCACTGAAGCTACTATCGTCTTGTCTTTTCTTGCACAATAAAACGACCGGAAGGCTTATGCTTGCGCCTTGTCTTAAACCCCTTGGCAAGCTGGCCCCACGGACTGACGGGGTGATGACGCCCTCCTCCACCTTTGCTCTTACCTTGCCCTCCTCCCATTGGGTGATCTACTGGATTCATAGCCACACCACGCACGTGCGGTCTACGCCCCAACCAGCGACTCCGCCCAGCTTTTCCACTAGAGACACTCATATGGTCGACATTACCTACCCGTCCGATTGTCGCAAAACACTCTTCACTGATGCTTCGTGTCTCACCAGAGGCAAGTTTGACGAACGCAGCTCCTCCCTCCCGATTGGCTAGAAAAGCTTGTACCCCAGCACTTCGTACGAGTTTGGCGCCACGTCCTGGGACTAACTCAATATTGTGGATGGGAGTCCCCAGAGGAATAGATCTAAGAGGTAACGCGTTGCCAACAGCTGGATCTCCTCTGACTCCTGCCACCACCTGCTGCCCCACTCGAAGAGCCATCGGAGCCAAGATGTAAGCTTTTTCCTTATCTGCATACTCTAGAAGGGCAATGCGGGCGCTACGGTTAGGGTCGTATTCAATCGCCAGTACAATGGCCTCCACTCCCAGCTTGCGACGCCTAAAGTCGACAATTCGAAGCCTCTTTTTGTGTCCACCGCCACGGTGACGGCTGGTTAGCCTGCCACGATTGTTACGACCGCCAGTCTTCTTTAGAGGAAGAGTCAGGGACTTCTCAGGCCAGACCTTAGTAATCTCATCAAATTTGGGAAGTACTTTAAAACGCAAAGACGGGGTAAGGGGGGGGAAAGTTTTTAGAGCCATAACTTAAGAAACATTTTTAGGCTACATCCTAGCTTGCAAAGTCAAGTTTCTCCACACCGCTTAGCGTGACTATGGCCTTTTTCCAGTTCGCCTTTCGGCCAAACTTGTTAGTTCGATGGTTACGTTTTTTCTTCCCAGAACAACGCGCCGTATTAATGGCTAGCACCTTTTTGCTAAAAACCCGTTCGAGGGCACGCCTAATCTGAATTTTGTTGGCGGATGGTACAACGCGAAAGGTATACTGGTTCAATTTGCCGGACAGAAGGGTTGCTTTTTCTGTAAAAAGCACGCCACGAACTGGGTTTTTGGCCTCTTTCATTTGGAGAGCCTGGTAGCAATAACATTTAGGGCCGCCCTGGTAAGTAGGATTTTATCAAAGGACAGCAAGTGGGCAGTGTGAACTTCCCTGGCAAGAATCAGAAGCGCCTCCTGGACGTTACGTGCTGCCCTTACAGTTATCGTATTAAACATGGCATCAATAATAAGCACCTTCGCATGCGTTTGGGAAACACTCTCCCTAAGCAGAGCAAGAAACTGCTTCGTTTTTGGCTCTGCCACCTGGAAAGAATCCACAATAAGCACATCGCCTTCTAGAAGGCGAACACTAAAAGCCTTACGTAGGGCGAGGCGCTTGGTCCGCTTAGGGATCTTCTTTAAGAAGCTGCGTGGTTTGGGGCCAAAAACCACCCCTCCCCCTCTCCAGATAGGGGAGGACCTATATCCCGTCCTCGCGCGTCCTGTCCCTTTTTGTCGCCAGGACTTTGTACCAGACAGTGACACATCGCCCTTTGATTTAGTGTTGGCACTACCACTACGGGAATTTGCGCGAAGAGCAACTACCGTCTCATACACAGCCTGCATGCCCTTCGCACTGGCGGTGACCAATGTGACCTTTGCTTCCTCAGCTTCCTGCGTTGTCAGTATAGCTGCACCCATAATCTATCCGTTGGAAAAATAACGAACGCTGCCCCCCTTCTTCTTGGAAGGAAGAATGAGAATATAACCCCCTATTGGGCCTGGTATAGCTCCTCGAACTAAGATTACCCCATCTTTCTCTCGCACCTGGATAACTCTCAAGTTTTGCACAGTAGTACGCTTGCTGCCCATATGGCCGGGCATACCAATGTTCTTCCACACTCGACCTGGAGTAGAACGGTTCCCAATAGCACCACTCCTACGATGCATCATGGATCCATGACTGGCCGGCTGTCCGGAAAAACCATGCCGCTTGACAACCCCCTGAAATCCTTTCCCCTTGCTTTGCCCAACAATGTCCACAAACTGATCCACCTGGAAATGGGTCACCGGCAAACTGCCGAGTGACGGAGCAATTTCCCCCAGATTCGTTCGAAATTCTCGAATCGTCCTTTTGGGTGCAGAAGCACTCTTAGAAAAATGGCCGAGCTGCGCTTGGGTCACCCGTTGTTTTTTCTGGTCGTCAAAGCCTACTTGAAAAGCAGTGTAACCATCCTTCTCCAAGGTTTTTACCTGCAGCACCCAGTTTCCTCCTGCCTCGATGACAGTCACAGGAGTAGCACAACCCCTGTCGTCGTACAAGCGGGTCATCCCTTTCTTTTTTCCTATAAGTCCAACAGTCACCTTATGGGCTAGATTTTAATGTTAATGTCCACGCCAGCTGGTAAATTGAGCTTGCGCAGTTCGTCAACGGTTTTTGCGGTTGGTTCCACGATGTCTAGAAGGCGTTTGTGTGTCCGAATCTCAAATTGGTCCATCGATTTTTTATCCACGTGGGGCGAGCGGTTGACAGTAAAACGCTCGATTTCGGTTGGTAAGGGGATTGGTCCACTAACCTTGGAGCCTGTACGGCGCGCTGTCTCAACAATCTCTGCAGCAGAGGCATCAAGGACGCGAAAGTCATACCCTTTGAGACGGATCCGAATTTTTTGCTTCATTGCTGTAGGCATCAGCCTTCTCCATTAATTTTCTGCTGCTCTAGTATTAGACCAAGCACCTGTTGTGGTACTTGTTCAAAGTGTGACGGCTGCATAGAGTAGGAAGATCGACCCTTTGAGAGTGAACGGATTGCGGTAGCGTACCCAAACATTTCTGCTAGAGGAACCTCCGCATTAATGGTGCTGCCAAAGCCCCCCCTCCCATCAATACCTACAATACGCGCGCGACGACGATTAAGATCCCCCATAATGTCCCCTTGAAATTCCTCCGGGGTTATGTTTTCTACCCTCATGATAGGCTCGAGTAGAATTGGAGCCGCCTTCTTCAGGCCATCCTTAATGGCAAAAATAGCAGCTATCTTGAATGCAACCTCGCTGGAGTCTACCTCGTGATAAGAGCCGTCCACAACATCAATGTGTATGTCAATGACCGGATATCCTCCTAAAACCCCGTTGAGCAGACCCTCATGGAGGCCTTTAATAACCGCTTGGGCAAAATCCTTCGGGATAGTCCCACCCACAACTTTATTTTCAATTGTAATACCCTTGCCGCGATCGTTGGGACGCACTCCAATGATGACGTGCCCGTATTGGCCACGCCCACCGGATTGTTTGACGAGCCTACCCTCCCCGCTGGCTGACTTGGAAACGCTTTCCTTATAGGCAATCTGAGGTCTGCCTGCATTGGCACCTACCTTAAATTCCCGCAGCATCCGATCTCGGATGATCTCGAGATGTAACTCCCCCATCCCCTCAATAATTGTCTGGCCCGTTTCTGTGTTAGTACAGACTCGGAAGGTTGGATCTTCTTCCGAAAGACGCTGGAGAGCGATAGCCATCTTTTCCTGATCTTGTTTGGTCTTTGGCTCAATAGCCATAGAGATAACAGGATCAGGAAAAGATGGCGGCTCAAGTAAAATAGGATACTCCTCGTCACAAAGCGTGTCACCAGTGGTAATATTTCTGATACCGACAATAGCAGCAATGTCCCCGGAACAACAGGTATCTATGTCTTCACGTTTATCTGCCTGAATTTGAATAAGCCGACTGATACGCTCACGCTTTTTGGTCCTCGGGTTATACACAACGTCACCCTTGCTTAATTTTCCAGAGTAGACGCGGAAAAACACTAACTTTCCCACGAAGGGATCGGCCCAGAGTTTAAAAGCTAGCGAGCAAAAATGGCTGCTATCATCCGCAGTTACCAGCGTAACAGAGCCACTGTCTGGATCTTGGCCTCGCACGGGCGGAATGTCTAGCGGACTCGGGAGATAGTCCACTATTGCGTCAATCAAGCATTGAACACCTTTGTTTTTGAAGGCAGACCCTCCCACCACAGGTACGAAGCGGTTCGCAATAGTCTGACGACGGATGGCAGCTTTCAGATCTCGTACAGAAATAGCCCTTTCTTCCAGGAAGAGCATGCCGAGCTCGTCGTCTAGGTCCACTATTTGCTCGAAGAGATCACGATATGCCCTCTCAGAAGTTTCTCGCCATCCCTCTGGGACCTCAACAATCTTGTATGTAGAACCTAGACCATTATCCTCTAAGTAAAGGACCGCTTTCCTATTGACCACGTCAAGCTGGCCGCGCAGCTCACCTTCCCTTCCCATCGGGATCAAGACCGGCCACGCATTAGCGTTCAGTTTAGTACGCATACTCCAAACGGCCATATCAAAGTCAGCCCCTGTGCGATCCATTTTATTGACAAAGGCGACCCTAGGAACACTGTATTTTGTGGCCTGCCTCCAAACGGTCTCGGACTGCGGTTGTACCCCAGCAACCCCACAAAAGACAGCAACAGCTCCATCTAATACCCGTAGGGACCGTTCCACTTCTGCTGTAAAGTCGACGTGACCCGGAGTATCAATGATATTGATGCGCTGCTTTTGTCCCTCGAACAATTTGCAAACCCCTTCCTCCTTATGTTGATCCCATGTACAGGTAGTAGCCGCTGAGGTGATGGTAATGCCTCGCTCACGTTCCTGCTCCATCCAATCAGTAACTGTGGTTCCTTCATGAACTTCACCAAGCCTGTGAATCATGCCAGTGTAGAAGAGGATGCGCTCAGTGAGGGTAGTTTTTCCAGCATCAATATGCGCAGCAATGCCGATGTTTCGTGTGTGTTCTAACGGAAACGCACGGGTCTGTAAATTAAGGTGGGCCATCTCTCTATAGCAACGCAAAGCGGTGGAATTGGATCTTCTTACCTCGTTGATTTAGCCTTGTTTGGCCTTCCCGCTTACCAGCGAAAGTGTGCGAATGCACGGTTGGCCTGGGCCATTTTATGCATGTCATCCCGCCTTTTAACAGCTCCACCTTGCCCTGCCGCAGCATCCTTTAATTCGTGAGCAAGCGCCCGCACCATCGAAAGGCCCTTCCGCTTGCTTGCAAGCGTAACGATCCACCGAATAGCAAGAGCAACCTGCCGATTAGGATTTACCTCAACCGGCACCTGATAAGTAGCGCCACCCATACGGCGAGATTTTACCTCTAGACGGGGTTTTACATTATCAACTGCCCTGTTAAAAGTCTCTAAAGGATCAACGGAATCGCTACCTTCGCGTGATTGCTCAATAGCGGTGTAAACAATACACTCTGCAACTGACTTCTTTCCACAACGCATGACAGTGTTAACCAGACGAGCGACCAATGGACTAGCGTATCGCGCGTCGTGCTTGGACTTCTTATGAAGAACTCTATGCCTCCTTGACATAATTAATTCTCTACCTTTTCTTGCCTCCCTGAGTTTCCTTTTCCGCTCCAGGTTTTGGCTGCTTTGAGCCGTACTTTGAGCGGCTGCGGCGACGACCCTCTACCCCAAGGGTATCCAGTGCGCCGCGCACAATGTGATAACGTACGCCAGGAAGGTCCTTTACACGGCCTCCACGTATCAAAACGATAGAGTGTTCCTGCAAGTTGTGTCCCTCACCAGGAATATACGCAATTATTTCCTGGCTATTGGTCAAGCGTACCTTAGCTACCTTTCGCAGCGCGGAGTTCGGCTTCTTCGGCGTACGCGTCATAACTTGGAGACAGACTCCACGGCGCTGAGGACATCTGGCAAGCGCAGGCGATTTCGACTTTACAGTGGCTCTACTTCGTCCACTACGGACGAGCTGGTTAGTTGTTGGCATCGGTTGCGAAAGGAATCCCCTTGGGAAAAAACAGTCAAAACCCACTCCCTAGTGCGTAGGGTTAGTCTCCCCCCTCTTGTGAGGGCCCATGCAGAGAGGGAGAGGCTACTCGTCTTGGAGATCGGCGCAAGTAAATTCTTAGCATTTCGTTATTTTATGAGCCAAGTAGATGTTAGCTCAGTGCGACTTTTGAGAGAACTCTGTCCTGGAGACATCATTTTTTGCGCTAGAGCCAACTTGCTTTTTTTCTTTTTTCCAGATGTAGATCCCGATTGCCCAGTGTGCGGGATCACTCCATCTCCTTCCGACTCCCCCTCCACCCCTAAACCAATTGCACTCTTGTTGGTTAAAGGCTGTGGAAAAACCGTGTAAGAAGGCTTTTGGAGGTTACCCCTGCACTAAAAACCCTTGACAAAATAGGTCCGGATCAAGCGCTCCTAATCTTGATCTAAAAATGCCTTCTAAAAAATCTCTCCGTAAGGATCCCATGCACCGATATGGTGCCCTGTAGGTATTCTGTGCCCATGGACTTTTTCTACATGCTTTCTGCAGAGCGCCTGTCTAGTTGCAGTAATCGCCTCACACAGACACAGGGAAGGGGGGCGAAATTACCTATTCTAGCGGAAAGAAAGCACCACCTCGTCGCATATTTCCTTTTTTTTTGTTTTTGAGCAGGAGAAGATCCGCCACATTTCCACTATATAGCCACTGTATAGGTGCGAGGATTCTTATTTGGCGCTCACACTCGAGTCGGGAAGAGTTTCATTCCGCTTAAGGAGGAGGATAGGCGATTGTCATTCATTGGAGAACAAGTGACTTATCAAGCTGATTATTGCCCAGTTGAAAAGGTAAATTGAGAAGCAGACTGAGTGGTGTGCGGAGGCTTTAAGTAAAGAGGGGAAAGCCCCTGCTCCGAGGTTGGGTATTCTTTTGCAAGAAAAGCCAATTTCCCAGCATTAGGAGGAAGTACACATAGTTTTGGAAATGCTGGAACCGGAGAAACGGTGTAGACAGGATCCCTACAAGTCTGCCTCCAAACGAAGAGTCTTTTTTGAAACTCCGTATGAGACAAGAGCTGAAGATTTTCTAGACATTGCCCAGAGACAGTGCCGAAGAACAACGATCCTCCCCGCGCATCTCCAACGACTGCATAGCGCTCCGCAGGGGATTCTACGCCAAGAACAGAGGGAATACCACATAAAGGGACCCTCCAGGCAATTTTCAGGCCCGTGGCCAAGGAGATAGCAGCTCGAATCCCATTATAGGCACCTGGCCCAATCCCAACAGCAATACGGTGCACACGCCCTTCTCTCCCTATTATTACCTTTTCAAGAGCACGACACAGGGCCCCCTCCCCGCCTCTGGGCTGCGCAAAGCGCTCCACTAAGAGCTTGTCTCCCCGTCGGATGGCCACGCTCCCCAGATGAGCCGAAGCCTCTATAGCCAATACTCTCAAAATATATGCGAGAAGGCTATATGTCGCTCTCCGCTTTTTAAGATCCTGAACAGGACAGTGTGTGTACCAGAAGGTAAGAGTTCATGGAATTTATCTCCCCATTCGATAGCAAGTGTGGCCTGATGCAGGTAATCGTCGAATCCCAGTTCCTCTACTGCTTTCTCACAATCTAGGCGAAAGAAGTCAAAGTGGACCAAGGAGAGACGATCACCTTCATAATACTCGTGAACTAAGGGAAAGGTCGGGCTTGTCACCGCTCCAAAAAATCCCAGCCCACGCGCTAACCCCTTAACAAACTGGGTTTTCCCAGCTCCCATCGGTCCCTCTAGGCAGAGCACATCGCTGGTAGAAAGCCCTGCCGCAAATACTTCACCTACCATTTGAGTTTCTATTTCAGATAGAGTAAAGAATTCCCTTTCCATGTATTACATTTGCTGAGAGGCACATCTTTATGTCAACGGTTTTGGTTTACAAATTCCAACTTTCTTCCATTTTTCTATGCTGCTATGAGCACCATGTCTTCTTGGACTAGATTCCAGGAATACTTCTTACGTTATGAAGATTCAGGTTTTTCCTTGGATATCAGCCGCATGGGCTTCTCGGAGGACTTTTTGCCCAGTATGCAAGGCCGCGCAACGCGGGCTCTTTTGTCTATGGCAGAATTAGAGAAGGGGAATATCGCCAACCAAGACGAGAACCGCATGGTGGGCCATTACTGGCTAAGAGATCCCAGCCTTGCCCCTACTACAGAGTTATGTATGGGTATTACCGACGCCCTGGAGGCTGTCCTGAAATTTTCAGCCGATGTTCACCTAGGAGCTATACGCGGTGTCACCGGAAAAAGGTTTACGGATGTACTTTCTATTGGTATCGGGGGTTCCGCCCTTGGTCCACAACTTGTGTCCGACGCCTTAGGGAATGCACAAGATCCCCTGTCGATCCATTTTTTGGATAACACGGATCCAGACGGTTTTTCGAGAGTACTTACAAGGCTCTCTGGTAAATTGGATTCCACTCTTGTTGTAGTGATCTCAAAATCCGGGAGTACCAAAGAACCAAGAAACGGATTGCTGACAGTCCAACATGCCTTCAGGGAAGCCGGTATTTCTGCTTTTACTAAGCACCTTGTGGCAGTTACTGAAACTGGCAGCACGCTAGATTCCATGGCTGGAGTAGAAGGTTGGCTGAGACGTTTTCCCATATATAGTTGGGTAGGTGGACGTACTTCCGTTATGAGTGCAGGAGGACTAGTCCCCATATCTCTTCAAGGGTTAGATGTTACCTCCTTTCTAATGGGCGCTAGGGCTATGGATATGAGAACACGTCATTCGGATCTGCGAAAAAATGCGGCGCTACTCTTAGCGCTGATGTGGTACTATGCGAGGGAAAGCAGGGGGAAGAGGGACATGGTCATCTTACCTTACAAAGACTGCCTGCTCTTATTAAGTCGGTATCTTCAGCAACTGATCATGGAATCTTTAGGGAAAGAACGAGATCTTGACGGTAGGCTCGTTCACCAAGGTATTTCTGTTTATGGAAATAAAGGTTCTACGGATCAGCATGCCTATGTTCAGCAACTTATGGACGGAGTAGACAATTTTTTTGTCACTTTTATCGAGGTTCGACAAGCAGCTGCTTTCCAAGAGATAGAAGTCGAACCTGGCGTTACTAGTGGCGACTACTTACAAGGTTTTTTTCGGGGAACTCGTACTGCACTCTGCGAAAAGGGACGGGATTCCCTCACGATTAGCGTCAATCAACTCAATGCCTCTTCCCTCGGCGCCCTGATTGCTCTCTATGAGCGCGCAGTGGGCTTCTACGGTTTCTTAACTCACATTAACGCCTACCACCAGCCTGGTGTTGAGGCTGGAAAGCAAGTAGCATCTCACATTCTCGAGTTGCAGAAAAAAGTCCTTAAATTCCTTCAAACCAATTCTGGACCCCCCATAAACGCTGAAGAAATTGCTCAGCACATAGGAGGAGATGCAGAAGAAACTTTTCATATTCTCCAACATCTAGCAGCTAACCAATCTGCAAATATCTCCCACTTTCTGGGTCAACGGCCATCGGATGATCGCTTCTCATGGAGAGGTCTATCTACCTAAGGGGGCATTATCAAGAGCTACGCCTCGGACCATACTCCGACCGATGAGAGGTCTCCGACCTGCAGGATCTACCGGACGGTGCAAGGCGACTTGTCTTAGAAAAACCTAGAAAGAAGGAAAAACCCACCCCTGGCACCCCATGCATCACACTCTGGCCCCGGTTTCCAGGCTAAAAATGGCTGACCTTTGCGGCAATCTTTCGGATCAGCGGAATACCTTCTAGAAGATCAACAATAGGATCCCACTTGCCTTGGAGGAAGGCCTCCCGTGCATACCCAGGAAGGTTCCCATGAAAAGCCAGAGGCCCTGCAGTCACCCTACCAGAAGCGATGTTAACAACAAGTTCAGGTGGTGGATTGTTCGCTGCAAGCTCAGTCAGTACTCTAAGCGCTTCTACCGGCAAGGAGAGGCATGGCATACCCAACATGACCGCATTACCAAAGAAAATTTCTGCGTAACTCTCTGCTAAAATCGCCCGAAACCCACGACGGTAGAGGGCCTGCGGGGCATGCTCCCTAGAGCTCCCACAACCAAAGTTGGAACCACTAATGAGAATGCTAGAACCCTTATACTTTGGGTCATTAAGTGGGTGAGGCTTCTCAGTGCCATCCTCGTCGAATCTTTCATCATAAAATGCGTACCGTCCCAATCCATCAAAAGTTACGCACTTTAAAAAACGCGCCGGGATGATGCGATCTGTATCCACATCGTTGCTAGGGATACTGACTGCTTTTCCGGTTACAGTGAGGATCCTCCGTAGAGTCATGGCAAGCTAATCCCCTTACTGAATTGAAAAGATCTCGCGAGCATCACTAATCTCGCCCCTTATGGCGGCAGCTGCCACCATAAGCGGACTCATTAGCACCGTTCTTCCGTTTGGGCTACCTTGTCGACCTTTAAAGTTGCGATTGCTGGAACTTGCACAAAGCTGGCTACCAGAAAGCTTATCAGGGTTCATTGCCAAACACATAGAACACCCAGCTCCCCGCCATTCGAATCCGGCCTCTCGAAATATTTCTGCTACACCCAGTTCTTCGGCTGCTGCCGCCACGCCCTGTGAGCCAGGAACAACGATGGCCTTAACCCCCAGTTTCACTCTATGCCCCTTAAGGTGACGTGCTACCTCCTGAAGGTCCGTCAGCCTTCCGTTGGTACAGCTACCTATGAAGGCAACATCCACCTTGGTACCTTTAATAGGTAGTCCGGCTTTCAACTGCATGTGTTGCAACGCTTCCCGAGCAGCAGCGCGATCTTTGGTGGATAATTCCTCCGGAGCGGGAACTTTTTCTTCGATAGAAATGGACTGTCCGGGATGAATTCCCCACGTTACCGTCGGGAGCACTTCTTCCGCTTGAAAGGTAACTATGTCATCATAGCTAGCGTCTGGGTCCGAAGCAAATGATCCCCATTGCCTCACTGCAGCGTTCCACTGCCGTAGTGAGGGGGCATATGGTCTCCCTTTTAGGTAGGAGAATGTAGTGATGTCCGGATTGACATAACCAACCCGTGCCCCACCCTCAATAGACATGTTACATATGGTCATCCGCTCCTCTTGGTTGAAGAGGTCAAAAGTGCTGCCGCCATACTCGTATGCAAAACCGATGCCTCCGTTGACGCCTAACTTGCGGATAATATGGAGAATCACATCTTTAGCATAAACTCCGGCGGCCAATTTACCCTCTACATTAACACGGCGTACTCTAGGCTTGCGCAAGGCAATGGTCTGCGTGGCCAAGATATCCCGCACTTGACTAGTCCCAATGCCGAAGGCAATCGCCCCAAATGCTCCATGGGTGGAGGTATGAGAATCGCCACAAGCAATGGTAATACCAGGTTGGGTGATACCTTCTTCGGGGCCAATGACATGCACGATGCCTTGATGCCCAGTCGAGATGTCAAAAAACTGGATCCCAAACTCAGCGCAGTTCGCTCTCAGAGCACGAATCATCTCTTCTGCTAGAGGATCAGGAAAGCGCGCTACGGTAGTGGGAATGATATGATCTACAGTTGCAAACGTGCGTTCTGGATAAAGCACCTTCAACCCAAGATCCCGTAGCATCCCAAACGCCTGAGGGCTTGTTACCTCATGGATAAGATGAGTACCAATAAAGATCTGTGTCTGCCCGTTTGGTAACTGGCGAACGGAATAAGCCTCCCATACCTTGTCTAACAGGGTCTTTTTCATCAGGCAATGAAGGATAACTAATCTCCATTTTCACGCTATGCAAGCGAACTGATGACTAATTCTATAAACGATCCTCCAAAGCCCAACAACGTAGCCTCCAACAGAGCAGGAAAACCTGGTCGCCTGACTTAATGCTGCTAGATAAGATGAGGTGTTTCGACGATCTATTTTGGAGATCTAAAAGCTATATTGCGGCCTATCGGAACGCTAGCCAACGTTGTGTGCCTCTCCCCCTTGTAGTCCCCTTAGGAGTCCCCCCCCATCTGAAGAAGATTCGGAAGTTACAGAACCTCCTGCCTGCTCGGACAGTGCTTATGGAAGTCGCCAACTTCCTAGACTCATAAAGATTATCGTGTTACCCTGCCTCTTCTTCCGGAAAATACAGGCCTGCCCCTTCTATGGTGTACATCCCACTTACGATCGGGGTTTTTTGTGAAAAAAGGAAGGATGGTGTTGTGTAGAAATTGCCACTAGGCTAGAAACGATTCCAAGGGGGATAAAAAAAAGGGAAAAAAATTGTCCGCGTGAAATCCCCACAATAAGCGGCGCGTCGGGCTCACGAAAGGCTTCCGCTAGAAAGCGGAAGCATGCGTAAAATAGGAAGAATAAGCCTGTCAGCAGACCATTGGGAAGCTGGAAACGGGTACGCAATAGCCACAGAATCATAAAAAGCACCGCCCCCTCCAGTAGTGCTTCGTATAATTGAGATGGATGTCTGGGAGTTAGGATTTGGCCCAGCAGGTAGCGTAATTCCGATGAGGCAGGAATATTGGAGATAAGGGTATCCAAGGAAGAAAAATCCGGTCGGATCTGAGAAGCTTGCACAAGAATTGAATGAATTTTCTGTGGGTTATTGTAGCGCAGGAGTTCGTTGGGAAATTGGACCGCCCAGGGGACTTCCGTGGCCTTTCCAAAGAGTTCGCCGTTGATAAAGTTCGCACAACGCCCGAAAAAGATCCCCACTGGAGCCACTACCGCCGTGTTGTCACCTGCGCTGAGAAGGGGCATCCCACGCCTTCTAGCATAGATAATGATAGCTACTGCGGCGCCCATTATGCCCCCGTGGCTAGCCATACCACCTCTCCAAATTGCAAAGAACATCCAGGGCTCGGTGAGAAAGGAGGATCTATCATAGAGGAGTAGATACCCAAGGCGTCCTCCAATAAGAACTCCCAATGCACACCATAGAAAGACGAATTCCCCTATTTGGTCGGACCGCATGGGAGAGTATCCGTGACGGGCTAACCATCGATAGAGCCAAAACGCACAGAGAAACCCCAGCACGTAAGAAAGACCGTAGTAACGGACCCCAATACCATGCCAGGAAACAAGAAAGGGGCTTAGATCATGGACGTAATAACCAAGAAGAGCTGCACCGCCCCACACTTTTTCTACTTTGCCCCCAAGGCCGCCTGAGCCGCAGCAACCCTGGCAATTGGAACTCGGAACGGACTGCAGCTTACGTAAGTGAGCCCTAGAAGAGAACAATACCTCACGCTGTCAGGATCTCCCCCGTGCTCACCACAAACGCCGAGCTTAATGTCTGAGCGTACACTGCGAGCCCCTTCAATGGCTATCTCCATAAGGCGCCCAACCCCCTTCTGATCGATGCTAGTGAAAGGATTCTCTGGTAGGATCTCCCTTTCCATATAAGTCGGCAAGAAAGAACCAGCGTCATCTCGGCTCATACCAAGGCTTGTCTGTGTAAGGTCATTCGTGCCAAAGCTAAAAAAGTCAGCCTCCTCTGCAATTTCATCAGCTATTAACGCTGCCCTGGGAACTTCGATCATCGTTCCAACGAGATAATTGAACTTTGTTTGTTGTCTCGCAGCAACCTCGTTAGCCACCTTCTGCAAAAGGTCTCTCTGGATTCTGAATTCCTTGGAGAATCCGACTAGTGGGACCATGATTTCTAGGCGTACTTTGACGCCCTCTTTCTGTACTAATGCTGCTGCTTCAAACAGGGCATAGGCCTGCATCTCAGAAATTTCTGGATAAACCACGCCCAGGCGGCATCCGCGCAGTCCTAACATAGGGTTAAACTCATGCAGCTCCTGAACACGTTTTACGAGCGTCTCTACCGGAATGTTTAGACTATTCGCCAAACTCCTCTGCTGCGAAGAGCCACGCGGAAGAAATTCATGAAGGGGAGGGTCTAACAAGCGAATGGTAGCCGGCAAACCCCTCAACGCGCGGAAAATGCCAATAAAGTCCTCCTTCTGATAGGGCAATAGCTTTTCCAAAGCGGCACGGCGTTCCTCCGGACCAGCAGCAAGAACCATCTCCCTCATAGCATTAATTCGGTCTCCCTCAAAGAACATATGCTCGGTACGGCACAAACCCACGCCCTGAGCTCCAAATGCAACGGCATTGGCCACTTGCTCGGGAGTATCCGCATTGGCGCGGATCCGCAGCTTGCTATATTTGCTTGCCCAGCCCGTAAGAAGAGCAAAGTTTTTATAGGTCCTGGAACGGGAAGGACTCAGTGTCCTATCAACGAGGACTTGAACCACCTCAGAAGGAGAAGTTCTGACTTCCCCAGAAAAAACTTCCCCAGTCGTCCCGTCAATAGAAATAAAGTCGCCTTCTCTTAAAGTGACCTCGCCTGCGGTAACGGTCTTTACGCCGTAGTCAATGTGAAGCGTGTAGGCGCCGCAGATGCAAACTTTGCCCATTTGGCGTGCTACCAAAGCTGCGTGTGAGGACACTCCCCCCCTGGCAGTAAGAATGCCTTCGGCTGCAATCATTCCTCGCAAATCTTCAGGAGAGGTCTCTACGCGAACCAGAAGAACCTTCTCTCCTTTCTGAGAGAGGGCAACTGCATCTTCTGCCCGGAAGGAGATATGGCCGCTGGCGGCACCTGGACCAGCAGGGAGTCCTCTGGCAATCAGTTGAGCGTTTTCCTTAGAGGCCGGATCAAAGATGGGAGCAAGTACATGACTGAGCGAGTCGGCAGGAATACGCAGAAGAGCTTCTTCCTTGGTGATTAAGTGTTTTTTCACCATTTCCACCGCAATCCTCACTGCGGCGGTTCCAGTCCTTTTCCCATTACGCGTCTGGAGGATATAAAGCCGGCCGTCTTCGATGGTAAACTCTAAGTCCTGCATGTCCCGAAAATGCTTTTCCAGAACATGGCGGACAGCCAAAAGCTGGTGATAGACGACCGGCATCTCCTTCTGCAATTGAGACACCGGTTTTGGGGTACGTGTCCCAGCCACTACGTCCTCTCCCTGCGCGTTGACGAGATATTCTCCGTAGAAAGCCTCTTCTCCAGTAGCTGGATTACGAGTGAAGACAACCCCAGTAGCACTAGTTTCTCCCATATTGCCAAATACCATGGCTTGCACGTTTACTGCTGTACCCCACTCGTGGGGAATGGCATACTTTCGGCGATAGACAGTCGCACGATCGTTGTGCCAAGAACGAAAAACCGCACCAACGGCTCCCCACAGCTGTTCCATGGGCTCTTGCGGGAAATTCTTGCCACTCCGTTCCCTAATTAAGGCCTTAAAGGAGGCTACCAGCTTTTTGAGATCCATCACGGAAAGCTCGCCATCTTTCTCGATCCCAACCTCTCGCTTAAGCGTGTCGATCACCTCCTCAAAGGGATCATGATGTTCGCCCGTATGACGTTGCACACCCATGACCACATCTCCGTACATCTGTAGAAAACGTCGGTAAGAATCCCAGGCGAAGCGCGGGCTACCGGTTTTAGTGGCTATAACCTCCACGGTTGCATCATTTATGCCAAGATTGAGGATGGTGTCCATCATACCTGGCATGGAATCACGAGCACCGGAACGGATGGAGAGAAGCAGCGGATTTTCCGTGCTACCCAATCGCTTGCCGACCGATTCTTCGGTTTTTGACAGCGCTACCCTGAGTTGATCTTCCAGTTCCCTTGGATATACGTATCCGTGCTTGTAGTAGTAGGTACAAACCTCGGTCGAAATGGTAAATCCGGGAGGGACAGGAAGCCCGATCTTCGTCATCTCTGCAAGATTTGCCCCCTTTCCGCCTAGCGCAGCACGGAGGTCACCACTACCATCTGCTTTGCCATTCCCAAAACAAAAAACGTACTTTTTCCTACCGGCCTTAGCTGCACTTTTTTTGAAAAAAGAGACTCCCCTCGAGCCATTGCTATTCTTGCTATTCTTCTTAACGGCTCTAGCATTAGTAATGGCTGTTTTATTAGTAATGGCTGTTTGAATGGCTATTTGCTTGTACACGGCTAATTATAAAAGACATCGCTTGGGACACCACTTCGCCAGCTAACGGATACGTTCACGACAAAGTCGCCTGACTCCAAACCCCAACGTTTAATGCATGAGAAGCCACGAGGAGGAACTCAAATTCAATTATTTCAATTATTAATATTATTTGAAGGAACTCAATTTCTTTCAGCAGCTGCTAGGAAGGAAATTGGAAAGGACCTGCCCAAGGTGCCGGCCGAACTCTTCCAGGCCAGTACTCGGGATAATGACGGAGTTCCTCCTCCCATGAGCCTCCTCAGTGATCTTTAAAAAACGCCCCCGATCGTTCTCGCGAAACTCAATAAAGAAGTGCTTCCGCTCTACTTGTAGCTCCCTTGACTCAAGGATGTTATCCATTTTCCCACCACTCTTCCACTTAATAAAAGCTGCCGGCTGCTAAGACTTCCCATTGCACGCCCCAACAAAACTTTCGAGCGGAACCCGCCTAGTCCGTAGGACATCCAACTGTTTCCCAACTATTTCGAGGGTGCAACGCTACACCCTTTTTTATTCCAAAGTCAACTTATTGCTTTGAAAAAAAGTCTGGATCTCTTCATCTTTGCGTGTGTACGCTCCGGTTCTGCTTAGTTAGACATGCTGGTGGGTTAGGACTAACTACTCTTTACTCTTTGCGATGGTCGGACTGGCGGGGATTCTAGGTTTTCTTGTCAAGCTCCCCCATCGCAGTAACAACTAACAGAAAGTGGGAAGGAGGGCGAGGTGCGCGGGTGTGGTTTCAATGGTAGAACGGTGGCTTCCCAAGCCTCAAGTGAGGGTTCGATTCCCTTCACCCGCTCACTCCAGTGTCTTTCTCTCCCGTGTCTTTTCCCTTTCTCTTCCTGCGTTGCTGCCTCCTTGCCTAGATGCTTCTTCTCCATTCAGGAATAGCCCAACTCGTCACCTGCGGAACTTTCTGGGACTTTGTTAATAGTTGCGGTGGTGACCTGTCTTATCCTCGGTAATGCTTAGCGGGCAGTTGCGTCTCGTTGCTTACGTTATGGCTAGGGTGCGGCGTACCAATCCGGACTCCACCTCGTTTCTTACTACATATTGGTAAATATTAGTAAATTAGGTGGCATGTCCACGATGCCTGCATCGTGGGTACCGCTGATCGTGAACTGGATAACGAATCCAGAGAGTATGAGAGAATGGTTACTGAATCCTCACCTATAGAGGTGGGTTAGTTGTTGCGAGCTTTCCGGCAAATGAAGGACTCTTGGCCTAAGCTAGCGTTCCCTTCGCCTTCTGTTTTTTAGAGGCTTGCAGTCAACAGGAAGTACCATCTTTGGGAATAGATAAGGCTTTGGCCCCTATTACTGATGGAGAGCCTCTAGTTTTTGTGAGCTTTATTATACGTACGGGAATCCCCTCTGGAATTGATTGATTTCTTTTCCATAAAAGGGCACAAGCGGACTAGTAACACCTACTCCCCTCTGAGACTTACTCCCAACCTGCAAGAGAACCACCTACTTCTCTTCTTTCTCTTCTTACCCCTCTATCTTGTACCGCCCGCTTCCACTTGCTTTGCAATGGGAAGGGAGTAAGTGTATCCATCGCCCCATTTCTGTCGCTCCTCCTTCCATATAGCCCACCCGCTCCCTCAGCTTTTTTCCATTACAATCAAGGAGCACAAAGGTAGGAAATTCCCTCACGCGGTACTCTTTTCTGAGCCTTTCATTTTGTTCCAGGAGCCTCCTTGGAAGGGATCCGCTCCGAGGAAAATCCACTCTGACCAAGACCAGATGCTTCTTAGCAAACTGAACAAATTCAGGCCTGTCAAAAACCTCTTCCTTAAAGCGTATGCACCATCTGCACCAGTCTGAACCTGTGAAGTTTAGCAAAACCTTCTTGCGTTCTACCACCGCCTGTTCCAGCGCCTTTTTGTAGTCCGTCCGCCATTCTTCGCTAGATTTAGTTGGAGAGGAGGCTGTTATAAAAACAGCCGCTGAGAGGCAGGTGAAAAGGTATTTAAGGTATTTTTTCATATGTACTTGGGCCCCCAAACGATGGGTTTGCGCACTATCTGCATCTTGGGCATCTGGCCTGCGGGTTCCAGCCAACAAGGGGTTTCCAATCAAACCGGGAGAGCATTTTTCCCCCCAACTTTCTGGACTGGAGTGTATGGGCCGCAGTAAAGGCAATCATGAGGGCGTTGTCAGTCCGCAATCCAGGTTTTGCTACACGAAGCGTGATTCCAGCACAAGCGCAGGCGTCCTTCATCTTAGCTCGAAGCCGGTTATTAGAACTCACCCCCCCACTTATAGTGACAAGTGAACGCCGATAGACGCAAGCGGCACGGAGGACCTTTGCAACCAAGACATCCACTACTGCCTCTTGGAAGGAGGCACAGAGATCCGGAAGACTTACTTGGCTACTCCTCCTTTCCAAGAGAGCTCGGACGGCCGTCTTGAGGCCACTAAAACTGAAATCCCAATCTTCGGAGTGTAACATACCTCGGGGAAACTCATAAGCGGAAGCCTCTCCTTGCCCAGCAAGTGCGTCAATCTTGGCACCTCCTGGGTAGGAGAGACCCAAGAGCTTTGCCACCTTGTCAAAGGCTTCGCCTGCCGCATCATCGCGGGTCCCTCCCAGGAGTCTATAGTGCCCAAACCCCTGGACGTCAAATAATAAGGTATGTCCACCACTAACGACTAGGGCGATGTGAGGTGCAATACGTTTTTCCCCAAAAAATGGGGAAAGAAGATGCCCCTCGATGTGGTTGATTGGAATAAACGGCCGTCCGGTGCCAAGAGCTAATCCGCGAGCGAGAGAAGTACCGACGATCAACGCTGATGGCAGTCCAGGGCTGGCCGTCGCTGCATATAGATCCACGTCCTTCAAGGGTACTGTCGACTCGCGGAACGCTTTTTCTACCAAGACTGGCAGGACATCCAAATGACTACGGGAAGCAATCTCGGGTACCACCCCTCCATACCGAGCATGAATGTCCGCTTGAGAAGCTATGTTACTAAAGAGCACCCTATCGAAACCCTGGAGAAGGGCGACTGCTGTTTCATCACAAGAGGTCTCTATGGCTAGAACCATTCTGGGAATGCATCCAACAGGGGCAGCAAAAGGATTCTGGGGTTCTGGGTTTGTACCTTCAAAGAGCACTGTGGTACCGTAATGTGTGGCCCAGATTATTACTAGGACGAGTTAAGTAGAATTCTTCCACAAAGTTTTACTCGCGCGAAGCCGACCTTGGGCACGTCTACTTAGGCCAGCTACTAGGCTACTACTAGTCCAGCCTATCCTTCTATAATGCGGTAATGGTCCTTGGAAGCTTCATCCCCACGTTGCAGCTACTGCAAATTCCTAGTAAGGATGGGCCATATAACTTTCTGGAACAGCGGGACACCCTGCCGGTTAGAGCAAGTCTAGACTCTAGCTTCTCTCTGAGCGTCTGCGCACACATGCCCTAAGGTAGAGAAAGACCCCCCACCCTCGGCAACGCCACAATCGCGCATGTGGAAGGAACACCCCCCTGCAAGGGGTACACTAGCAAGAAACAAGAAAGAAAAAATCACACTCAACCAATTTTCCTGCTGGAGGAAGCAGTCCTCCACCGCGGCCAAGCCTCATACAGAGACTGGACTGCAGGTAGCTGCTCCGCCAGGCGGGTGTAAAAATAGTCCAACTCAGTAAGTACTACTAGGGCGATCTGAGTGCGGTCATAAAGCGCGCCGGTTTCTTCCCGTAAAGAAGTCGCAATACCTCGAAGTGCTGCAGGAAAATCGTTGCGGAGTTGGTTGACGTTAATCCCGATACCCACCACGGCAAAAAAACGATCTCCCGTACGCGCTTCAATCAAGAGCCCACAGACTTTCCCCCTGGAGAGATACAGGTCGTTTGGTAGTTTTAAGGTAACCTCCAACCCCAGAAAGCGCCTAATAGAAGAAGCGACAGCAACTGTAGCAAACGGGGTCAAACAGGCAGCTTGTGCTGGAGGGAACGAGGGACGCAACAAGAGAGAACACCAAATGCCGCAACGTGGCGCAGAATGCCATCTTCTTCCAAAGCGTCCGCGACCAGAAATCTGAGACTCCGCTATGATAACGCATCCATCTGGCTCACCGCTCTCTCCCCATCTCAAAGCCACTTCATTCGTGGAAGAAACCTGGTCAAACACATAAATTTTGTGGCCAATAGCGCGCCCGGAACAGCTTCTCCTGAGAAATCCGGCGTCAAGTGGCATTGGGCGGCAGTCGCTCACGTGAAGCTGTTAACAAAGGAAAAGACGGCCCCCTATCCAAGCTGGAGCAGACACTTCTGCCAATCCATAAGACCAGAAAGATTCTTCTGGAAAGCGATCGATTCTAAGATATTTCTCGGCGCGATTATCGCTGGATCCAACTTTTCCTCCCTAGCAACTTCATCGCGCAGCCTTTTTAGCCGGCCAAATTCCTCCACCGCCTGCTTACTAGGAAAGTATCGGGCTGGCTTGTCCTGTAGGGGCCAGCAATCTTCTGGAATCTGGAGAGCTCTAGCAAGGGTCTGCCTAAAGCGCTTGCGACGGGAAGGGGAAAATCGAGGAGAAGAAAGAACGCCTCTTGTTGCCGCCTCTGCGGCCTTCAGCATATCTTCGTTGCTCATAACGTAAAATGGGGGACGGTTCCATTCACGAGCTTCTGCCTCTCTCCAATTCCAAAGTTCCCGTAGCACCGCCTGGGCGTAGGGCTGTAGAGTCGCTGAACCTGCAATACGCCACGCCCTGCTCAGATCTTTCTCTTTGTGGGTTTTAGTCGAGCGGAATAGACGTTCCAAAGACTGGCGTAGCCACTCCTGGCGTCCTAGGCGGACAATTTCTGCTTCCAAAATCCCCGCCAGGGGTAAAAGGAATTTTGTATCGTTCGCCGCGTACTCTACCATCTGTCTTGGCAATGGGCGTAACGCCCAATTTGCCTTCTGGGAAGCTTTAGAGAGCTTTACACCAAAGAAACGTTCTACCAGAGCTGCAAGCCCCAACTGGTTGTAACCCAGGAGGCGTGCGGCAACCATGGTATCAAAAATCTCGTGCGGCCTAAACTCTCCATAGCGCGCTAGTAACCTCAAGTCGTAGTCTGCCCCGTGAAAGACAACCCTCTTGTCAAGAAGACCTTTGAAAAGCAACTGCAGCTCCACCCCAGACAGAGGATCTATCAACACTGTTGCTGAGTCTGTACTGACCTGGATCAGACACAACTTTTCAAAATAACAATGCAAACTATCAGCTTCTGTATCCAGGGCGACCTCCAGCAGAGGGGAAATACCAGAAAGAAACTCTACCAGTTTAACACTGGACTCAATTAGGACCTCCTGGTAGCTCCCCATGCAGGGAGGAACTTGTGGGAGGATGGTGCGAGCATCAGCGACGGAATCGGCAGCAGAAGAGGGTACTACCCCCTCCTTTATACTTCCAATCTGTGATTGAGCCTCCTGTTTCACTACAAAGAGAGTATGGATGGTTGTGAGAAAAAGCTTGAACCCTAGTGGACTATGGAGCAAGACAATCTCCCCCTCCTACAAGGGACGAGCTGACTATAGAATCTCTATTCGTCCAGGTCAATTTCCTGATTAAATGCGGCCTTCTTAAGATTTTTCCGGAAGGAAGCACTGCATATGCCCCGCGGAGTAGAACGGATCAAGAGGTTATGTAGGTTTTTTAGTGGCTTTGTCTCTGAGTTCCAGAAAAAAACTTAAAAAATCTCTCGATGTAGTGGCAGTCATAACCCTATAGGAGAATGCTAGCTGGAACGAATGAAGCAAGGTGCTTCCAGAGCACTGCTACCATCCGAAGGCAAAAACGGCAATGACTCTCCTCATAGCCTTTCTTTTTTTCTTTTTATTGGGGGAGTGCTTGGAAAAGCTTTTTTGCAACTCCCGCAAGGCAAGTAAAATGGTGTACGCTTCAGGAGGAGGGGAAGCTGAAAGCCCTTTCCGAAAGACCGCTGGGGACCCACTTGGTACTTCCCCGGTTGTTCCATCAAATTGAATCCATCGATGATCCCAGAAATTAGAAAATTACTCATCCTGCAGCACTCCGACCAAAAACTCCGCACACTCCGTCTGGAATTGGCATCCATCCCTGCACAAAGGCTTGCCAGCGAGGCAGCCTTTGCAGGAGTATGTACACAATTAAACCGTATCCAAATCCGTTTGCGGACAGTTGACTTGGAAATGAACCATTTGGAGCTTGATGTACAGGCTAAAAAAGCCGATGTCACCCGTTATAAGCGGCACCAGCTTCAAGCACGCAAAAATGAGGAGTACACAGCGCTAAGCCACGAAATCGCGATAGCCGAAGCGGCGATTCTCAAAATTGAGGAATGCCAGCTTGGGCTTATGGAAGAAGCCGAGAAGAGTCAATTTCTTTTGAGAGCAACTCAAAAAAACCACACCGATGCACACAAAAAACTAGAGACCCAACTGTCTAAATTAGACATCCGCATGGCTACGCTCGAAGTTAGCATTCGCGAGTTGGAGGGCACGCACGTTAGATTGAGTGCGGACATCGATATCGACCTGCTTGAGCAATACTCCAGATTGTTTAAAAGTAAAAATGGCCAGGCCGTGGTGCCCATGGAGCATGACGTCTGCTCGGGCTGTCATATGAGAGCCACGCCACAGTTGATCGTTCTTGTGAAGTCCGAACAATCCATCGTGTACTGCCTACAGTGTGGATGCATCCTTTACTTACCTTAGTTGTGTAAAGCCACCCTACTACATCATCGCAATCGGCTAATAAGGGTTGTCGTTGAATAGCCAAAAACCCGCGGTGTAAACCGAATTTCAGCACCCACCTCAATAAGAGCGGTGGTTTCTTCTTGGTCCAATGCGTCTAGGGTATAGTCCCCTCCCTTTACGTATAAAACTGGGCATACTTCTCGAATAATTTGAGTCGCTCGTAGGGAATCGAAGATCGTAACACAGTCCACACACCTTATAGCTGCTATGATTTCCGCCCGGTCTTCTTGGGTGTTTACCGGACGTTCTATTCCCTTTAAGGCTCTGGCAGAGGCATCTGAGTTTACTGCTACCAGCAAAAAATCGCCCAGGCTCCTGGCCTGCTGCAAATAACGCACATGGCCGATGTGTAAGAGATCAAAGCAACCATTTGTTAGAACAAGGCGCATCCCCTGACGATGCACACTCCCGGCAAAAGCTGCCAGGTTTTCCAGGGGCAGTATCGTGGCCATCGTAAAATCTGCTGAAAGGTTACCCCGAAGAGCAGAGCAGGATCATTTGTAGCAGATCAGTATAGTGTGAGCAAGAGTAGGAACTCCGTCTGTAACTTACTGTTTTACTTGGCCGTCCAAGACCGCCAATGTCCTCTGGAAGCCGTATTCTCCTAACACTTACACTGTTACTGAACATCTTCTTAGAATGGACTGCTACTTGGAATACTTCTGTGGTCACTATGGATTCTGGATCTATGCTTTCCTCTTCTCCATTATTTTTTCGAGACTGGGTCAATAATTACTCCCCTTTTTACCCGGGAATACACTGCTTTTTACCGTTGGGGCCCTTGCCGCCCGTAGCTATTTTAGCGTCAGGCTCTGCATCGCTCTACTCGTTATAGCAGCTTTTGCCGGAGGCGCGGTAAACTACAGTGTTGGCAAGCAATTTGGAATGTCACGCTTCTGGAAGGATTCCCACTCTCCAATGGGGAAATACCTGGGGAGTGCGGTAAAACGTTCTTTACAAAGCATGGCGGGAAGGCTGTAGTTATCCCGCGGTTCCTACCTATCTTTCGTACTATGGTTCCCTTTGCAACGCTGCAGGGGCCATCGCATGGGTCGCCCTACGGTACTTGCTGGATGGGTCTTTGGCAACATTCCCCTTGTTGGAGAGAACTTTGAAGTTGTAGTCATCGGTATTTTTGCCCTTCCTATTTTCTCTCTTGCTGGGAAGGCCCTATTGAGCTGGCAACGGGCCGTGCTGTTCTTCCGAAAGTCTTTACCAGAAGTTCAGACAGCCGGGTCGACAGCGACTCGGGATTCCGAAAAGTAACCTTCTTCTCTTCCTCCTAATCTTCTACTATGCAGAGATCTACAAACATGCGGAGAAGCCCTATGGGAGACACTTCCCTAGTTGCTATGAAGTCAACCCAGTCGGAGGGCGCCCGCCCAATTGTGTACACAATATACGGACAGAGGGGGAATCCAGGCAAAACAAGGCTTCCCGTTTTCATAACCCATTGCTCAAAATCGAACAAGCTATCGCAGCTGCAAGAAACGCGGGGAGACAAGGCATTGGACTCCTAACTAAAGACTGCTAGAACCACAACGGCTAACTGAAGCTCCCTAAGGAGCCGGAGTTTTTTCGTACCCCCCGAGAAAACCAGCGGAGAACCCAGATAGCTCCGTTCTGACCCAATCCCAAAAGGCAACTCTCTCTTCTAGCAATACGCTACAAACCACTGGCAAGGATGATAGCTTCTAGCTTAGAGAGCAGAACTGCCTGACTAACGTAGCCCACACTTCTGTCTTTGACCTCACCCTTTAGGAAAAAAAGGACCTGAGGAACAGCCTGTACATGAAAACGCCTGGCCGTGCTTGGATTTTCATCAATATTCACTTTCCCAGCAACCGCCCTTCCCTGTACTTGCAAGGCGATCTGACTAATTACTGGTTCGAGCATTCGGCATGGACCGCACCATGGTGCCCAAAAATCCACCAAAACCGGTAGAGTTGCCTGAATAACTAGACTCTCAAAGTTTGATTCTGTAATTGTGATGACCGAATTATTTTGCATGAAACTTCTCCATTAATAAATAAATGACTCAATCTGCCTAATCCATGTGGGGAAGTCTTAAGTCTTGCTACCACTTAGGATGAATATGGGTTCAGCTCGTACGAGAGAACGCTTAGGCAGTATACTGCAGCAGTTTCGCTTCTCAATACGCTAGGGCCTAGCGTAACAGGCCGACACCCTCTGCTCCTGGCCAGAGCCACCTCCTCTGGGGTAAAATCCCCTTCTGGACCCACGAAAATCGCAACACGCTCCGGCGGTTGTCTCCGTTTCTGGAGGCAGTCAGTAAGAACATCTTTGAGTCTGCAAGCACCCTCTTGGAGGGAGGCAATCAAAAGGAAGTCCTCCGTGCCTACGGACTGGAGGAATTCCTCGAGAGAACTTGGCCGCAAAATATGTGGGAGCCAATTCTGGCCACACTGCTCACATGCTCTGATAGCGATCTTTTCCCACCTAGACTGTTTTCTTTGCCCTTCCACAGCGTCCATCTGAACAACAGTCCTTTCGGAAATCAAGGGAGCAATACGGGCGACCCCCAATTCTACAGCTTTTTGAACAAGCCGACCCATATTCTTCGCTTTTGGGATTGCCTGCGCAAGGGTAATCCCTATGGAAGGACGGGGCGTGAAACTACGGCTCATGGGGCTCAGTAACATCCTCTCTTTCTTGATGCAAGCAATAGTCGCTTTTGCCTCACTTCCATGGCCGTCAAATATAATAACCTGCTCCCCTACAGGAAGTCTCAGCGTACTGAGACAGTGGTGTGCCTCCGCCCCAGTAAGAAATGGGGAAGAATGCCGAAAAATTTCTGGAGGTAGGAAAAAACGATGCATCTAGTACAGTGTAATAACAGGCATGGGAAGGTACAAACCTCCTTCCTTTACAAATCGCACCGGAGACTTCTAGCCTATTCTGTACCGAATGTATAGACTATAGACCGACGTGACCGGCCGTGTTAACCCCACGTTGGGTGGTTAAGTTTTTATCCTTGAATCTTTTTTAATCTGCGCGGCTCTAGCCGGTCACTGCTGGCCGAGAGCTAGGCTATGCTCGAGTGCAAGCCTTTGGCATCTAAGCTGGGGGGTTCCGTTGTGTCTAACAAAAATTGCCCATTGAATTTTTGTAGAGAAGTTGCTAGACGTGGGCGCGCCGGTCGGTTTTTATGGGGGACGAGGGAGGGGGGCCCTCCACGGACTCCAGACTTCAGCAGGGACCTTTCCAGTGGGAACTGGAGGGGTCGCGTTACCGTTCGTGTTTTTTGTTTTTTCACGTGGTCCTCTGCTTGTTTTATCCGGTGAGCTATCAGATCCTTTCCAGAAGATATCGTCCACAGACGTTTGCGGAGCTCATTGGGCAAGAATATGTCGCAACCACGTTGCGGAATGCCATACAGCTTCAGCGCCTGGCCCAGGCTTATCTTTTTGTTGGTCCACACGGAGTTGGAAAGACTTCTGTTGCTCGCATTCTTGCCAAGGCGCTTAACTGCTCTAAGGGTCTCACAATAGACCCTTGTGGGGTCTGTAGTTCCTGCGTAGAAATTGCAGAAGGCCGCTCATTGGATGTATTGGAAATTGATGGGGCAAGCAATAATGGTGTGGAGAATATCCGAGAACTCCGTGAGAGTATTTCTTTTTCTCCTGCGCGAGATCCTTTTAAGGTCTACATCATCGACGAAGTGCACATGCTTTCCTCTGGGGCGTTTAACGCACTGCTGAAGATCGTAGAAGAACCTCCTTCGCACGTGAAGTTTCTCTTCGCCACGACGGAAGCCCATAAGGTGCCTTCCACTCTTACTAGTCGGTGCCAACGTTTTGATTTGAGGCGCATCCCAGCACAATTGATCGCCACCCATTTGAAAACTATTGCTTCCAAGGAAGGAAGCGAAGTGGAGGAAGAGGCTATAAAGGCTATTGCTATTGCCGCGGAAGGGAGTTTACGAGACGCCGAGTCCATGCTAGACCAGGCGATTGCCTTCTGCAACCATCGGGTTACCGAGTCCGATGTTTTATCAATTTTTGGGCTGGCATCTAGTCACGCTGTCGCTGGCCTCTCCTCTCTAGTCCTCCGTAGGAAAACCAAGGAAGCACTAGAACTGGTTGCTGACCAGGTGGATCGTGGTTGCGCTCTCCACCAGCTCCTTGGGAGTTGGGTTGTGTGGCTGCGGGGCGTACTCGTTCAGCAAGTGACCCCACCAGGGTCCTCCACACACCCGGCTATCCAGGAGCAGGCATCGTGCGTACAGCGAGAGAAGCTCCTCGAACTGCTTGATCTCCTGGAAGAAGAACAGTCTCGCATGAAGTGGACCATTGATACCCAGTTGCAAATGGATATCGCCATCATCAAAGCAGTACATTTGCTTGGCCAAGCTAGCCTGGATGACGTGCTGGCTGCCCTCACTGACCTATCCGGAGAAGAGACAGCTGCTTCTATCCCCACTACCCCTGGTGCGCCTTCTTGCTTGAAGGGACCCGAAGAGAGTGTTTATCCGTCTGGTGAAAGTAGCCCAGGTGCAGGGAGAGATAGGTCCACTGCCATACAACAACCTAATGATGCTCAAGTCACTTGGGAAGCAGTTGTTGCAGAGGTAGTGAAACAGGGATCCATTAGATTTCGTTGGTTGGAAGAGGGTCGGGCCACCTCCCTTGAGGGAGACACTCTGCGCGTGCGCTTTCCAAGATCTTTTAGAGCACAGTTTCGCTCCGCTTTTTGGGCAGACATCCAGCCTGTAGTGGAGAAACATCTCTCAGAAAGAAGAGGGGTTTCCACTCGTCTTGCCATCGAAGTAACAGAGGGTCCGCTCCCGGAGGATCGCTCTTCCATGGAAGCCAATACCCCACATCACATGCAATCCACGGCGACCCTTCAGGCTACTGAGGAAATTTTTAAGAACGACCCTCTAATTCAAAAGGCGCTAGAAGTCTTCAAGGGTACCCTCTAGTGCACGTGGACTTCGAAAACCGGGGCTTATGTGCCGTGCTAGGGGACATTTTGTTGTAGATAAAAGCTAAGAGCAACCCCGGGGGTTAGGTTAGGGGGGTTATAAAGAGTTGGGACGTTTTAGAAACCTTTTTTCTGGGTGGAATGATTCCAATCTCCTCTAGGAACAGTGGCGGCTTCCCCGGAAATGCTTCCTTAATGCTGCGGGCTTGTGGGAGACATAGAGCCTCTAGTAGGGTTCCTAGAGAAGTTTGTGAAGTTTGTGCAGAGCCAAAGGCTGACAAGCAACAAGAAGAAACAAGCAAGGAGAAACCCCGCGGATTTGAGATCAGCTGTCTAGATCCCTCTGGATCCGTAAAAAGAAGAGCATGCTTATATGCATGCTTATATCTTTGCTTCGGGATGCTTGGCTTTGCTTCGGGATGCTTGGAAGCTGTTTCTGATAGGTTATCAGGACTTGCTCAGAGGGAGCTGCTTGCTGTCTGGATTGGGCCCATAGGTTCCAGACTAATTATCTTAAGCGCGCAGCCGCAGGGACTTGAACCCTGAACCTTCTGATCCGTAGTCAGATGCTCTGTCCAATTGAGCTACGGCTGCTTGAAAAGATAGATGTCGGCAGAGGCTCCAATAAACTCGATGTTTGCCTGGCATAGAGCACACTGCTGGATGGTTTTGGACTTCATCCGTATCGCAAAGCTCTAGCCGGGTCAAGGCGTGCGGCAAACCAAGCAGGTAACACTGCAGCCAGAGCACAGATAAGGAATGCACTGAGGCATATGGTGCAAATGTCGGAGGTAATGATTTCCGCAGGAATTTCCGTAAACTGGTATACGTCCCTTGGAAATATTTCAATGCCCAACGTGGAAGTTATCCAACGATTGACTTCGTTTCGGCAGTATATCAGACACATTCCCAGACCCAGTCCAGCCATAGTGCCAAACGCGCCAATCGTCATGCCTTGCATAATAAACACTCCAACCACTTGCCATGTTCGTGCACCCAATGCCTTTAGAATTCCTATCTCACGTGTCTTCTGCACAGTAATAGTAATTAGCGTATTCATAATGCTGAAAGCGGCTACTAGGATAATAAACATTAGGAGAAAAAACATCACATTCCTCTCCATACGAATGGCGCCAAAGAGCGACCGGTTCTTTTCTATCCAAGTGTCCACTCTGGCAGAGGGGGACAAAGCACGCAGAAGGTCCCTTTTTACTTCTCCAGATTTATATGGATCAGAGATCCTAACAGCAAGGCCATGGACACCATCACCCAGACTGTAGAGTTTCTGCCCAATGTGGAGTGGAACAAGGACAAACTCGCTATCGTAGAGGTGATGACCTGTTTGAAATATTCCAACTACAGTGAGGGACTGTGGCTGGATCGCGTACCGCAGTCTTTTTAAAAGAGTGCTGTAATCATTTCTGTAATTTTTTGGGTCCCGTGTGCGATCCAGTTCGGAGAGAGCTGCGTGTAGATTGGCGGAGGAACAGACGGAGATCTTGTCCCCTACCTTGACGCCAAGAGTATTAGCAAGTGCGAGGCCTAAAACAACATTATTACCTATAAGGTCTAACCTCCCAGCACAAAGTAGTTTACGTATCTTGGTAAGTATTAGTTCAAAATCATGGTGCACTCCACGCATATTAGGGGCAATGCATAAATGGTTGTACTCAATGATAATAGGTCCTTGGACATAGGGGGCAACACCTGTGACATACCTGCGGGGCAGTACCCTCTTCGCGAATTCACGCCAGTTAAGCAATACTCCGCGTGACATCGTTGTGATAGTCAAGTGAGGCTCGAACCCGACGATTTTGCGTCGTAGCTCAAACTCAAACCCCGTCATTACAGCAGTGACAAGAACAAGCACTGCCACGCCGAGGGCCACCCCAGTGAGCGAGATTATAGTAATAACGGAGAGAAACGCACGGCTGGGCCTAAGGTACCTTAATGTAAGGAACCAAGCAAATCGGAGTGTAGAAAAAATAGGCAGGCTCATAAGAGGTAAAAAATAAGGTCTAGTATGAAAAGGATGTTTTTCTTCCAGATCGCAGCAGGTCTTTGTGATATTTCTGGTCTAGCGGACAGTCCACACAAACCTCTCCTATATCGCCTGTATCTCGCCTCTTCCAGCAAGAGGCTGAGGGCTTAGCTAGGCCAATGGAAACTTTTGTGAGTGTGGAAGATGTTGGTTTGCTTCCTTACTTGAAACGGCCTTCCCCTTACTCGTCACCGCCCCTTGGCCATGCAGGTTTATTTAGTTCCTTTTGGCTATAGAGGGATGGCAAAGATAACGCTGTGTGTGCCTTTTTGCGCGACTAGAGAAAAAGCGTATATCGTCCTGTCTTAGACTTCCAGAAAGGCAATTAAGAGTTCTCTGATAAGGTTGGCGCTTTTCCTGCTTACTGTGGACATTGGTATGATGGGCGTCTCGTGAAATTTTTCGCAGAAAATTTTTAAGTTGACGTCGGCGCCTGGCAAATCCATTTTGCTTGCAACAATTGCCGAGGGTTTGGTGGCAAGTAGAGGGTCGTAGAGCTCCGTCTCTCTACGAAGAACACAGAAGTCCCTTAGGGGATTCCTTCCGTCGCTGCCGGCCATATCAATGATAAAAAGGAGCACCTTGCAACGCAGGATGTGACGCAAGAACGCGTGCCCCAGTCCTTTATTGGCGTGAGCACCCTCTGTTAGCCCAGGGATGTCTGCTACGGTGACTTGATGGTAGTCATGGAGTTCAACGACGCCTACCACTGGATGAAGCGTCGTAAAGGGATAGGGGGCTATCTTAGGATGTGCTGAGGAAACGCGAGTAAGCAAAGTGGATTTACCAGCGTTGGGATACCCTACTAAACCTGCAAATGCGATAGTACGTAACTCTAAAACAAACCATCCTTCCTCGCCAGGGTGACCTTTTGTACACTGGCGAGGAACCCGATTGGTTGAAGACTTGAAGTACGCGTTTCCCCTTCCACCTTTCCCCCCTCTACACAGGGTAAACCTTTGTCCTTTCTCGGAAAGATCGGAAACAACATCTGGCTTGATAGGACGGGTCTCCCATGCCTTAGGGGATAGGTTCCCGCTATTCCCACTACTTGGGGAGGGCAGGCGGTAAACAATGGTGCCTAGCGGAACCCGCACTGTCTTGGGACAGGCACTACACCCGCATTTGCTTTTCCCTTGACCATTGCCGCCGTTCGCGGACCGAAGAAATGGCTCATAAAAAAGCGAAACCAAGCTGTTAGTATGTTCGTCGGCGTAAAGGACAACATCCCCACCTCTTCCGCCATCTCCTCCATCCGGACCACCGCGGGGTACATATTTTTCCCGACGAAAGCTACAACAGCCTGCACCGCCGTCTCCTGCCTTCGCGTGGACACGAATCTGGTCAATAAACACAGCCAGCTAGACTCCAATGAGTTTCCCGTAGAGATCCTGCGTCTGCTGAGCAATGACATTCCAACTAAACATCCTCTCCGCACGGCGACGCCCAGCAGTTCCCATTTTTCGACGGAGACCTTCGTCTTTCATTAGTGCATTAACCCGTTCGGCGAGGTCTAGTTCAAATCGTTCAGGATCGAGTGGGCCAGTGGCATCTGGAGATTGTCTGAAAGGAACCAAAAGGCCAGTTATTTCATCTACCACCACTTCTTTAATACCTCCGACAGCGCTTGCTACTACTGCCGTACCACAGGCCATCGCCTCTAGATTGATGATCCCAAAGGGCTCATAAATGGAAGGACAAACAAATACGGAAGCATGGCTGTACAGCTCCCTCTTGGACTGTACATCCAGCCTTTTTTGGATCCAGAGAACCCGCTGCAGACGTTGCTGCTGTACCTTTGCAATAGCAGAACGGATCTCCGCCTCTATCTCCGGAGTATCAGGGGCATCTGCACAAACCACAACCTGGAGCCCCGGCACGAAGTGCTGGATTGCACGCACCAAGTGGATTATCCCCTTCTGCCGAGTCATCCTCCCTATAAATAAAACGTATGGTCGCGAAGAATCAATACCATAACTTTGTAGCGCACTCACTCCCTGCGTGGGAGTATACTCATCTAGGTCAACCCCGTTATATACGACATGAACGCGGTGTTCGGGAAGACCAAAAAGACGCAGGACATCCTCCTTGGTTTCTGTGGAAACGGCGACTACAGCGTCCGCCATCCTTAGAGCGGCCGATTCTAGCCAGCAGGTAAAGCCATAGCCGCGGCCAAGTTGTTCGCTTTTCCATGGACGTAACAACTCAAGAGAATGGACGGTGACCACCAACGGAATCCCATAGCTGAGCTTTGCAACTATTCCACCAAAATACGAGTACCAAGTGTGGCAGTGCACAATATCAGCATCTATCGCAGAGGTATTGAAATCTAAACACCGCTGCAAAGCACCAAAAATTGGACGCAGAGACTTTGGACAGGAGAACTCAGAGGCACCCTCCTCTTCAAAGCCCCGTACGCAAAGCCCCTTAGCGTGCCATGCTTGCTCTCCAAAACAACGCACCTCAATCTGCACCAACTTTGAGAGATAATGACTGAGATAGCCTACATGAGTACCTGCACCACCATAAACATTGGGGGGATACTCCTTTGTAAGGAAGAGAGCCCTCATGAGAAAGGAAAGTTACGCTCTGCCGAGCAGCCAAGTTAGTCTGCCATGATGAGGCAAAACCCGGCTGCAGGGAAAGTCCGATTTTCCGCTAAGGACCTGTTGGAGTATCTTGTCCTTTTCCATCGAATCTTTTACCAAAAAAAGCACATGTCGAGCAGCGTTAATTAAAGGATAGGTAAAGGTTAGGCGCCAAGCCTTAAGCTTGGGTACGTAGTTTTCAACTACTAAGCGATCAGTTGCTTCTAGGGCCCGAGTGCCATGAAATAGAGAGGCCGTGTGACCGTCCTCCCCCACACCCAGGAGAAGGAGATCATGCTGGTAGATCTTTCCGCTGCCAGTACGTCCTTTCAGGAGGGCTTCATACTCTGAAGCAGCCTCTGCAGGATCTAGTTCTCCCTTCATTCTGAGGATATTTTGTGCAGGAATTGGCACATGGTCTAGCAGTACTCTAGATGCTGTACAGTAGTTACTCCGCGTATCGCTCGGTTCGACACACCGTTCGTCACTGAAGGTAACCACAGTACGGGACCAGTGCAACACACGTCCTGCCAACGCCGCAAAAATGGGTTGTGGCGTGCTACCTCCACTTAGGGCAATGCGAAACTCATTACGCACGCTGATGGCTCGGCGTGCTTCCACTTCAATCAGAGAAACAGCATCTTGCACGAATCGCCAACTCCGTAGGATTCTAGTGGTCATAGTCATAAGTAGCAGTAGAGACGCTGGAGGCACAGCAGAGCGAGGACCAGCCCTGCCCGCAGTGCTCACAAGGCTGTAGAGTTCGCATTAAGGACAGAAAGACTCTCTAGCGTAAAGCTGAGACCTTATCAGGGGAGACTTACATCCCGCAACACTAACATCGATATACAATCGCTATCATTCTATCTGCTACCAGTGATTACATGCCCAAACCTCCATCAACCATCATCACTTGGCCCGTGATATAGGAAGCTTGTGGGCTAGCTAAAAAAGCTGCCACCGAGGCAATCTCTTCCACTTTTCCCATGCGTCCCATGGGAACTTGCGTGGTGATTTTACCGTAAAGGCTTTCCTGTAAGGCAGTTGTCATATCTGTATCGATGAATCCAGGAGCGATCGCATTTACAGTTATGCCACGCCTAGCAAATTCTCTAGCAATGCTTTTAGTAAGGCCAATTAGACCACCTTTTGAGGCAGCATAGTTAGCTTGCCCTGCATTTCCGATTACGCCACTGACGGAAGTGATGTTAATAATGCGCCCGGAACGACGTTGAATCATGGAGCGGCTAACGGCCTTAATGAAGTTAAAAGCTCCCTTCAAGTTGACATCAATTACTTCCTCCCATTGCTCTAGGCTCATACGTATGACAAGCTCGTCCTTTGCAATGCCAGCGTTATTAACCAGAATGTCTGTTCGTTGGAATTCTGTCAGAATGCGCTCACCTAGAGCTTGAACTGCATGATAGTCCGAGACATCGACAGCGTAAGCGTTGGCCTCTCCCCCGAACTGACGAATCTCCTCCGCTGTCCTCTCGGAGGATGCCTCGGAGCGGCTTATTATCGCAACTCGTGCTCCTAGGGCAGCTAGCTCCCTGGCAATGGCCCTCCCGATACCTCTACTGGCGCCTGTGACAATTGCAACCCGATCTCTAAATGGTTTCATAAAGTAGAAAGTAGAGGACGCTCCATATTCCCCAGGAGATTATAGGAAGGAACCCAATGCGGCCAGTATGGCTACCATACACTAAATGGGAAAGAGGAAAATTGGAATCTGAGAGAGTTGGACAACTAGGGGAGTCTACTCTGAAGATGCAAGGTATTTCGCTTTACCACAAATTTGTCATAGGCATGTAGCATGCTGGCGTAGCGCGAGGGATCCTGTCCCGCAAAAGTAAGAGTAGCATTAGTGTGCGTGCCAACTGGCAATCCGTGACTAATTCTTGCATCACGGGAAGTAACTAAACTAGCGCGGTTCTATCCTCGGGGAGATGGCGCGCCTACGGGCGCCTAGTCCCGTCCGGGCGTTAATTCCGGGCGTTAATTGTTAATTTTAGTATCTTGCCTCATCCCTTCCATCTTGTATCCTATTATATTGTTATATATGTCCAGCATGTGCGAAGGACTAATTGAGTGAGGGACCTAAAGGGTAAGGTCCCAGGCTCCCCTAGGCCAGTTTTACGTGACATGGTAGCATTCTCGAAATTATCTTTTCCTTTCCCTCTAGGAGGGAGCTGCTCACAGAGTTGCGGAGGAACGGTGAAAAAACGGTTGTCGAAAGCAAGTATTACTTTTACAGTAGCCTGGCATCGAAGGCGGCGCTCCGTGTTAGGATCTAAAGATCCTGTGTCATCCTTGCGATTTGTTTGACACAATAGGAGGGAGAGTGTGCCGTCTGGCGAGCCTGGAAGGGATGAAAAGCGATCGACGGCCTCAAGTTGGTGGCCTTGGAAGGGGGATGGGGTGCCATAGCTTTGTCGTAGAGTTTTTTAACGCTACCAGCTCCAAGGCAACCGGAGAGAGTTGGGAGGTTGGGGAGGGTTGGCCTTAGGTGATGGAAAACTACGCAGTGTAAAAAGCGCATGATCAGAGCTCGCGGTGTATGTCTAGTAAATTCTACTATCGTCTTCCCAGGAGATTTGGGGGCCTCGGAGAGTCATTCCTGAGGAGGAAATGGAGGCAAAGAGGGGGAATCTCTGCGTGGCCGGAGCTCTTCAGAACATGATTGCGAGCCCTCTGCCCCTATGCCTGGGATGGATCCGCTGCTGTACGCCCGTTCGTTGCCTTCGGCCCTCTCGGGAGTCAAAAGATTATGGGCCTTTTTGAAGAAATCATTTCTCGTAAAACTCCTGCCAAGATTGTGTGGGAGGATAGTGAAGTGCTCGCCTTTCGGGATATACAACCTCAGGCTCCTGTCCATATTTTGATTGTACCGAAAGAGACTATCTCAGGGCTGACCTCTGCTGAGGAACACCACGTGGCCCTTCTAGGAAAGTTGCTTTTAGTGGCTGCTCATCTAGCCGAGAGCGAAAACGTATCCAGAACGGGGTTTCGATTAGTTATCAACAGCGGCTTGGAGGGCGGACAAGCAGTTTCCCACCTTCATGTGCATCTCTTAGGAGGTCGCCCCTTTTCTTGGCCGCCCGGCTAATAAAGTTCCTTGCTCGAGTCAGTCCGCGCAGCGCCTGCAGTACGCAGCATGCATACAGTAGTTCTCGGCCACTGCTTACTTGTTGTACGCAAAGGTGAAGCTAAGTCTGCCCAAAAGTCTCTCAAAGATTGTCTTCACATCATGCAATTGGGAATAGCTGAACTTAAGGTGCAACAGTCCAGCGTCCCCGTTATGCTAGATAAAAAAATTCCCCGGAATAGAGGGGCCTGCCATGGAGTCTGGAAAGCGGCACCAAGGAGCTTTTCGAGAGAAGCATTATAGGAATTAGGCACACATGAAGTGAATCGGCGCGGGAGTATAGTCTCTCAAATGAGGTAGAACTTCCAGGAAAGGGGGAAAGTAATATTAGAGAGGATTAGTTAGCCATACCTACGGCGTTGATTGCAGCTGGTAGCCACGTAATTAACGTAATTTCTAATTGGTGAGAAGAGCAGATGCTCCCGTCGCAGAAGCAGTTAGAGCGGCACGCGACAGGGGTGGGCAGACTCCACAGAGATAAAAAATGAAACATAAAAGTCAGTTTGAGCTAGCATAATACAGAAAAGACGCTGACACTTATAGTTTTCTCCTAGGGAAGGATCTCTGTACCAATGCCGGCGCTGCTGAAGATCTCTAGTAGCAAACAGTGGCTTCTGTCCCCAGAAAGCAGGTGGACCTTTGCAACTCCCTCTTGAAGAGCGAGGATTGCACTCTGAACCTTGGGTATCATGCCATCCGAAATAATTTTATCCCTAATCAGTTTCTCGACCTCTCCGCGAGTAACAGAGGGAATTAGAGTCTTGGAAAGGAGTGGGTCCAACAGAATGCCAGGCACGTCGCTTACAAAAATGAGCTTGGACGCTTTGAGTGCAGTAGCTAGAGCTGATGCGGCAACGTCTGCATTGATATTAAGGGCATATCCCTCTTTAGAAAACCCTAGCGGGGAGATCACAGGTACCATTTCCCGACCAATGATAAGTTGGACTTCCTCAGTCCGTACCCCATAAACTTCTCCCACAAATCCGATATCCTTGGACTTAGGAGGTATAGCCTCCAGGAGATGCCTTGCTTGGAATATTGTCTTCCCGGAGAGCCCTACCGCCTTGCCGCCAAAATGTCTGATGATTGAAACAATTCGTGGATTAATCTTTGTATCCAATGTTCTCTCAACAACAGAGATGGAGTTTTTATCTGTCACGCGTAACCCGTTTACGAAACGGGATGTTAGGCCGCGTCTACGCATGGCGGCGGTAATAGCTTTTCCACCTCCATGAACTAACACTGGATTAATCCCGACTGCTTCAAGAAAAACCACGTCCCTAAGTAAGCATTCCACTTGACTTTCATTCTCCATGGAGCTTCCACCATATTTAATGACAAAAGTGCTTCCACGGAAGCGTTGTATGTGTGGTAGAGCCTCAATTAAACTTTCGGCGCGAAGATTCGGTGTCAAGTTATAAGCCATGATAGGACTTCTTAGTCTATACGATTAAGTCGCACGTATTCCTCAGTTAAGTCCGTTGTTAGAATCGTATAATGTCCCTTGCCCGAGTTCAGATGAATGCTTATGTGGAACGCTGCACTGGCCGCAACTCTACCCAGGCTGAGGGACGATGCTGGACCAGCAACACCTCCAATTACCATTGGCAGCCGATTAAGAAAAATGTTCACTCGTTCCTCTTGAAATCTAGCACTGGAATAGCCCAATGCGTCCATAACTCGACCCCAACCTGGATTATTCCCGAACCAGGCACATTTTAGAAGAAGAGAGTTAGCAACAGACTCAGCGGCAGAACGAGCCTCAACATTATTTCGAGCCCCCTGTACCTCAACTTCTACAAATTTACTGGCTCCCTCACCATCTAACACGATCATTCTAGAAAGCTCTCGGCATACGGAACACAGAGCTTCCAGAAACAGTGTGAATTCTGCGCTATCAGGCCTTACCAAGGGAGCTCTAGCTGCTCCATTGGCAAGTATAATAACTGTGTCATTGGTACTCATGCTGCCATCTATAGTAATACGGTTAAAAGAATCTTCTACCGCCCTGCGAAGGGCCTTAAGCAGCTCTGGTTGAGCGACCGAAGCATCTGTGGTAACGATACAGAGCATAGTCGCCATATTCGGGTTGATCATACCAGCACCCTTGGCCATACCGCCTAGACGCACAGGTATTCCCCCCATTTGTAACTCCCTTGCCGCTTCCTTGGGATGCGTATCACTAGTCATGATAGCCCGAGCAGCAGCTTGATTGCCTGTCTGGCTAAGGGCTTGAACTAGCGATTTCAGACGAGGGCTAATCTTTTCCATTGGGAGTGGAACCCCGATACACCCAGTAGAACATGCCAAGACCTGTTGCCTACACAGGCCAAGCAAACTAGCAGTTTCCGCCACTAGCCGTAACACGTCATGATATCCCCGATCTCCCGTACAGGCATTGGCGTTTCCACTGTTAAGTATAACTGCACGAGTGCTGCGTGATCGAATGTGTTCCATGGAAAGCTTTACCGGAGCTGCCTTCACTTGGTTTGTAGTAAATACTCCAGCTGCTGAAGACTTGTACTGTGAGTACACCATAGCTAGATCTGCATGGCCCCGATTGAACGGCTTAATCCCACAGTAAGTCGCACCTGCCGAGAAACCACGTGCAGCACAAACGCCTCCTTTTACCCTTTTTAAATTGTTCACGGCAAAAGCCCTTCTGTTTCTAAAAACCCACTCATAAGATTAAAACACTGAACAGCTTGTCCCGCAGATCCTTTCATCAAATTATCGATTGCGCTAAAAAGGAGCAATTTTCCGGCGTGGGGATCAGTGCGGATAGCCAAGTTACAGAAGTTTGTTCCGCTCACGTGTTTAGTATCTGGCAAGACAGCACCGACATGAATAAAAGGGCACTGAATGTAATCCTCCTCCCATGCTAACCGTATTTGTGTAGCGTCTATGTCCTTGCTTGGGACAGAAAAAATAGTTGTGTGAAGACCTCTATGTGTAGGGAGGAGATGGGGGACAAAACAGGCACGTATTTCTTCCCCAGCAGCAAGGCTTAGCTCCTGTTTAATCTCGGCTAAATGCCGATGTTGAGGAACACCATAGGCTCGGAAGCTATCATCACACTCTCCAAAAAGAAGAGGAATCTCAGGTTTTCTTCCAGCACCGCTCACGCCACTAGCACTAGCAACACAAAGGAATTCCAGCTGTAAAAACTTACGTGCTAGCAGAGGAAGGAGTGGTAATAGGATACTTGTTGGATAACAACCTGGGCAGGCTACCAGTCTGGCTGAACGAATTTCATCTGCATGCCACTCTGGCAATCCATATACTGCTTCCGAGAGAAGATGGGGGGCTGGATGCTGTATGCCATAAAATTCCCGATACAATCCACTGTCCCGTAAACGGAAGTCTGCACTGATATCGATTACCTGGACACCTACCTCCAGTAAAGGTATTACAAACTGAGCAGCCAGCCCATGAGGCAAGGCTAAAAAAACAACCTCCACTCCGGCATCTGTTAGACTAGAAACTGATGGGAAAGAGAAACGGTTGCTAGCAATGTTTCCGTATCTTGCCAATCTGGGTAGGACATCACCTACTGCTTTCCCCATGTATTGGCGTGAGGTCATCGCCGCTATCTCTACACCGCGGTGGCGTGCCAATAAGGCACACAACTCTTGGCCTGAATATCCGCTTGCCCCCACTATTCCCACGCGTTTTCGTTCCATAGAACGGGAGGCTAAATCAGCTAAAAACAGAAATCACCATGTTTGTTCATTTTTAAATCCCCTTTTGCAACTCCCCCTTTCATCTGATAGTGGTAGGGGTTGCCACTGCGGGCCGTAGCACAGTTTGGTAGTGCGCTTGAATGGGGTTCAAGAGGTCGTGGGTTCAAATCCCGCCGGCCCGAATCTCGGCGGTCTCCGTTTGTTTGTGCCCTGTACCCTTCCCTTGGACTTTGCCATCTTCCCTATCCAGCGCAAACAATACCAGGACCCGATGGGCCCCACAAAGTCATCCCCTGGAGTCTTGTCTGCCTGCCTTATGTGAGACAAGATATTGGTTGATTTCGTTTATGATAGCTACCTCGTTTCCAACGAGGAATTCACTACCAGCTCGGACCGTACAAGAGCTGCCTTCGGTGTTGATAAAGTCGATGAGGAGCTCTTTGCTTCCAGGATGTCTGACAACGGAGTCCAATATCTCATAAAGCACCCCTTCATTAATTAATTTCCAATCAAGCTCCAGCCGGAGCGGTTGAGAGACTGGCTCGGACTGGAGGGGACGAACATCATTTATAGTTACACGCAGGGATTCCTCCTTTTTAACGACACGGGCCAGGAGGGAAACGACTGTGCCCACCTTCAGCAGCTCTGAGAATCTTAAGAATACCTCATTCCATGCGGAGGCTTCCACGGCCCCGGTGAAATCTTCTATGACCAGAATGGCATACGGTCTGCCATCGGTCTTGGTGAACTTTTCTTCCACTAAGATAAGCATGCCGGCCATTCTAAGTGTGACAGATCCTTCAGGGAGCTGCTTTATCTCAGCAATTGAGACATGCTGCTCACCTACGAGGGCTGTCCGATATGGCTCTAGCGGGTGCCCAGTAACATAAAATCCCAGTAATTCCTTCTCGTAGGCCAAAGTTTCACGGGATGACCACGGTTTTACTTCGGGAACTGGCCGCTGTGGAGTGGAGAGGTAGCCTTCTTCAACTAGAGAAAACAGAGAGGCTTGCCCACTGGATCTGTCTCGATGGAGAGATATCGCTCCCTTCATGGCCGTTTCAATGTGCGCGAACAGAGAGGCTCTAGACTTCCCAAAGCAGTCGAAAGCACCACACTTGACTAAACTTTCTAGGACTTTCCGGTTGACTGTCCGAGGGTCCATTCGACCGCAAAAATCCTCCAAACATCGGAAAGTTCCTCCGCGACTACGTTCCTGGATAGCAGAAGACATAGCCTGCTCTCCTACGTTTTTGATGGCAGCGAGGCCGAAGCGAATGGCTTGTTGTTCACTCTCAGGAGTGAATTTTAAGGAGCTTCGGTTAATGTCCGGCGGCAATATTTTTAAGTGCATTCTCTGGCATTCTGCTACGAGGATAGAGATCTTGTCTGTGTTGTTGACTTCGTTACTTAGCAATCCAGACATAAATTCTATAGGATAGTTTGCCTTTAGGTAGGCAGTCTGGTAGCAGATGAGCCCGTATGCGGCGCTGTGGCTTTTGTTAAACCCATAGCCAGCAAATTTTTCCAAAAGATCAAAAATACTGTTCGCTTTCTTCTCTGGAATGTTGTTGGCGCACCTGCATCCCTCTATAAAACGTGTCCGCTCCTTAGCCATTTTTTTTTTGTCCTTTTTTCCCATAGCGCGACGTAAAAGATCTGCCTGTCCCAGAGAATACCCGGCGAGGGTGCTTGCCGCCTGTTGTACTTGTTCTTGGTAAATCAAGACCCCAAAAGTATCAGAACAAACCTGTTTTAGGAGAGGATGGGCGTACTCGATTCTCTTGAGCCCCTTTTTTCTCTCAATATAATCGTCGATCAGATCCATGGGACCAGGGCGGTATAGGGCAATGAGGGCAATAATATCGTCAAGGTTCCGGATTTGGAAACGCTTACAGGTGTTCATCATGCCATTAGATTCCAATTGAAAAATGCCGGTGGTTTTACCCTGATTCAAGAGATCAAGGGTGGGAGCGTCATCAGACGGAATCTGCGTAATATCGAAACGCGGCTGGTGATGACGAATAAAGGAAATAACATCGTGGACAACGGTTAGGGTTTTGAGGCCAAGGAAGTCCATCTTTAACATCCCAAGGTCCGTGAGAGGCCCCATAGGGTACTGTGTGACAATTTCCTTATCCTTTCCCCTGCAAAGGGGGACATGGCCATCGGAAAGGTTATAATCTCCAATTACCACCCCGGCGGCGTGGATGCCTGTATTGCGGCTGATACCCTCAAGTACCAAAGCATAGTCCCAAAGTCGTTGAACACGAGGTTCCTGCTCTAGCATATTATGCAATACAGGGTTCTTTTCCGATGCGAGCTGGAGGGTGATGTTTAATTCGTTGGGAATCATCTTGGCGATACGGTCGGCATCCGCATATTTCCAGCCCAGTACTCGTCCTACATCCCGCACTACGCTTTTTGCCCCCAGGGTGCCGAAGGTGATGATCTGTGCAACAGAACGTTCTCCATATTTTTTCCGCACATACTCGATTACCTCTCCGCGCCGATTTTGACAGAAATCGATATCGATATCTGGGGGACTGACACGCTCTGGATTGAGAAAACGCTCAAAAATCAGTCCGTAGTGGAGGGGATCTAGGTCAGTAATGCCCAAGACATAGGCGACAAGCGACCCCGCAGCAGACCCACGCCCAGGTCCCACTGGAATGTCATGCTGCTTTGCAAAGTGGATGAAATCCCAGACGATTAGGAAATAACTTACAAATCCTGCCGTTTCTATAACGGAAAGCTCATACTCCAGACGACGGTTCAGGTTAACATCTCCTCGAACCCGATCTTTACCAAACCTTCTTTCTAGCCCTTCCTTGCATAATCCCCTAAGGTAGGTTTCCCGAGTGATTCCATCAGGTACTTGATAGGCTGGATATTTCGGTTCTCCAAACTCCAGATCGAGACTACAGCGCTCTGCGACATGCAAAGTATTATCTGCCGCCTGAGGTAGATGTGGAAAGAGCCCCCGCATTTCTTGGGGAGACTTGAGGTAGAGCTCCGGAGCATAACGTATACGTCTTTCATCGTGTACCATTGCACCCGTTCCAATGCAGACCATGATATCATGGGCTTCGTGGTGGGAGCGATGAAGAAAGTGAACATCGTTGGTAAGCACGAGTCCTACACCCATCTCCCTAGAAAATTCTATGAGATGCGGATTGCAGCGTGCCTGTGCTTCCATACCATGATCCTGCAATTCCAGAAAAAAATTTTCCGATCCAAAAATGTCTCGATAAGTCGCAGCAGCAGCTCTAGCCGAGGCAATCTGGCCTGCTGCAAGAAGGGAGTTTATTTCTCCCTTTAGGCAACCACTGAGCGCAATCAATCCCCCAGAGTACGTAGCAAGCAACACCTTATCCACTAGTGGTTTGTAATAAAAGCCTTCTAAGTGAGCGTTAGAAACCAACCTTACCAAGTTCCGGTACCCTTCTTCATTCTGTGCAAGAACAGTAAGGTGATAAGCAGCCCTCTTTCTTAGAGAAATACTATGTTCTCTCTGTCGATCGAGAGCTACGTAGAGCTCGCATCCGATAATGGGCTTTATTCCCGCTTTGATGGCCTGTTGATAAAACTCAATAGCACCATAGAGGCTGCCGTGATCGGTAATCGCCACCGCTGGCATCTCGTACCTTGCAGCTGTTCCGACCAAATCTGAAATGCGTATTGCCCCGTCCAAAAGGGAATACTCGGTGTGCACATGAAGGTGAACAAAAGACTTCACGGAAGAAGTTACATCACCACCCACCTACTCCAAGGATGAGTTCCAATAAGTTGCAAGAAGTTCACATCCACAACGCCACCCTGACTAACTCTCTTCTTTCTGCTCACTTTATCGTCAACCATGTTTGTAACGCTTTGTAGCAGGCCGGCATCTTGGGCTCTGCTCTCCAAAGAAAGGGTAGCGTCTTAATTAAAATACAGCGAACTTCCCTACGAGAAATTTTGGTTTTTCCAGCACGCGAGCGGATCAATTTAAGGGTGCGCACACCAATTAGAGCAGGAAGTAGTGTAGCGTAGCGCAGAAATGGATGGCTAAGAGCCTTCCCGTACTTGACACCAGATTGCATCGCCATCCATGCTTCCCAGAAGCGTTCTTTTACATCTTCTGCAGAAATATAAAGTCGCCCGACTGAAGCGTCCTCATCCCGATCTCTGAGGATATTAACGAGCTGTAGCCCCTTACCATAGAGGACACCAAGTTCCTCCATATCCTCAGCTGAAAGAGAGGCAAACTGTGGAATTCTTCTATAGCAGATGCGTGTCCAAAACCTGCCGACACAACCTGCGACTAGAAATGTGTAACGATCCAGCTGCTCACGGGTAAACGGCTCAAGATATGGACGCTCGAGATCGAGCATCTGCCCCTCCATGATGGAATCCAATACCTCCCGGATTACATCAGCATCCGCTTGGTTGTGCAAGCTTTCTATCAATGTAGGTAGGTGTTCCAAAAGTTGCCTTTCAGCGGGATGATCCTGTGAACGAGCCAGAACTAGGTACATCTTAGAATCGCATTGCCCCGTTGGATCATTGGCTGACCTCCGGAGGCATTGCAATGCCTCCAAGCGATCTGCCCCTTTGCCAAAGGGGGTATCAGCGATCGTATCTGATGCCCGTGCTAAGAGGTAAGCAAGAGTAATTTGCGTCTGCACACTACGGGGTAGCAAACGTAAACTGAGATATAGCGAGCGGGAAACGCTTCGTACCAGAAACCAGTTCATTGGACTAGATGTATTGATCAGAGCCCCACTCCTCCCATTTTCGTCACCATCAGCTTCGTATGTATGAAGCGCCCAGATTCAATTGCGAGGCAAATCGTGGGACAACGTACCGGGCCAATTGTAGCACCTTTCTCCCTAGTTTCACCTGAAATGTAGCGCAGCCCTGCGATACCCAAGATCCCTCCAGAGGAGACAACAGAAGTTATCCCCAGAAATAGCAAGCCACTAGCCTATACTGGAGGGAAGGAATTCCTTAGGTCGTGGTTCGCTATGAGTGAACGTCAACTTCCTGGACGGGGAGTCTCGCCGATGGTACCTACCAAGGGGCGTCGTTATTTGGCAACAGAAGTGTTAGATACCCCTCCTACTAGTCCTTAAGTGATGCGTAGCCCGTTACGGACGCCGCCTAGAGAGACCTTTACCAATGGGATTGCGATGGAAAAGCTTGCTCTTTCCGCTACTTAGCAGACGTTAGAGGACTTCTCCGGAGGAAACTACCTTGGTTCAAAACTTATACATTCATATTCCGTTTTGCTCGAAGCTTTGTCCCTATTGCAGCTTCTACAAGGAGCAAACCGATCCTGGTAAGATGCACGCATTTTTGAATGCACTCCTCATGGAGGCGGAAAAAGTCTGCTTTCAGCCCAAAGCCATATTTTTTGGGGGTGGTACGCCGACTATCCTCTCCTGTCAGCAATTAGACTACCTTTTTCGTGGACTGAGCAAGCACTTAGATTTACGTCAAGTAAAGGAGTGGACCGTTGAAATGAACCCTGCTACGGTCTCTGCAGAAAAGGGGCGTTTGTTACTAGATTGGGGAGTCAATCGTATTAGTATGGGGATACAATCTTGGGACCCAGGGCTCTTGTCCACCTTGGGGCGAGAACACACAGTTGGTCAGAGCGAACGTTCTTACGATATTCTTCGGAAAGTCGGCTTTTCCAATATAAATCTTGATCTCATTTTTGGAATCCCTGGCCAGGGAATAGAGCAGTGGAAAGACTCTCTTGGCAAAACTGTCCTGCTCCGCCCAGATCATATCTCCGCCTACTGTCTAACTTACAAGGAGGATACGGAATATTTTTCCCGTCTCATGCGGGGCGTGTACTTTCAAGACGTCAATAAAGAAGCAGAGTTTTTTGAAGTAACAATGGATTACCTAGAAGGAGCGGGTTATTGCCAATACGAGATCTCTAACTATACATCTCCTGGAAAGGAATGTCTCCATAATCTGGGTTATTGGAGGGGGGAGAACTATATTGGGCTTGGGCCAAGCGCCTTCTCTACCATCGGAACCTCACGGTGGAGCAATGTGGCAAATACTGCAGAGTACATCAAGAGAATGAACACAGATGGCGAGGCTATCTGTTTTAGAGAAACGCTTAGTCTAGATACTCTGAGAGCAGAACGCGTATTACTCAGCCTGCGTACCAGGGAGGGGATCCCCGCCTCCTGGCTAAGGGAACACGAGGAAAAGTTGCGGATTTTTTTTGAACTAGGACTGATCGAAGCCTCGGGAGAGGCTATTCGGCTTACTCGACAGGGGCGCCTAGTCGCAGATTCAGTAGCGGAGGCCTTCTTATAAAGAAGAGCTTCCCTAGACGAAGGAGGGGTTACAAGAACCGGCTGAACTAAGGCCATGCTTGTAAAGAAGCTCGGCAAACCTAACAAGGCTCCGCTTCTCTAGCTCCCCCAAATCGTAGCGAATATAGGTATTTAAGTAGGTTGAAGTAAAGATAGGGTTACTCCTCCTAGCGATGAGCTCTGCTAGGGCTTGTATCCCTGCTCGTTTCGCTGAGCGGAGGAATTCCGCGATCTGCAGGGCCGACTTTTCCCTTATGGACCACGCTGCATACACAAATGGCAGCCCTGTATAAGAGGTCCAAATTGCTCCAAGATCGAGAAACCGCCAACCTGCTGGCGCTGACAGTCGAAAATCAATAGCCGGATCCCCAATTAGAATGTGACTTTCGTCCTTATGATTAAGCGGCCGCACGGAAAATTCTGGGCTCAGTCCGAGAAATTCAGCACATAGGCAGCGAAAGAGTGCATTAGAGGTACAAGAGGAGGGATCTAAAGAGACATACCGAATCTCCTCCAATGGCTTACGATGTGCAAGAAACACACTAAAAACTTCGCCATACGAACTTATACAGACACCGTCCACAATTAACGGACGAGGCTGCTGTAAGATTTTGTATGTGGGCAAAAGGGCTGCGTCAAATAATCCCGACTCGTAGCGCCTTACAAGGCGTGAGGGCACTTCCAACTCTAGAGACCCCAAAATGGCAGCCCTCAACGGAAGCGCATTAAGGTATGGAACCGCCCCAAGCCGCATAAAACTAGTAGAGACTACTCTACCTGAGTAGCTAATGTTGACTTATGTGACGATAGAAGCTATCTCGCTCGACTGGGATACGACCAGTTTCGCAAATGGCATTCTTCAGGGAAGCCACTGTCTGTTTTTGGGGGGTGACAGCGCCAGCCATATGAAAAATTCTTTCCTCCATAATGGTGCCATGCAGATCATCCACTCCATAACTGAGAGCAAGCTGCGCCACCGGGAGGCCCAGACTGACCCAATAAGCCGTGATGTGCTCGAAGTTATCCAGGTAGATCCTGGAAATAGCAAGATTCTTTAGCTCTTCGGTAGCGGAAATACGCTGGATGTGTGCCATGGCAGTGGCATTCGGCACAAATGCGAGGGGGATAAATCCGGTAAATCCACCAGTTTCATCTTGAAGTGCTCGAAGTCGCTCCAAATGAGCAATGCGCTGAGCACATGTCTCGATATGACCATAGAGCATGGTGCTGGTGCTTTTTCCACCCATTTGGTGCCAAGTGCGATGGACCTCTAGCCACTCCTCCGCGGTTTCCTTGGCATGGCAAATTTTCCTGCGTACTCCACTATCAAAAATCTCTGCCCCTCCCCCAGTAATGGAATCCAGACCATGCTTGCGCAAAAGTTGTAGGGTATCTCTAATGGAAAGATGAAAAACACGTCTGGCAAAATGCCGGATTTCAATCGCTGTAAATGCCTTGATATGTAAGATCTTACTCAGTGCTCTAAGACTAGAAAGCAACTCCAGGTACCATTCTCCTTTCAATGTGGGATGTAACCCTCCTACTATGTGAACTTCGGTAATGCCTCTGGATAGCGCCTGCCGGACACCTTGTACAATTGTCTGGATGCCTGTCTCAAAGGCATGAGCGTCCCGCTTTTTGGCACCGAAAGCGCAAAACTGACAGGAGAGGATGCAAATGTTGGAGTAGTTAATGTAGCGGTTATGAAGATATGTCGCAAAATTTCCGTTCTTACGTTCCCGTATGAGATTAGCGATGGCTCCTAGTCCATTGAGGTCCTGCGTCCCGTATAAAATCTCTCCTTCTTGCCGAGAGATACGCCTCCCGTGTTCCACCTTCTTGAGGATTGGGCGAAGCTCGTGGGACACGACAGAAGAAATTATCTCCCCGAGCTGCCTGTCTGGACGAGGCGTGGCATTGGGCGAGTTAACTATAATTGCCTGAAGTATCGACATAACTCTAAAAAGTCAGGGGAAATTGAATCCCCCCGCGTATGGAGCTAATTATTTTTCCTGGACAATCGCCTTGGTGCACCTTTGTATCTGCTCTGCTGGTTAGCAAGACTGGCGGAGAGTTATATCAGAGTCCCCCCCGGAATCACGCTATTTTTCGGCACTACCACAATGCCGTCTCGGATGTAAAAGCCCTCTCCATCTAGATTCTGTGATTTACCACGAGGGCTGATCAGTACTCTATCTCCAATCCGTGCATTTTTATCGATGATTGCCCCCTCAATGCTGCAATCACTTCCAATCCCAATGCTTGGAGGGCCTGTGGTGGGAAGGGGAAAATCACTCTCATAGTAATCTGCACCCATTAAGATGCTGTTCTTTATTTTCGTTCCCGGCTTAACTATGGCGCGAACACCAATTACACAGCGTTCTATGGTAGAACGCTCGATCATACAACCATCGGAAATAATAGCTCGATCAATAAAGGTAGTACGTATAACGCTGGGGGGGAGGAATTGCGGATGTGTGTAAGTTTGCGCTCCGGCCTCATGGAAGCTGTAAGGAGGGAATTCTTCGGCAAGGTGCAGGTTGGCCTTAAAAAAGCTGCGAATGGTACCGATATCTTCCCAATATCCTTGAAAAACGTAGGCGTTGACGGCATGGTTCCGGATGGCGCTTGGAATGACGTTCCTTCCGAAGTCCTCCAGATCGTTGTCCAAGCACTTACTGAGAATGGAGCGATTAAAAACGTAAATTCCCATAGATGCCTGGTAGAGCTCAGCACTTCCCGAATGGCCGATCGCCTTGAGTAGATCGGGTGGGATTTTTAGTGTATCCAGAATTGTAGGGTCCTTAGGTTTTTCGACAAAATGCGCAATGTGGCACTTTTCATCTGTCTGCATAATACCGAACCCGGAGGCGGATGCCCGGCTAACTGGAGTGGTTGCAATGGTGATCTCTGCGTCCGTCTCCACGTGCTGGCGCAAGATGGCACGGTAGTCCATGCGATAGAGCTGATCCCCACTTAAGACAATGAAGTATTCGTAGGGCTGTTCCAGGAAATAACGGAGGTTTTGCCGTACAGCATCTGCAGTTCCCTGGTACCATCTGGAGCTTTTTGGGGTTTGCTGGGCCGCCAGAATTTCCACGAAGCTGGGGGTAAAACTATCAAATTTATAGCTTGCGTTAATGTGTCGATGAAGTGAAGTACTGTTAAATTGAGTTAGAACGTAGATGCTTCGTATTGAAGAGTTCAGACAATTACTGATGGGAATGTCTACCAGACGATACTTTCCACCGAGGGGGACAGCCGGTTTTGCTCTTTCCTTGGTGAGAGGGAAGAGTCGCGTGCCGGCACCCCCGCCCATAATGATGGCTAGGGTTTTATGGACCGGCAAGGGACTGAGGTTGACTTTCATGACCAGAGGGCAGAGGAGCGAGGAAAAAATATGGAGGGAAAGGCCACCGGCACTTCATCCTGCGCCACTACTTTCATTTTGTCACAACTAAAAAGATGTGTGGAATAGTAGGCTACGTAGGCAAAGCGGCTGCTACACCAGTATTGGTAGACGGGCTCCGTAGGCTTGAGTATCGCGGCTACGATTCTGCTGGGATTGCCACCCTTACCGGTGAGACCCTGCATATTCGAAAAACAGTAGGGCATATCTCCCATCTTAAAAGTCTGCTGATGCGGCATCCTATCGAGGGAACGATAGGCATTAGCCATACGCGTTGGGCCACCCATGGGGCGGTAACCGCACAGAACGCGCATCCTCACTCCGATCATAGCGGCCGCCTTGCCATTGTCCACAATGGCGTCATTGAAAATTTTCAAGAACTCCGTGAGGATCTTATTGCCAATGGGGGAACCCTTCATTCTAGTACCGATACTGAAGTGATGGCCCATTTGATCGGCTATTTCTTTGGAAAGAGTGGCACACAGGGGAAAGTTGGACTCATAGAGGCAATTCGCCAAGCCCTTAGGAAAGTGGTCGGTACCTATGGAATGGCGGTTATCCATGCCGATGTCCCAGGTGTACTTATAGGTGCTCGACATGGAAGTTCCCTTGTACTGGGTATTGGCAAGGGGGAGTATTTGCTTGCGAGTGATATTAGCGCCATTGTGCCTTACACGCATAAAGTTGTTTATCTTAATGACCGTGACATTGTATGCCTTAGTGAGGATGGTTTTGAGATCAATACCATTACTGGATTAGAATCTACTTATCACATTACCAAGGTCGATCTCACTATGGAGGACATTAGCAAAGCTGGGTATCCTCATTACATGCTCAAGGAAATCTTTGAGCAGCCTACTAGTGTGTGTAACGCTATACGCGGGCGCCTCTCTTTGGAAGAGGCCACGGCAAAGCTAGGGGGGCTAGAGACAAGCAACGTAGAACTAAGAGCTGTGGAACATCTTGTGTTTAGTGGATGTGGCACTGCTTTTCACGCCGGGATGGTAGGAAAATATCTCATTGAGAGTCTTGCGCACATTTCTGCTGAGTGTGAATTTGCCAGTGAGCTCCGTTACCGTAACTTGCCGGCACCTCCTAGTACAACTTTCGTCTTCGTTGTTAGTCAAAGCGGGGAAACCGCGGATACTTTAGCAGCCCTGAGAGAGAGTCGCCGTAAGGGATACCGTACCCTTGGGATTTGCAACCACGTTGCGAGCGCTATCGCAAGGGATAGCGATGGAGGGGTGTACATGCATGCTGGACTGGAAATTGGCGTTGCGGCCACAAAGTCTTTTACCTCGCAACTTACCATCCTTGCCCTAATTGCCCTCCTCTTTGGCCGTATCCATCGTCTTTCGCACACCGATGGGTTGCGCATCATCGATGAATTGGAAAGATTACCGGAGAAGATATCCCGGACACTGGAGCTTCATGAACAGGTAAGACGCATTGCCCGCAAATATGCCCACGCTAAGTCATTCCTCTTTCTGGGTCGCCAATGTAACTATCCAGTCGCCCTAGAAGGGGCGCTAAAACTTACCGAGATTTCCTATATAGCAGCTTCTGGATTCCCAAGCGCTGAACTAAAACACGGCATTATTGCTCTCGTCGCTCCGGAAATTCCCTCTGTTTTTATTGCACCGGAGGACTCCGTCCTGGGAAAAAATCTTAATAACATGCAGGAGGTTAAAGCACGCAATGGCCCTGTTATAGCCATTGGCACTGAAGGAAATAAATCACTAGCACGGATAGCGGACGACGTCTTGCTTGTTCCGGAAGCACCAGAGTACATTTCCCCCATCCTTACAGTGATTCCTTTACAGCTTCTTGCCTATTATATTGCAGTTGAATTGGGACGTGATGTCGATAAACCAAGAAATCTTGCTAAGAGTGTTACCGTGGAATGACTATCGGTTGTATATGAGAGATGTTCAAGCATAGGCAAAAGCCATACCATCTGCACAAAGTGTTACGCAACGGCGACGGAATTGAATGCGTAAGAGGGCTTTTTAAACGAGACGCCGGAGGACCAAACCCCCTTGATTACCCTACCTCGCCGGCAAAACTTCCATCCTAGAGAGCGATTGGGGGAGCGCTCTAGCTTCTTTCTTCACCGGATCTACCTTTGACGCATAGCCAACTACACACCTGTCTTCCAGTAGATCCCTCTTCTAATCCCTAATCCCTTCTAATCTTCACCAAAGGGGCTCGCAAAGGTTCGAAAAGATAAAAAATAAAGGTGGAAGTTGGTGGGAGATCCCTCCCTAGATAGCGGGAGGGAGAAAGGCAGAAGGTTGGATGGCCCAACTGTTTAGCTACCATAATTCTTCGAGAATTTTTTCTTCCTTTCCACAATTTCCTGGGCATCATTATTCCCCCCTTGCGAGAAGGGGAGAGGGGACGATGTCGCGTTTGACTCATCAACTGTAGATTGATTGGAAGTTGACCGCACGTAAGCAAGACGCACGTCAGCAAGGGTCACATTGAGGATCTCAGATTCCTCCGGACTGAGATTTCCACTGGTTTTTTCTTGTAGCATTTCCAATTGATCAATGAATAGGCGTGCCGCTTCGAAATTCTGCACTACTTTCCCCGTGGAGGGGTGCGGAATCTTTCCCAGGAAAAGGAGGGCCTGCTGGGCTTGCATTCTTATAAACTCAAGGAAACGCTGACTAGAGGTGGGAAGGCTGAGTGAGGTTGCTTTCATCTTTATCTTTTCTTTATATTAACTGAGAAGCATAAAGGGTTTCGGAACCCACTAGAATTCCGGGAAAAACTCCAGAATTTTGGAGGCATATTCACAGATCACTAGAATTTGAATTTCGGCGAACGACAGCTTCCGCGCAGCCAGGTACTCCCAGATACCTTTGCGCAACTTTCTGGACTTCCTCTGCTGTCACTGCTTGAATTTCAGCGCTACGCTTTTGATAATGGTCGAAACCCAGACCCAAGAGCTCGTTTGTTGCACATAGAGAGGCAAAAGAAAAGACATTCTGTGAACGAACAGATTCAAAGCCGAGGAGCTTTTTCTTAGCACGGTCTAGCTCATCTGTCGTTAAGCCTTCAGTAGCCACTTTATTGATTTCTTCGACTAATTCGTTCCGGGCTTGTTTAGCCCTGCGGGGATCCGTTCCAAGGTAATATGCGAAGAGTCCTGGCACGAGCCCAATCATTTGACTGGCGCCTACATAGTAGGCCAGTGCATTTTTTTCACGAATACGCGCGAAAAAGCGAGAACTTAGATCGTTACTCGCCTCCTGCAGAAGTTCCATCGCTGGGCGATCCACGCTAGTAACGTCCACCCCTTGATACGCGAGTGTGATTACTGTTTGTTGTTTTTGGGAGATTTTTTCAACAAAAACTCTTGAAGCAAGCGGTTTCACTAATGGTGGGTGCGCCGCTGCCAATTGCCCAGATGGCAGGTTTCCAAAAACTTTTTCCACTATCGGAAGTACTGACTCGGCCTTAATATCTCCGAATATTGCCAGCACCCCGTTGTGCGCCACGAGAACTTCCTCCTTAAATCTCCGCAGATCAACGGCGGTGAGATTGGAGACCGTTTTTTCGGTGCCCAACGGAGGCATCCCGTAGGGATGGCTTCCAAACAGTGCGCGACGTGCGAGATTGCGTGCTGCAAAGGTAATTTGATCATCGCTGGATTGAATAGCCGCAATTTGGGTAGACTTCTCCAACTCTACTTCCTGCTCCGGAAATTTTGCGTGCTCTATTACATCGGAAAGAACGATTAATCCATGCTTTAGGTAAGGGGACATCATTTCGACACTAACAGTAATAAAATTGTCTCCAGAGTTGCTGTCGATAGTTCCCCCAAGAGATTCCACCTCATTAGAAATTTCCCAAGCGCTCCGTGTCTTTGTCCCCTTTAGCAGGGTAGATGCAAGCAGTGGGGAAATCCCGTTGTACTGAGCATTTTCCAAGAGCACTCCACCACGGAAGGCTGCAATAGCTATAGCGAGCGGCAAGCGTTTGTCCTCGCTAATTAGTACCCGGAGACCATTTACCAGGGTAAATTTCCTTACCGAACGTTGTAGGGGCTTTGGAACAATCTCTGCATTTGCTTCCGCTCGGGCTGTCCCTATAGGGTTTAACTCAGTGACACTAAGGGTGTCTGATCGTAGGTACTTACGTGCCACTGTGCGTACACTAGACGCAGTTACCCTTTGTGCCGCATTAAGGTAGTCATAATTGAAGCTAGGATTGTGTGCAGTCAACCAGCTAGAACCCAGTTGAGCAGCTCGTCCATGTGTATCCATCAAATTTTGAAGTTCTGAAGAAAGAAATGCCATTTTTGCCTTGCGAAGCTCCTGTTCCCCTACCTCTTTGGAACGTACCCCCTCCACAATGGATAGAATAGAGGACTCAACCTGTTTACGCTTGTCTGAGTTGCAGACCGCCACGATCCCAAATATTCCACTATCACGCCAAGTATAAACGTGTGAGGCTATCGAGTGCACAAGACGTTGTCTTTCCCGCAGTTCACGGTTTAGAACTGAGCTACTCCCTACACCTAGGATGGTTGCCAGTACATCAAGGATAGGTGTGTCTGAATCTGTTAAACCTGCAGTTCTCCACGAGAATCCAACCCGACTCAGTTCGGTGGGAAACTCCTCGGCTATAAACCGTCTCCCGGCTTGTGGTGGTTCCACTGGATACGTAACAGGTTCCAATGCTCTACGGGGGAAAATTTGGAAGAATGAGGTAAGCTGCTCCCGAACCTGTGTAGCATCAATGTCGCCCACTACAACGAAGGTTAGATTGTTGGGGACATAGCGTTTCTTATAGTACTCCAAGACATCTTTCCGTTCTAGCTGGTTATAGATATCTAGATGTCCGATAATCGGGTGGCAGTAAGGACTTTGAGAAAAAACAGTGCGTGCAATCAGCTGCCAATTGGCGCGGTCTGGATCATCGGACCCCATTGCAAACTCCCTCCGGATGACCTCCTGCTCTTTAGCATATTCTTCCTCCGGGATAGTCGAATTCATCATTGCATCGGCGAGGATGGAGATTGCCTTATGAGTACCCGTAGAAGGAATATCAACCCAAAAGGCCGTGCGATCATACCAAGTATAGGCGTTGATGTATCCTCCTAGGTCCTGTATCTGCCGAGCAATGTCTCCCACTTTCCTTGTGGTGGTGCCTTTGAAAAGCATGTGCTCCAGGATGTGTGAAAGACCAGCTCCCATCCACTTCCCTTCAGTGACACTGCCGGTAGCACAGAATACCTGTATGCTTGCCACGGGGGTACTGTGGTCCTCATCAGTAATGAGAGTCATCCCATTTGGGAAAGTATAAACGCAGGCTTGGTGAGATGGGAGAGTTGGAGGGATCATAGCAATGGTGCTCGCAGTAGTCATAAGGAGAAAAATACTTTTTCTGCAGAGGGAAGGGAAAAGTTGTCTGCGCAGGAAACTAAAGTAGGTGCGATACAAGGCGTATACACACTGGATTCCGCAAGTGGAAGACTGGAAGTGGATCGAAAGAGACTTGTTCACGCTCCTTGTCTAGAAAAACCCACGGGGACACTAAGGGCCCTCCCGAAGAAGAAAAAACCCACCTCTTGCCTCTTGAAAGTCTCCGAGATGCCTGTGTCCTCCACTCCAGTCCATCAGGAATCTAGCAATTCGTCTAGGAAAGAGGTTTTTTCTAATATCATCGGAAAAGTTCTCTGCTGCATACTGCTGCCGCCCTGGCCCGCTAGGCCTAGTAAGTTTCTGGCTGCATCCTTCCTCCTTGGATGAACAGCTGCTATAGCTGCTTTCCGTTCGCTGCAGGGGCAAGGGAAATCCCGGTGGCATGGTGGAATTTCTTCTTCCTTTTTGGAAACTCAAGCTTGTTGGGACGGAGACAGCGCAAGTGGGAAGTCATACATGGTTTTGGACCTCACCCAACAAATAATCTTCTACAAGAGGGACCAGTTGGTTAGGGTTGCACCAGTTTGTACAGGAAGGGGAAACTACGGTGTGCCCACGTTTTTCTCGTGACACAGAAGGATACGTGCCACACATCTAGTCTGTACGGGGACTTTGTTGATGCTAGGGGAGGAGTTTGGTAGTTGCTAACTTTAGACGACACACCCCCCTTCCTCCCTTTTTTTTGCTGAAGCGCTTTTTTTGTGGAGCCTCTATGCCCTTTTTATGCGCCTTTATAGTAGTGTAAGAATCCACGGCAGACCCCTCCCAGGAAGTAATAGACTCGCCTTGGCTGCATCCGGATTCCTAACAAAAATGGCCAAAGTCTTCTTCCAGAACATCCCCTTTAGGGACGCCAGTTAGTGTCGTGCATGAGTATATCCGCACGCTACACGAGCAGGGTGCTCCATTGTGTGAGAGGAGAAAAACATATGAAACAGCAAAAAACCTATAGGGATGGCTTTTTTCAGAGACAGGAGTCTTTGCCGTAAACCATGGAGGCAATCCGTAGCCGTAATGCATGTAAATGGATGAATCCATCCGCATCAGATTGATTATAAACCTCATCAGTGGAGCCGCTACTTTCCATAGTGGCAATGTGGGGGATATAGAGGCATGAGGTGCTCTTCCGCCCCGCCGCAATGACATTACCCTTGTAGAGTTTAAGCCTTACCGTACCGGACACGTATGTTTGAGATTCAGTTATTAAGGCTTGGATAGCTTTCCGTTCAGGAGAAAACCAAAAGCCATTGTATATAAGAGTACTGTACTGAGGCACGAGGGAATCACGCAGATGCATGACTTCTCTATCCATGGTTAGGGATTCCATCTGGCGGTGCGCGAAGTGCAAAATGGCACCGCCTGGAGTTTCATACACACCACGACTTTTCATACCGACAAAACGGTTTTCCACCATATCCACCCGGCCAATCCCGTGCTTGCCTCCGAGCCTATTGAGCACACGCATCACCAGGAGTGGACTGAGTGTCACGTCATCCCCCTTCTCTTCATGCCCCATGCAATGCAGGACATCCTGTAGCCCAGAACAGGCCAAGCCAACACAATTGCCTTTTTCGAAAAAGAGTTCCAAAGTTTCCGTGTAATCAGGAGCATCCTGCGGAGAGGTACTCAAGCGGAACATATTTCTATCGCTATCTGTTGAAGCATCAATCCAAGGGTCCTCTAGTGCACCTCCTTCGTAGCTGATATGCAGCAAGTTGCGATCGGTAGAATACGGTCGTTCCAAAGAGACGGAAACCGGAATGCTCTCCCGCTTTGCATAAGCGATTAGCTCTGCTCGCCCAGGGAACTGGCTGCGAAAGCGCTCATCCCTCCACGGAGCGATAACCTTTAGGCTGGGGGCTAGTGCTGCAACTGCCAGCTCAAAACGAACCTGGTCATTCCCCTTTCCCGTAGCTCCATGGGCGACAGCCTGCGCTTTTTCTTTAAGCGCAATTTCCACCATGCGCTTGGCAATAAGTGGCCGCGCAATGCTGGTCCCCAAGAAGTACTGCCACTCATACAGAGCACCTGCCTGTATGAGTGGAAAGATATAGTCCCTCGCGAATTCTAGCCGTAAGTCCTCTACGTAGCACCTGCTTGCCCCAGTCCGCATAGCTTTCTCTACTACTCCCTCCAGCTCTTCTTCTTGTCCTATGTCCGCACAAAAAGCGACCACCTCGGCGCAATAAGCCTGCTTCACCCACTTGAGAACGACGGACGTATCTAGGCCCCCCGAGTAAGCTACTACAATCTTCATCTCTTCATCGTTCGTTTTTCCGGCACACAACCACTTCCACGTTCCTTTCCTGTTGCGTGCGTAATCAAATTCAACCGCGTTCCAAGCCCCCCTTTTCCTAAATTCAGCACGTCTGGTTGGAGCCTCTCTGAAGTAGAGCAAGGTGGCAAGGTTTTTTCTCTACGTCCCACCTTAATCTGATCAATATGTTTCTGATCATCTGATCAATATGTTGTCTGTTGGCTTAACGGGTCGCACTCCCTTTTTAATCCCATTGCGTCGTTTAAGGAAGATAATATCGAATATCTTCCTTTTCACACTTGCTTGATTCCGTTAGTTTGCTCCCCGTGGGTGGGGGTTGCTTCAGAGTGATATCTGTGCTGTGTCCAGCTATAACAATTGATCAGGGCTGTTTATGGGGTTAATCTCTGAAGAGACTGTTCGCCAGGTGGCAGCCGCCAGTGACATTGTGGAGGTAATAGGTTCCTACTTTCCTCTAAAGCGTTCTGGGAGTGCCTGGCGTGCTCTTTGTCCGTTTCATAAGGAGAAGAATCCTTCCTTCTACGTTAATCCTACTCACGGAACATTTCACTGCTTCGGCTGCGGAGTAGGGGGTACCGTTATTCGGTTTGTCATGAACTATGAACGAATTAACTTTCCTGCTGCCGTGCAGCAACTTGCAAAAAGAGCAGGAATCCCTGTTCTAGAATTCAGGCAGGATGAATGCTTCCAAAACAAACGTGCACGCCTTCTATTGCTGCATGCTGAGGCCACCCATTGGTTTCATGGCAACTTGCTCAGTAGTAAGCATCCAGAGTCTGCCCAAGCCCGCCGATACTTAAAATCTCGCGGTTTTTCTGAGGAAGCCGTAGTTAGGTGGAAAGTCGGTTATGCTCCTGCCTCCTGGAACATTTTTTCAGAATGGGCAACTTCTCGTGGATTTGCGTACCATGAGCTGCTCCATTCCGGGCTTGCTGCTCAAGGAAAGGGGTCATCTTCTGGTCTCTATGATCGTTTTAGGGGAAGAGTGATGTTCCCTATCCACAATGCTTCAGGAGAGGTGATCGCCTTTAGCGGACGCATTGTAGGGAAGGCTTTTTCTGAAAGAAAATATTTGAATTCTCCGGAAACGCCTCTCTTCTCCAAAAAAAGAACTCTTTTTGGACTAGACAAAGCCAAGCATGCCCTGATTGAATCAGGGGAAGCTGTAGTATGCGAAGGACAGATCGACCTCATTTCTTGCTTTGAAGCGGGCATCCGTAATGTTGTTTCCCTACAGGGAGTTGCATTCACTGAGGAACAGGCGCGTCTCCTTAAGCGTTACGTAGAGCGGGTGTTGCTTTGCTTCGATGCCGATCGCGCTGGGGGGCAGGCTGTTGAGCATTCCCTTCCCGCTCTTTTCTCTTGTGAATTGGGTGTCAAAATTGTCTGTCTTCCCTCAGGAGAGGATCTTGACTCTACTGTTCGACGGATAGGCCCAGCAGCCTTTCGAAGTTTACTTACCCAGGCTCCTGATTACTTTGATTTTGCTATCGATCAAGCTGCCAGGAATGGGTCTTTATCCGATCCCACAAGCCAGGTTACTCTGGTGCGTAAATTCGCTTCCCTGCTTACCTGGGTTGAAACTCTGGCCTTACGCGAAGTGTTCTCTATGAAGATCGCGTCTCGTCTTGGTGTTTCTTTGCAAGCTCTTGCGCAACTCCTTGCCGAAAATATTCGCCGTAGGCACCTTCCAGGTATGGAAGTTGCCTCTCTTCCTACTTTGCTTTCCCTAGAAGAGGGTCCGAAATTACTCTGCCGCCTCGCGCTTTTTTCACTGGAGGTGCGAGGGTGGCTCTCAGGAAGAACCTGCCCCTCCGTCCAGCAGCTCTTTCCCAACATCCCTCTTCTAGAGAAAATTCTAACCAGTAAAGTTGCATTAGATGATCCATCGTCATTCAGAGCCTTCTTAGAATCCCTTAATCCCACCGAGGCAAACACGGTGTTAGCATGGGATCTACATAAGAAGATGCCAGACACTCCTCTCTCAACTGCTATGGACTGCTGGTTGGGAATAGTACGTCGCTATCTAAAGGCGAGACAGGCATCCGTACGGATCAAGTTGCAAGGCCTCCATCCTAGCGACGAGGAACACCACGTCCTACAGAAAGAATTTCTTGATCTCCAGCAGAGGCTGCAAGATATCTCGCCGCCTTCCTTACCCCGCAACCTGTTCTTGAAAGAAGCCCACTTGGATTGAAGACCACTTCCGGGCTCTCTAGATCCAAAACGACAAGGAACAAAATGCCCGAGTTCCGTGCTTTGGACCAACCTTCCTGCAGACCGCCAGATCCCAAAAATATAAAGACCCGTCAGCAAACCAAAATTAAAGCGTATGCCAAAATGCTTAGGGAGAACAAGGGTGCACAGTTTCTCCGTAAGAAGTAAGTACAGCGCCTCTGAACCTTCAGTTCTGTCCAATGGAGGCCCCGTAAGTTTCCTCACGTATCCCAAGGAGCAGCACATACCGAAGGGATTTATAGGACCTTCACCGGGTCTCCCTTATCCTGTTTAGAAAAAACCTCCCCCAAGGCAAGTACCTCCCCGAACAAGCAAATGCAAAAAACCGCTACACCACCAAGAAATTCTGCCAAAAAGCGTTTACCCTCCGAAAAGAGCCTACCACCCAGTAACAACCCACTCTCCGCTCCCTACCGTACTGAGATGAGTGCTGGTGTCCAAGAACAGCAAAAACTCCTCCAAGAAAAAGTACGTGAGTTGATTAAGCTTTCCAGGGAACAAGGATATGTCACCTACGAGGATCTTGATGAAGCCCTCCCAAAGGCAGCGGTTCATAACCCAGAGAATTTTGAAGCCGTTGTTGGGCAATTGCGTGCTGTAGAGATTGATATTATCGAATCTTCTGAGGTAGATCGCGTTAAGGACAAAAAAGATCCGGACGAAGAGGAGGAAAAACAAGACAACAAGCTTGATATTCTCGACGATCCGGTACGCATGTATCTCAAACAAATGGGGCAAGTACCCCTGCTCACACGTGAACAAGAGGTAGAGATCTCCAAACGTATTGAGGAAGCCGAGATGAAGGTACAAGGTATTTTGTATCGCTTCGGTTTTACTGCAAAAGCTCATCTGGATCTTGCTCAAAAATTAATGGATTCTAGAGAACGTTTTGACCGCGTCATTCTGGATAAGAAGATCGAGAGCCGAGAACGCTACATGAAGGTACTGCCAAGGCTTTGCCAACAAGTCTACAAACAAGCCGAGTTAGTTTCAAAAATCTATCGGTCTAAGATTTCTAGGCACAGCCATCCGAGTCCACAGGATCGGAAAAATTTCGAGAGGAACCTGGTCCTCCTCAGAAGGCTATACCCAAGATTTTATTTTAAGCAGAAAGTTGTGGAAGATTTCGTTGGCCTTGCCGACGAGACTCATCGCATGCTTTCCTGTCTTAATCGTGACGGGAGGTCAGGTAGTACAAAGTCCCGTAGTGATAATAACGCCTCTGAGCACCGAGGGTGTATCCGAGAAAAGCTTGAGGCAATGGAGGGCTGCTTCTGGCTCAGCCTAGAAGAGTTTGCTGTGCAGTATGCCGAGCTGAAACAATGGCACCGGAAAGCGTTGGTAGCAAAAACGGAAATGGTAGAGGCCAATCTCCGCCTGGTAATTTCTATTGCCAAGAAATACACAAACCGTGGCCTTTCTTTTCTCGACCTCATCCAGGAGGGAAACATGGGCCTAATGAAGGCAGTGGAAAAATTCGAGTACCGCCGAGGCTACAAATTTTCTACCTACGCCACCTGGTGGATTCGTCAGGCAATCACGCGTTCAATTGCTGATCAAGCCCGCACGATTCGTATCCCAGTACATATGATCGAGACGATTAACAAGCTCATTCGTGTGCAAAAACAACTTGTCCAGGAATATGGACGCGAACCTACTCCCGAAGAAGTTGCCGAGGAAATTCAGCTCCCGGTCGAACGTGTGCGGGCCGTTCTTAAAATGTCCCAGCAGCCCATCTCTTTACAGTCTCCAGTAGGGGACAGCGAGGATACCAGCTTCGGTGATTTTATTGAAGACAAGAGAGCTGAAAACCCCGCTGATATGGCTGCGATTGTCCTACTCAAAGAAAAAATTAAGGACGTGTTATCGACATTGACCGAGCGTGAGCGACAAGTCCTTGAGCAAAGGTTCGGGCTGACGGATGGGTATAGCCGCACTCTGGAGGAAGTAGGACGCCAGTTCAACGTAACGCGTGAACGGATCCGCCAAATTGAAGCAAAATCCCTGCGCAAGATGCGTCATCCTACCAGAAAGCGTCAGCTAGAGGGCTTTTTCGAAGCGCAGGATCTCTAAATTCACAAACCAGGGTGGGGGCATGTCCCAAAGCCTTTCCAGGGTAAGGGCATATCTCTGGTAACGTGGGGAGAGCTGGTTCGTCGTAACCAGCCCGTCGTCCTCCTATTCGGGTGTAACTTTCTGGAGAAACCGAAACTTTCCATTTCTAATGCGCAAAAGTACCAGGGGTTTTCTGGGGTCTCGACTTTTCTCAAAAGTGATTTGGCCACTGATTCCTTTGTAGTCATGAGTTTCTGAAAGCGCATTGCGGACAGCCTGTCGGAACTTTTGCAATTCTGAAATGTCGCGGAGGTTAAGATTTTGTGGATTATTAACCCTTGCCCGCTCCATGGCATTAGCTAGAAGCATTAATGTATCGAAAGCGGTCACAGTGAACGTCATAGGTCTCTCTCCTTTGCCATATTTCCTCTGATACCTTTGAACGAAAGACTGTACCCTGAGATCTGGATCTTCGGCAGAAAAGGCGCTCACAAAAACGGCCCCCTCGGCAGCCTCCCTAGCTACCCGTATAAGATCAGTGGCGTCCCAGCCGTCCGCTCCAAACACGTCGAGCCCCATCTCCAAGAGCTGTGCCTGCTTCATACTAGTCGCACAGTCTGTGTAGTTACCCGGAAGAAAGAGACAATCGGCTCCGGACTCCTTGACAGTAGTGAGCTGTGCCTGGAAGTTCTTGTCGCCGCTATTGTAGGCTAGCTCTGCTACGATACGTCCCCCTAGAAGCACAAACTGTTTTTGAAAGCTATCTGCTATGGTCGTGCTGCTATCTCTGCTGATGTCCACTAGGATTGCTGCACGACTTTTTCCTAAGGAACGCACGTATCTTGCTACTACTTGCCCCTGCTGGCTGTCACTGTAACTTGCACGGAAGACAAAATCTTTGCCTTGCGTGATCTTGTCGTTGGAGGCGGCATTGGCAATTAGGGGGACCCGATGGCGTTGGGCAATAGGCGCAGCTTCTAGCGTACGCCCCGAGGCTACCTCCCCAATAAGGGCCACTACACGGTCTCTACTAATAAGTTCTCGAACAATAGCTGAAGTTTCCCCGGCCTTAGATTGGTTGTCTCGCACAATAAGTTTAATTGGATACCGTAGTGGAACATCTGCACTTTTTCCGCCTATCAAAACTCCACCTTGAGCATTTATCCCATCATTTGCCATCTGAATCCCAATCATGGCGTCTTGACCAAAACAGGCTTCTGTCCCACTAAGGGATTGGAAGACTCCAATGCAGATAGGTTCTTGGAATCCCTTACCGTACTCTTGCGTCACTTTCTTCTGGCAGGACTGCTGAAAAAAAAAAATACGCAGATAGTAATCCAGAAGGATGATGACAAGGAGGGCAATATCGCGTGCCTCATAATGATGTAACTACAGAGAGAAAATAGGAGAAACAAAGAACCCCCCTTCCTACCATATGTTCTTTGTTATCTAAAAAAAGGGCTTCCTTTTCCTGCCCTAAGGGAAAAAGAATCCACGTCATGTATTTCCTTGCTCTTTAAATGTCATTGATCATTCGGCAGCCACCGTGCGGGGACGCATCCATGTGCATAAATATATGCAAACTGCTATTGTCAAAGCGATTAAGATTTAACAATGACGGGCTGCTTAATGAAATTGGAGAGAAGTGTCTTGGGGAAAAATGGGTTGGAGGCCTTTTCTTCCCCAACAGAGGTCAGGGGACCATGTCCAGGACATAGAAGCGTATCCTCGGGAAGGGAAAAGATGTTTGATGCGCAGCTTTGTAAAGCCTCCTGGTAGGAGCAATTAGGCATGCCTATGGAGCCAGCGAAAACTGCATCTCCCACGAAAGCAGCTGAATATTTGCGGTTATGGACAACATAGGTAATCCCTAATGGCGAGTGTCCACAGGTTTTTCGCGCCTCTATTACAAAGTCATCCATCAAGAATGTTTGTCCCGGCTGCAAGGGCTGGGCCCCTGGTAATTCCTCAGCAATCCACGCGGTGGCACTAGTCTTTTCTAGAACCCGATCCAAATCAAAAATATGGTCACCGTGGGAGTGGGTTAGGAAGAGAAATTTTAACTGCAGCCGATATCTAGCCAGACAATCAAGTAGTCCAGAAGCATCTGATCCGGTATCGAATGCAGCTGCGGATCGGGCTGCAGTGTCCCATATTAGGTATGAATTGACCAACATGCCCATAAAGTCCGTCTGAAACCGACGCCACTCTTCTGGAGGGTGGGAAATTCGGGGATGGTACTCGTTACGATGAATGGAAAGCAACCGTTTTGGATGAAGATGTAAGGCCGTGGCAGCGAGCTGCAAACTTAATTCGTTTCCTCTACCCTCTAGTAAAGCGTTGACATGCTCCAGGGGCAGCTGGGCCTTATTTGCTACTTCCGCCGGAGAAATTTTTAGGCCGCGCATAGCCTTACATAAGATATCATAGGAAGAGTCTTCAAGAGGCTCTATGGGCATAGAGCACTAATCACATTCGATAAATTTTGAATGTCAAGCTTGAGCACGCTCCAAGAATAAAAGGGTTGAAGAGTTCTAGTGCTCATAGAAGCAGCCTACCGTGATAGAGTGCCCCGGTGCACCACTGTCCCTACGGTTAGAGATTCAGCCCATGGTCGTTTCGTCCAATAGCCGTTGTTATTCAAGCGAGTGCCCCCCTGCTTCCTTAGTTTCCTCAGTTGGTGGGGAACTTATCGGAAATTGTCTCTCTAGAGCTTACGTCCTCCTCAGCGCCAACAGACAATACCCAAGCACAATGAATGGTGAGTACAAACACCCCCCAACCCCCATCAACTCTCCTTTACAATTATAAAGGAAGCATGGAGCCTATATCGTAATAGGTTGAAAAAAGCCTCAACTTGGCCAAGGATCTTGGCGGATAGCAGCAAACGCTGCGATCTGGCGGTGCTAAAGGGGAGAGGTAGTTGGTACGGTGAGCCTTTGTTTTTCTCGTTCTTCGACTCGGATTGCCCTTTTTTCCTGATTGCGTTCTCCTTCACTATACATCATAGTCCACCGCTGTTAAATTCGGCAGGCTAGAGAAATAGAGTAGCATATTCCTCGATTGAAATCTGACACCTTATCCCAATCCCCCCCACCACCAGAATCTTCCCCGGTAGAGAACTTGCGAGTAAGGGGTTTGGCGCGCCTTGTTGCCCCTGCTCAAATCAAGGAGGAACTCCCTAGCACCTTGGCCGCTCAGCGTCTTGTCCTAGAGAGCAGAGAGGTGGAACGCCGTATCTTGCGGGGTAAAGATCAGCGCATAATGGTCGTTGTTGGGCCTTGCTCCATTCACGACACGCAGGCAGCTTTGGAATATGCTTCCAGGCTGGCCAAGCTGCGACGTAGAGTGGAGAAGCGTTTTCATATCATCATGCGAGTCTACTTCGAAAAACCACGCACGACCGTTGGTTGGAAGGGGTTTATTAATGATCCATTTCTGGATGATTCGTGTGACCTAGCACATGGCATCGCTTTAGCACGCAGGCTTCTTATCGATATCTTAGAACTTGGATTGCCGACGGGAACCGAATTTCTCGACCCTATTATTCCTCAGTATATTAGCGACTTGATTTCCTGGTCTGCTATTGGAGCACGGACAACAGAGTCACAGACTCACCGTGAACTGGCTAGTGGTCTTTCTATGCCTGTTGGTTTTAAAAATAGCACAGACGGGAGCGTTCAAACGGCTATTAATGCCATGCGTTCTGCCAGAATCCCACATAGCTTCTTAGGGATGGATCAGAATGGCCACACCAGTATCGTTAAAACGACTGGTAATCCGGACAGCCATATCGTCCTTCGTGGAGGGCGCGAAGGATCCAATTACGGGCCACACCAGACTGCTGTTGCAGTCGAACTTCTGCGTAGAGCCAACCTGCCTCCTGCAATTATGGTGGATTGCAGCCATAGTAACTCAGGAAAAGATCCCCATCGTCAACCTTTAGTCTGGGAGAATGTTCTAGAGCAGCGAGCTGCTGGAAGAAAGGATATCATAGGCATGATGCTAGAAAGCAATTTACATTCTGGAAATCAGGAACTTCCGCAAGATCTCTCTCGACTTCGGTACGGGGTTTCCATTACCGATTCCTGCATGGATTGGGAAGCTACCGAACGCTTGCTTCTTGCTAAATAACTTTTCTTTTTCTCCAGAAAAAAGAAGTTTCTATGAGCGGATCCGTTCCTATGTCCCTTGCTTACGAGGTCACTAAGTCACCAAGGGAGAGCAATCTCGAAGCCCTTTTTCTGTTAACAACGCGCTGACTGGACAGTCATGTTCTCCCATGGGGATACGCCTCACCACCTGCTCAGCGTAGCATACGCCGATGACTTTTCCGACACAATCCGGACGTGACAGGATTCTGTCATAATGTCCACCGCCTCGTCCAAGCCTCCCCCCCGTTAGATCGAACGCTATTCCGGGAACCAGAATAAGGTCAATCTTCCCTAGAGGGAAGGGTCTCTCCGAGTTAGGCTCTAGGATTCCCAATGGGCCTAATTTTAGGTCCTTACGGGAGCGAACCGCTACCGGTTCATAGTGCAAATTCACTCTTTTCAGGCAAAAAATGTCCCTCTCCTGAAAGCTTACTGGTAGGAGATCCGGCTCGGTAGCGGTGGAGGCAAATGCTAATATGAAGCGGGAAGTGTTCCATGCCGAAGAGGCACAAAGAATGTTTTGAATATTCTTAGATCGCACCAGGAGGGTAGAGCGACCTATTTGGGACAAGACAACCCTTGTAATGGCTCTTAGTTCCGCTTTTTTACGGACTAGTGCCTCTTCAGTGGGGCACTCCAGTGCACAAGGCCCTCCTAGCATTCTCGTCAACTAAGATGAATACTTTTTTGTCCCCCTTGCGGGGAAGAAGCTTTCCATGGTCGCCGGCAAGCGGAGCAGCATTTCCCACGTGTAGCGTTCCGGGAAGCCTACCGCAAGATTTAAGATTAAGAGGGAGAGCAGACCAGAAAGGTGTGACCTATTTTCTGTTTCAATCACACGGTATGCGGCTAGGAGAGGCATGGCATAAGAGGGGATTTTAGGGGGACATTCGCGTCCCTTTCCCTACTTGAGCGCTGCCGGGCGGCTGCGGCGAAGCGTTATTCCGTTTCCCAGCTTTGACTGAGACTGGATCGGCCTTACCTGGATCGGCTGTGTTTCTCTTTTGGTTCAAACGCTCGAGCATGGTCAGTCTTAATTAATCCTAATTGGGCCAAAATGGCCAAAAATTATTAAACGTGTACAGTAGGTTTGAGCTCCGTAGCCTGCCTATTGTTTAGTATGAGTAACTCGCGCCCTCGACCATTTGGATCGCAAGACTGTACGAGCATTGCTGCTGATCAACCGATTATTATGCCCATTAATGTTGGAAATTTGGTCCATGGATTTGGTTTTCCAAAAAAAATCTAAGGATTAAGAATTTAGCAGTCCTACAGGTAGAGTTTACTACAGATCACCTTGATGCCTTTCTTCCCACTGGAGGCATGCGTGCTACGTGGTACTCACCGAGATTTGGGAGGATTTGCAACCGAGTACAAAAAAGGACGTACCAGTTTTCACCATGATAATAGCGCCTATTTGATGGGTTTAAAGCAATCGGACAGCGTGCCATCCTGCTAAGCTGTAGCACTCCCGCCTATCGAAGCATATGATCCTCCAAATGCAGAGAGATGTACACGTGATTCAGACGCGGGCGTTACAGGTTTTCGGGAGTTAGAAAATCTCTATCCTTGCTATGCTATATGGCACCAACCCTCCAGCTTGGCTATGAACCTCCAGATAAAGGTGCACTTCCGTGCGCCTGAATGAAGCAGGGAGTCAGGACCAGATTAGCTAACCAAATTCGCGTCCCACCAGAGGGGCCAACCTGCTATTTTTTGGATAGCATCTTACGCATAGCTCTCAACAGGTTTGCAGTAACTAATCCTGGTCTCGGGGAAGATCTCTCAGAGGTGCTCTATTGGTCACTCACCAAACTGTCCCTCTTCCGAGCTGTCAGCACCTTCCTCTCAAGCTGAGGCAATGGATTGTTCCTGGTCAGATAGAGCTGGATTATAGAAAAGATGTTCTGAGTAGTCCAATAGAGTGCTAGGCCGCTGGCGTAATTGTAACAAAATGCAAGGAAAACGAGCGGCATAAAGTAAAAAATCCTTTGCTGTAGCACATCACCACTCTTTGGAGAAATGGCCATTTGCCACACCATCGTGACTGCCATCAAAATAGGTAACAGATTGATCGGAAACCCTTGCAAGTGTAGCACAGTATCGGGCTGAGAAAGATCACGGATCCAAAGGAATGAGCTATTTCTCAGTTCGATAGAGGTACCCAACATAGTGTAAAACCCAAAGAAAATTGGAATTTGAATCAACATAGGAAGGCAACCGCCAAAGGGGTTTACGCCGTATTCACGATATAATTTCATCATTTCCTCATTCGTTCTCTTAGGATCATCCTTGTATTTTTCTCGTAGTTTGGTAACCCTCGGCGCAAGTAGGGACATCTGCCGCATGGTGCGCGTGGCCTTGTTCTGTAAAGGCCAGAGGCCCAGTTTTATCAGCAATGTTAGTACCACGATGGCCCATGCGTAGTTTCCAAACACGCCATAGAGCCAGTTCATTGTCCAGAGTAACCACTCGCTGACAAACCTGAAGGGGCCATATTGCAGGAGGCCGTCTTGCCCATCGCCCATAGCTTGCAGGCGGTTCAGCTCTTTGGGGCCCGAGTAGATAGTAAAAGATTGCACTTTGCTCTCTCCAGGTGCTAGGCGGAATCCTGATAGCCCTATTCCTCCCTTGATTCCGTATGACTGCGTATTGTTGCCTTGCGGGGGTGTCCGACTTGCCCATACACTATTCCCTGAAGAATCAGACACTACAAGAAAGGTACAAAAGTACTGGTTGCTCACGGCAGCCCACCTAACAGAAGTGGCTCCATACTGGTAAAATTTGGTAGGTGCACGTCTTTCAATCCCAAGAAGTGGTACTCTGGAGCCGTCGAACCAGTCTATATCAATGGAAGTTAATTTACTGCCGTTTGACCAATTAAATTGAGTGTAGCTTGGGAGATCATTGGGGTGAATAGGAACTGCGTTCCCAACGCTAATCCAGTAGGAAGGCCAGCTGACACCGGAAGAAGTTGGATTATAAAAGGCAACCTCAAGCCGGATTTTATATTGATTGGACCAGTCTCTGTCAGGAAGGAGAAAAAAGCGCTTAGTAATCTGTATGCCATTTTTGGAGGTTTTGGTAAAACATATAGACTGTGCAGCTCTGTCGACCACCATCGCAAAACCCCCTAAGAGGTCGGTAGGAGACACCCATAGAGCCCCGATGGGGAGTTTGGAATCGCTGTTGAGCGCAATTGGCCTATGATTATCTCCTAGATGTTTTTGAACGGCAATTTTTGAGAGCCCACCCAAAAAGCTGGTAAACCAATAGTCTGCTATGGTGTTACGTAGTATAGCAGTCTTAAAGGTGATTGGTGCTGCGGAAGAAGGGAGGTGTGGAGGGGATAAGACCGAAGAGGGAGGGGCAAAAGTTGTCTGAGAGGGCTTCTCTGGGTAGTTTTGTCCTGGAGCAAAGTTCTTGAGATAATACCACTCCCAGGCGGTTAGACTGATGATGGACAGGGCAAGCCCTGCCCAAGACTTACGGTCCATGTAATTTGGAAACAGGGGCCTCAGGATGAAGCTCCGGGATTGGATCGTGGCCCCATCCACCCCAGGGATGGCATTTACAAATACGGGAGAGCGCTAGCATTGACCCCCGTAAAAACCCGTGTAGCCAGATAGCCTCCATTGCATATCGGGAGCAAGTAGGCTCAAATCGACATCCATAGCCTGGCCCAACTAGGATATGGAGACAAGGGGAAATAAGGAAACGGTATCCATTCAATGGGAGCAAAAAAAGGAATTTTCTCATGAGGGAGAAGGTGCAATCAAAAAAGCTTGCGTACAAGAAACAGGCACTCCCTCTCTAGTTCTGGAAATGCAGTTGAATCCGCTCCAGATTGTGCTATAACCACCATCCAATGGTGAGAGATACCTTGTGGGTGGAGCTTGCGAAAAATCTCCCTCAACCTACGCCGGAGGCGGTTTCTTACCACCGCCCCCCCGACTTTCTTAGATACCACTAATCCAATCCGTAAACTGCCGCGATGCACATCCCCCCCCTCAGCGCCCTCAGTCATTAGGCAGGAGATGCGCAGGGAGGAAGAGCGGACTGTTTTACCAAGCCGCGTCACTCTACGAAAGTCCCTGGAAGAAGTCAGCTGTGCAACCTTTGGTCGACCATAGCCAGCAGTAACTAGTTCTGAAATCTGGCCTTCCACTTTAGGCTCTAGTATGCCGTTGGTAGGTAACTTCGGCCCCTTTTGGGAGTAGGCGCTCACGTCCGCGTTGACGCCGGCTACTTAAAATGGCCCGTCCTGTCTTTGTTTTCATGCGTGCCCGGAAGCCAAACTGCCGCTTCCGCGCGCGTTTGGATGGTTGATAAGTGCGTTTCATGAAAAACAGAAATCGATGGGTTCCACCGTGAAGACATTCCCACCTAGTGTCAACTTGGAAATCCCTTCAGGTAGAGAAGAGACCTCCCCGAGGGGCTCTACAACCTTCCCTTAGTGTACGGTGGAGAGGTCTCAGATGAGGGAAACAGCTGCCCGTGGCAGAGTGCGTGGCAACAAGCCGCCGGCTCTCTGTCCAAAAAGAAAAGCTAGAAAATGGTAGGTCCTTCACATACCGAGTAGCGCAGTCCAGCAGACAGGTAGCCCGCCTCTGACTCTATGTTTGGTTAATGCACAATACTACTCCCTCCATTTCCCATCAGATTCCTAGAGCGATAACAATAAGGGGGGTGGCAGGATCTTCTATGCCTCCCTGAGGCCTTTTCCTAGATCTCCTGGAGTCCCTTTCTTCCTAGCCCCACCCCAAGGCATGAGAATGGAAGAGGGCGAATGACGGAACAGGGTATGTGGTACACGTTATTAAAAGCCTTCACCCACCTGGAAATCTCCCGTGTAGCCAGTGCAGAGAAAACCGCCGACCAGGACAGTCTGTAGGCCTAGAATTTACCTCCATGTGACCACGCACCATGACCCGGCGCCTTTTGGAACGCCCAACACGGGCCTGCAAGCAAGAAGTAAGCTCTTCGAAAGCAGCCAGCTGTTGCGGGGTCGGTGTATGTCGATTGAAATCCCCCACTAGACAGATCCCTATAGCAATGTTATTCAGTCGGTCGCTTGCTACGTGCCCGCCATTGATCTGCCTTCTCCAGCGATTACCAACCTCAATCTCTCCATCCCTAGAAAGTCTGCCGTTGCCTACAACAAAGTGGTAGGCAAGTCCGTTTTTCATCCGGCGTACTCGCCGATGATAAGCATCAAAAGCACGAGCGTTGCCCCTTCTGGTTCCACTATTGTGTACGATGATATACTTCCACCGTCCTCTCCTCACAGGAGCCTGATCAATAGCCTGGCGTACAGCGGGTGTTAGAAACCGATATGCCCTTCTGGGATGTTTGACGCTTCGGCAAGCGATTACAGGCTTCCGCCGAGGGACGGATTTAACAGCATGGACTGTCCTAACGACCGTGTTACTAGGACTGCCTTTATCTGAAGCTAATCGACTCCTTACCTGAGGGGATGGTGGCTTCCTTGGGAAAATCGGTTGAGCTATTAGTGCTCTATCGGGGGGATCTGAAGACCAGCTGGCAGCGAAAATATTCTCTTTACGGGAATTCGAGCAAGGCTGTGTCGCCGCTGCCGATGGAGCGATTGGTAGTGAGGGAATACCAGCCTGGCCTCCCTTCCGGATCGCAAGAAAGAGTTCCTTCCTTTTTTGTTCACTCAAGACCACTAAGGAAGGTGCTGAAGGGATGCTCTGTTTAAAACTAGAGGATGCATTGCCAGTTAGCAGAGCCGCCACACCGAGAACGAGTATGATAGGCTTCCCTAGCTTCCAAGAGCGGAGAGGCTGTTTTCCAAACTGGTGTAAGTGGTTCTCTTTCATACTGTTAAATCTCTTGTTAGAAATAGAGGAGAGTCTCTACTGAACTTGATAAAAGTGGGCCACTCCTACATGGATATCTATGCATAGACCAAATTCTATGAGGGAGAGTGCTGCATACCAATCGCAGAAAAACGCTCTTCAGCCATCGGTAGCACTCCAACTCGGCAGTTTCTTTTTTTGAAAGACAACTTTTCCGAAAGGGGGCCCCGGCTAGGCAAACTTGGGTCCAGAAGACTCACGGCTGAGGGAGATCCATTTTTACTATTTTTACAGGGACGAAAAGCACCACAACGCTCCGGAAGAGCGTAGGAAGGCAAGGCGTGGGTACGGGCACAATCTTCAAGATTTCGGTTTCCTACCATAAAGGACTCGGACAAGATATAGCCCTTGTGCAGGAGCTATGTATAGACTTTTCCGCCGCTCCACCGAAGAACCTAGCAATAATCTGGCAACCTGACCGATATCCTCTCTTCTCTGCCCAAGCCGTATAAGAGTGCCGGCAAGTACGCGAACCATTTTGTAGAGAAATCCATCTCCCTCAAAAGTCAGCCGAACTTCCCCGCCAGAATGGCGACTAATTCGCACAGCGTGCAGTGTACGCAGAGTGCTATCTGGCCTTCTTCCATTAACTGAAAAGGATATAAAATTGTGTCGACCCTCGAAGAGGGTCGCGTTGGAACACAGTACCCTGAAGTCAAGAAAGTTAGGTACGTGCCAAACACGGCCACGCTCCAACGGGGGAAGCACTTCCGAGTTCCAGACCCGATACCGATAGATCTTGCCAACGGAAGTAAAGCGTGCATGAAAGCTGGATGTAGTCTGCAACACTTTTGATACGCGCACTGCCCCGGGAAGATTAGCATTCAGCGCCCGACGCCAATCGGAAAGATCCATTCTCCTCTCCGGTATATCCGCGTGAGCACATTGTGCCAAGGCGTGTACACCAGCATCTGTCCTACTGGCTCCATGAACGGTAATACGCTTACCAATAATCCTGAAAAACGCCCTTTCAATGACACCCTGGACTGTCTCCCCTTTCAGCTGGTTTTGCCATCCGAGAAACGGCGCTCCGTCGTAACTTATGATTAATTTCAATCGCATACACAGGAACGCATCCAAGGTCCAGCTTCACAAAAGGTATTCTTCCAGCTCCTCTACTTTACGCAGCCCTACTCGTCCGACGCAGCGGCTTTCTTATCGCTTTCTTATCTAATCTATCTTGTCTGTGAGATGGAGTAGGAACACACTTTTGTCTCCACTGCCCGACAGTCTCGCAGGCAGCAGATTTTTTTCGAGTGCTTTTACAAGCCGGCACCTCTCAAAATATTGCTGGGAAGCAAGAAATTACTAACCACTCATCCACTTGCCATTCTGCGTCGATTTTAGACATCTTGTGCGTGGCCTTACTTACGCCCAAATTGGTGGAGACCCAACCTCCCCCCTATAAAGTTGGTGGTTGGTCCGCGACTGACCAGATACGCACAGCCCCCTAACTCTGATTAGTCTATCGGCACGCCCTACATTGAGATCCTACCCACGAAAATTTCCTTGCAAGGAAGGGAAGGCTTCTTTAAATACGGTGTTGCGATCGTTATGGCAAAGAAATCGTGGCTTGAGCGAGACAAGCGCAAACTCAGAACGGTTCAAAAGTATGCTGCCCTGCGGGCCGAGCTTAGGGCCAAGAGGGATTATGTGTCCCTGGCTCAGCTTCCTCGCGATGCCAGTCCGACCCGGTTGGTAAATCGATGTCAGATCACAGGGCGCCGCCGCGCCTTCATTCGCAGATTTCGACTGTCTCGCATCACCTTTCGTGAACTTGCCTCTGCTGGCCTCATTCCAGGAGTCACGAGGTCTAGCTGGTAGCAACAGGAGAGCAGGGGGCCGCAGAGAACCCTCCTTTGTCGTCACCGCGAAATGCCCCCCGGTGCTGCACTCTCTACTCTACTATAGATGTTCTCAGATGTTCTTCCGGAGTACCTCCCGAGGGGAGCCTTCTCGAAGGAGAAGTTTCCGGGAGGCGGCTATGGCTGCAGCTGCATTCCCTTTCCCATTGGTTTTTCCCTCGTCGCCTCGATGACTTCATGAATCTAGCCGTCACCCGCCCATTTTTGGTGGATTCCCCAGGAAGGGCCATCACAGAATGGGACTTTCCAGACCTTATCCTTTTCAAATTCTGCGCAATTTTCCTCCTTGTGCTCGTGAACAGTTTTTTTGTTGCCTCAGAATTTGCCATCGTTAAGGTACGCTCCACTCAGTTAGAAACCCTCCTGGAAGGGGGTAATCGCGCGGCTCAAGAGGCAAAGAAAGTCACCTCCAGCCTAGATGCCTACCTCTCTGCTACCCAATTAGGAATCACCATTGCAAGCTTAGCATTGGGTTGGATTGGTGAACCGTTCCTAGCCAGTATGATCGCTCCACTTATCTACAAGGTAGGCATTCAAACACCAGCAATTATTCACGGTACTTCAACCTTTTTTGGGCTTCTCACGGTTACTATAGTACATATCGTCTTTGGAGAAATGACTCCGAAGTCCCTGGCCATTTGTAAAGCCCTGCCCATTACACTCTTTGTTAGCCGTCCGCTCCAGTGGTTTCACTGGCTTTTCCGCCCTTTTATTCAATTACTAAACTGGCTGTCCAGCGCGCTCCTACGACATGTTCTGCACATCCAACCTGCTAAAAGCTCTGAACTTGTTCATAGTGAAGAAGAGCTACGTATGATCCTCTCTGAGAGTGAGAAATCCGAGAAAGTCACCTCTATGGGGAAAGAGTTCCTCATTAACATATTGGATCTGCGTAGACGCGTAGTCAGAGATATCATGACACCCCGTGGAGAGGTAGTCTACCTTGATGTCGAGGAACCTTTCAATCAAGAGATACGTCGAGCCATTACCTCACGCCACACTCGCCTGCCCCTTTGCCGTGGACACCTAGATAACTCCTTTGGCCTTGTTCATATTAAGGATCTGCTTGCCTTGGTATATGAGAGTAAAACGGATTGGATGGCAATTCGTAGGGACCTTCTCCACGTTTCGGAAATAATGGGATTAGAAAAACTCCTCCGCCTCTTTCTTAACAAACATGCACATCTGGCTGTTGCTGTGGACGAATATGGAGGTGCTGTAGGTATCGTCACCCTAGATAATATCCTGGAAGAAATTGTTGGTTCCATCCAGGATGAGTTTGACACTAGAAAGCAAGAGTTTCAGAAAATAAGCGAACAGGAGTTTACAGTAGACGGAGTCCTCGCCCTTTACGAGCTTGCGGAGATGGCTAGTCTTAACTTTGGAACCTCAGAGGTAAGTACTATCGGTGGCTATATTACGTCCGTACTTGGTCATATTCCTTTCAAAGGGGAACATGTCTGCATTGGTGACTACTTAGCGACCGTTATTGATACGGATGGACGGCGCGTCCTGCGCGTCCATTTCAAGAAACTCCAGTAGTCAATCATGCTGGAGTATATGACTCTCACTTACTTTTTGCGGGAGCCCCTTGGAGGAAAGGGCTGTGCTGCTTTGATTGTCTCACAATCAAGCCTCCATCCATGGGACTTTCTCTTGCCGGATGAAAGAGAGTGTTGGCCTGCTGCTTACCACCGATGCAGCGGGGAAACGTGTAGGAAATCGAAGAGTATATGCCGCCTACTGAATGTGTCGAATCTCTGGCCTTGAGCGGTATGGATAGTATAAATGCATTATGTCTATGAAGCCAAACGGGAAGCCCTACTTTAAAAATCTCAAATGCCGCGAGTGTGGCCGCCTCTATCCCAAGGAGGCGATACATGTCTGCGAGTTCGATTTTGGGCCATTGGAGGTCGTCTATGATTATCGCGCAATCAAAGAAACTCTCAGTCGCTCTCTCATCGAGGCCCGGCCACGTTCTATGTGGCGTTACGAGGAGCTCCTCCCCGTTGAAGGAGAGCCAACAGTTGGTCTTCAGGTAGGATTTACACCATTAATCCGCGCTGTTCGATTGGCCGCATTCCTTGGCGTCAAGGAACTGTGGGTTAAGAATGATAGCGTTAATCATCCAACTCTTTCCTTTAAGGATCGCGTGGTGTCCGTAGCGCTCTCCCGCGCTAAAGAACTGGGATTTCAGGTGGTCGCTTGTGCTTCAACGGGCAATCTCGCAAATTCTGTGGCTGCTCATGCTGCTGCGGCTGGCATGAAAAGCTATGTCTTTATTCCTCATAATCTAGAGCAAGGCAAAGTGCTGGCCTCCCTCGTATACGGAACCCGAGTCGTCGGCGTCCGGGGTTCATATGACCTCGTGAATCGGCTCTGCTTGGAAATTGTTGGGAAATATGGATGGGGGTTTGTTAACGTTAATCTTCGCCCGTATTATGCTGAAGGCTCTAAGACGATAGGCTTTGAAATTCTGGAGCAACTCGGGTGGCGCATCCCTGATCATACGGTAGCTTGTATGGCCAGCGGTTCCTTGCTTACCAAGGTTTATAAAGCATACCAAGAAGCTGCTCTCGTCGGACTAGTTAAGGAGATCCCCTTTTCTATCCACGGGGCACAAGCCACGGGCTGCTCTCCGATCAGTACAGCCTTCAGACAGAACACCGACGTTGTGAAACCCGTTTCCTGCCCTCAGACCATTGCAAAGTCCCTAGCTATTGGCACTCCGGCTGACGGTTACTACGCTATTCATACTATGTGGAAGACCGGAGGAAGTTGTGAGGACGTTACTGATGAAGAAATTATCCATGGTATGCAATTCCTTGCAGAATATGAGGGCATCTTTGCCGAGCCTGCAGGGGGGGTCACTGTCGCTTGTGCCAAGAAGCTCATCGAGAATGGAAGCATCTTGCGCGATAGCACGATTGTCCTTTGCATTACTGGCAATGGACTAAAAACCCAGGAAGCCGTTAGTGGACAATCCGAGGCGGTTCGCGTCATTGAACCCTCCATTTCTGCGTTTGACAAGTGCTTTATGTTGGGTTAGCCACTAGATGGTTCTTCCCTATGCACCTTGTTTTTTGCAATCTGCTCCCATGTCAATTCATATCCGTATTCCCGCTCCGCTGCGTAAACTGACCTCCGAGGCAGATGTTGTCACTGTGGAGGGTACTACCGTTGCTGAGGTTCTCGTTCGGCTTGATCAGACTTACCCAGGCATTGGAGAACGTATTTGTGACGCAAACGGAGACGTTCGCCGCTTTATTAATATTTTTGTCAATGGTGAAGATATTCGGTTTCTCCAGGAGAAGGCTACGCCTGTTGCAGACGGAGATGAGGTTAGTATTCTTCCAGCGATTGCTGGTGGCTAAGTTACTAGGGGATCCGTAGGAAAAAATCTTTTTTTCTTGCTAAGCTAAGGGCTTGGAAAGGGGAAGTCTAATGGAAGTCCTTCATGGAAGGAGGAGAGGAGATAGAAGTTGTGCGGCCTTACATGACCGGTGGTACACTGAAATTGATTAGCCCAGTACGGGGTTCCGAAGCTAGTAGGTTTTGCTCCTTCAGTTGAAGTTTGCGCCATAGCCTCTCTTTATCTGTACGCGTGCGGTAGGGGCAGGGGGGTCGTCGTGCTTGTGGTTTGAAAAAAAAGAAGAGGCGCCCCCCAGGAGGGGGTTTTCCTTAAGGGAAGTAGATTCCCCAACACAGAAACAACCCCCCCTTTGATGCTTCTCCAGAAGAGTTTTCTGAAAAAAGCAAAACCGCCAAATGGGCAGTCCCTCGTCTCCTCTCCCCATAGAGGAAGGTAGTTCAAGTTCAAGTCCAGTGACGAGATAGGGTGGCTTATAGTCGCACAGCCTGGTATCTTTTTTTTGCCTTTCTATCTGCCTTCTTCTGCCATAACTCAAAAAAGGATTATTTTTCTATCATGGATATCTCGTCCCGCCTTAAAGAACTAGCTCCATCTCTCACCCTTACTATTGACAGTAAGTCCAAAGCTATGAAAGCCTCAGGCATCGACATTTATAGTTTCGGTACTGGCGAACCTGACTTCGACACACCTAGGCATATTAAAGCTGCCGCTATTTCTGCTTTGGAGGAAGGATGTACCAAGTATACTGCCAGCTCAGGGATTTTTGAGTTGCGCAAGGCCATTTCCGAGAAATTTTGGCTAGACAATCGCCTAGAGTACAACCCAGACAGTCAAATCGTTGTCAGCAACGGTGCCAAGCAATCCTGTTACAATGCTATCATGGCTTGCATTGAAGAGGGAGACGAAGTGATCATCCCGGCCCCGTACTGGTTGAGCTATCTGGAAATGGTGCGGCTAGCGGGTGGTACACCTGTTGTGGTTCCTACTCGAGAAGAAAGCGCCTGGAAGCTGACCGCTTCGGAATTTGAGAACGCTATGACGCCTAAAACAAAGATGATTATAGTAAACTCACCAGGCAATCCATCAGGTTCTGTCTACACTGTCGAAGAACTGCGTGCAATTTCTAAGGTAGCTGTTGAAGAAGGAATTTATATTCTCTCAGATGAGATCTATGAGAAGCTCATCTATGACGATGCCGAGCACGTAAGTGTTGCTTCACTGACATCTGAAGCGTATGGGCTAACCATTACCGTCAACGGGCTCAGTAAGGCCTATGCCATGACCGGTTGGCGTCTCGGTTACTTGGGGGCTCCCGAACCAATAGCCTGCGCAGTTGACTCTATACAAAGTCACAGCACCTCTAACCCTTGCTCCTTTTCCCAGAGAGGAGCTATCGCTGCATTAAAGGGCAGTCAACAGTGTGTAGCCGATATGCGAGAAGAACTCAATCTCCGTAGAAAATATGTACTAAGCCGTATTTCTAAAATTCCCAGAGTTACAACCGTTGTACCTCAGGGTGCTTTTTATGTGCTTATCAACATTGGTCAGCTAGGGCTAGGCTCCCAGAATTTCGTAGATCGCCTATTAAGTAAGACAAATGTTGTTGCAATCCCAGGAATTGCCTTCGGAAATGATCAAACCATTAGGATTAGCTACGCTGCCAGCATGGATATAATTAAAAAGGGATTGGATCGTTTTGAGGAGTTTTGTCAGATGATCTAGAACACTCCTATGGTCGATTGTGGAGAAACTGAGGGAGAGTCTGGGTGTTTTCACCTTGGAGAAGAAAAAGGGGGGCAATAAAAAAGGAGGGGCAACACGGAGTAGTAAGGTTGACTTAAAAGGTCGGAATTGTCCTCAGCTTTTGAAGCTTCTAGTGGCAATCAGTCGAAGGCCCTCCAAGGTTAACTTCGGATTGATCGTGTCGAAGAATGGTAAGCGGTTGCCAATTAGCTTAGCATCGCCTCCGGTTGCAATGACAGATGGAGTGGATCTGTCGCTAAAAAGCTCGTGGTGGATTTGGGAGAGAATTTCTCGAATCAGGCCTCGATAGCCAATCACAGCTCCGGAACGTATGGCTTCCTCGCTAGATTTCCCAAGGACAGAACGTGGCTCGCGTAACCGTACTCGTGGTAACAAGGCGGTTCGTTGGTAGAGGTACTCGCTGAACACAGCTAGCCCGGGCGCAATGACTCCACCCACATAACTTCCGGCCGTAGAAAGCACGTCAAAAGTTACGGCCGTTCCAAAGTCCACCACAATGGCTGGAATCCTGTAGAGCGAGACACAGGCAACGGCATTTGCGAGCCGATCGGCTCCAATGTGTCCTGGATTGGGATAGTCGATAGAAATACCCAAGTTAGCTTCCGGATTTACCCAGAGAATGGGAACAGATAGAGCACTAGCAACTGCTGGATTTCGAGAGGGTACAACTGATGCTATGACCGCATAGGCAAAGGGCCAATTAGCAATAACAGCCCTAAGGCGACCTGTTGTTAGTCTAGCTGTAGCAATGCGGCGGATTGTTTTCAGTCGCTTTATGGAACTTAAGGCAACTTTTGTAAAAGTATTACTAATATCTATCAACAAGTAGCATGGTGAGGAATCATACATGGGTAATGCAAGAGACTGCAGTCGCGGCGACCCTACCATATAGATCACCCCTGTCGCCAGATGGGGAATGGGATAGACTGCAAAAGCCCCCGGAGGGGGGGGGGAAGGTCGGTTGTAAGTCCTTTGGAAATAAATAAAGATGACCTTACTTATTATCTAAGTTCAGGAACAACTCTCACTAACTACAGGGCTAGCGAGACCAGTAACGCGTTAACCGCCACAGAGTCCTCTTCGCTTTCCCTCACCTCTACCCCTTCCTCTTTATTTCCCGGCGGCGCAAAGAAAATTCCTCTCAGAGGGAGGAATTAGAGGAAGGGGACATGAAGTGTTAGGCATTGTGTTGCCCCCACTGTAACGCTGGAAGGAAGAACGAGTTGTAAGCCGGATTCTGTACAACAGCCCTCAGCTATAGCCAAGATACCGATGCGATGACCATTTCTCTGTCTTATCTAGTAGGACAAGACCCCGACCAAGGTCGGGTGCGACTTAATACCCGGAGTTTCCAGGGGGAAACGACCCCCCATCGGGCAGGCGACCCATCCTCCTATTTAGTCTTGCACCACATGGGGTTTTTCATACCCCCTCGCTTACGCTTGGGGTGGTGGGCTCTTACCCCGCCTTTTCACCATTTCCAGACAAGCCGAGCAAGCCCGGCAAGCTGGCTGTCTATTCTCTGTGACACTTTCCGTCGTGCAGAACTTACGTACCACACTCCCACGCGTTTTTCTTCTTCCCTTCTCCCCTTCTCTTTACGTGGCATGCTGCCTTCTGGTGTCCGGACTTTCCTCTTTATCACCTGGAGATAAAGCAGCCATCCCTCGCCCATCCTTCCTGGGAAGAGGATAGGGAAAAGAGAGGTAAATGACAACCTAAAAAATGCTTTAAACATTGACGCCGCTTAAATTGGTGGGAATTTCTTCTATCACTTGCTTCAGAGTATTCTCAAAGGGTACGTATTGTCTTACCACTGGTGGTACCTGTCATGGAGACTATTGAATTTCGTAGGCCAAGGAACCTAGATTGGCCCCGTGCAGCGGCACTTCTCTACGGAGATTGGGGAACAAGTAAGGCCTATGTTCTAGGATTGGCATTCGTAACATCCGGGTTTTCCTCTCTGCCAATTATCCTGGCTGTTTGTGGCCTAACAGCCCTCGTGGGTGCCAACTACGTGGTAATCTGTCGGTGTTTTCCGGAGGGAGGTGGGGTCTATTCATCGGCCCGGAGTCAATCCCGTCTGCTCGCGATAATTGGAGCGCTTCTTTTGGTTGCTGACTTAACGGTAACTGCCGCCTTAAGTGGTTGGGCAGCACTGAGTTACTTAGAAGTGCCAAGTCAGTACGTTCTTGCCGGGACCATTGCTGTAATTTCAACTGTTGGAATTCTCAATTATTTTGGCCCTCGCCCTAGTGGGAGCTTGGCTGTGGTTCTTGCTGTTCCAACTATTCTAGTGGTAGTGGTGACTTTTCTTCTAAGCGTGCCCCACCTTTCTATGAAACTACCCGTCCATGGAATGGGGATAGAGCGTACTTGGAGCTCCTTTGTAAGTGTCATTCTGGCCCTGAGCGGTGTGGAGGCCATCGCGAATCTGACAGGGATTCTCAAGCTAGATAAGGGCTCGTCTGTAGTTAGGCCGCAAGTTGGCAGAACAGCCTTCAGGGCAATTTTACCAGTAGCCATTGAGGTGAGTGTAGGAACCGCCCTGTTAGGCTGGGCAATGCTTTCCATACCAGAGGAACTCTCTCAAGAAATGTTCAGACGCGGAGAGGACATGATTCGCTTTATAGCTGAATTTTACGGGGGGGTGGCATTTGGGGTTACATTTTCCAAGATTTATGGATTTTCGGTAGGTATCATTTTTTCCCTCCTCCTATTTAGTGCTGTGAACACAGCAGTAACTGCTCTCGTTGGCTTACTGTTTATAACTGCGAGAGATGGGGAAATGCCACGGGCCTTTCTACGTTTAAATTCTCACGGAGTGCCCGTTGCTCCATTGGCAATCGCAGTTGCTCTCCCCTGTCTAGTCTTGGTTTCCACTAATAGTTTTGAGGCCTTAGCTGGGCTCTACGCGATTGGAGTGGTAGGTGCTATCTGCGTGAATCTGGGATCGTGCTCCTTAAATTGGAACCTAACAATGCACCCCTTCGAGCGATGGATCATGTTTATTACCTTTTTGATATTGGTGGCCGTCGAACTGACGTTGGCTCGAACCAAACCCGATGCGCTCTTCTTCGTTCTTTGCGTTTTGGTTATAGGACTCTCCCTAAGAGCCTACGTACAGAGGTTGTCTGGGTTGCGTACGGTAACAATTTCTAGGGAAATAGCAGATATTGCTGAGTCGGAGGAAATTGAAAAAGTGTTGCGGTTTCGGGCCGCTTCTCAGAGGATTTTAGTGTGCCTACGGGGAGTAACGTCGGCGCTGGAGTTTGCCTTTGACGAGGCGTTATTACGTCGTGCTGAACTCTATATACTCTACGTGCGGGAGGTAGTGGTACTGTATCCGGGGATGCACATGGCTCCTTCACGCTGGGAAGAGGACCCTCAAGCAAGTGTTATCCTCAACACCGCCCTTAAGATGGGTAAAGAGCGTGGCATCCCGGTGGTACCTGTATTTGCTAGCGCCGCTGCTCCAGCGGGAATTATCGTGGATCTGGCAGCAACTCTGGGGGCGGACTTCCTCATCTTAGGTTCTTCTAATCGCTCCACTATGGACAAGGTCCTCAAGGGAAATGTAGCCTCACAAGTCGCTGCCAATCTCCCTGATAGTATTCCAATCCTTATTTACGGCTAGTTTCCTATTGCTCCGCCCACTTGATACTGCATCCAATGCTGGGCATTTGCTTCTCAGGTATGGGCCGGTCTTCCAGAGTAGCATCCAGAGCCGCACGCAAGTTTGCCCCAGTAACAGGCAGGCCATTGCTTGGAGTACTTTCGTCCAAGCAGCCGTGATAGACTAGTCGACTTTTGGAATCGAAGAGAAAAAAATCCGGTGTACACACAGCGCCAAATGCCTTAGCGATTTCTTGAGATTGGTCGAAGAGCAGGGGAAAGGGGAAGGCATGCTCAACGGCCATCTGTCGGAGCATATCTGGAGCATCCTCAGGATACCTTTTGCTATCGTTAGAACTAATTGACACGAAAGCAACACCACGAGGCTGATAATCCTCAGCCAGCCGTTTGAGCTCCTTCAACACGTGAGCAACAAAGGGACAATGCCGACAGACAAACATGATTAAGATGGCTCCTTTATTGCCACAAGCTTCTCGATGAGAAACAAGTGTACCTTTTGCAACGTCTCGAAGGGCAAAGGCAGGCAGAAAGTGTCCGATAGGCATAGAGCTGTTGGCGGTGGTAGGCATGAAGGGAGAGGGTGCCAAAAAAAGGAGGAGGACTCAACTCTTTCATTGGGAGGTTTTGTTGAGTGTTGACCCAAAAGGCGTGTTTGGCTAGGCAAGCGATGTGACATACCTTACCCATCCAATCCATATCAATAGAAACCGACGTTCTCTTGGCCAGTTCTCTCAGGAAGAAGTATCCACTGGCCTGGCGTCCGGGCGTTTTCTTCCGACTGACCTAGGCTGGACTCTGGGAATGGAGGCTTGGAAGCCGCTTTCCGAATTCCAGGATTTGCTCCAGCCGCTTCCGCCACAGAAATTAGGAGTGTCCATTCCCCCTACACTTTTGCTTGAACCTCTATGGGAAAAAAGACACGAAGTCGGCTTTTTACAAGCACTGCTGCAAACTGTTAGAGGACTCTTGGTAAATCCCGCTGAGATTTTCTCAAAAATGCCTACCGAGGGAGATTATCTTTCCCCCATTCTCTACGTCATTATCCTAACAGTAGGTGTAGGGATTTGTACACTACCTTACAGTAGGTTTTACGCGGCAGCGTTCAGGAGGTTGGTACACGGCTTGCCTGGTGTAAATACGCTGAATATGAGCTTCTTTGAAGTAGATTCCCTCAACCTAGCAAGCGCTGCAATGGCGATTGCACTTATGCCAGTCCTAGCGACCCTAGGGAGCTTACTTCGTGCTAGCTTCTTGCACCTAATTTTGTACCTTGTGGGCGGCGCAAACAAAGGATTCGAGTCTACGTTCCGAATTATTTGTTATTCAGACGCCACAGCCGCCATTTTTCGTTTGCTTCCTTTTTTAGGGATCCTAGTTACCTTTGTATTTGATGTCCTGTTGTTGATCGTGGGCCTTAAGAAGGTTAACCAGATAGAGGGATGGCGTGCCGCCTTGACAGTGCTCTTTCTTCCTTTCTGTTTCTTTGTCAGTGTTGGAGCGGGTATTCTGTTTCTGGCCTTTCCATGAAAAAGAAATTGCAGTAGATTGCGCTGTTGAAGTTTCTGCGACAGAAAAAAAAGACGGGGTCCGTCCATACCTGCCCCCGAGTGTTGGTTTTCCGCGGGCTGGCTCTACAATACTCTTAAGTGAGTTGAGTTAAGTGGAATTTTTGTTTTTTACTTCCAGCTGCGCAAGCCTTGACTTATTCGATCTCTGACAGAGAGCCTTGCCTGGTGGCGCTTTTGTTGAGAAATAGATAGAGGGAATTGTTTTTTCCTTGGATGGTACCGCGGTCTTCCCCAGGGGAAGTATCGGGATCATCCTGCTGGGGTCAGGGCTATTCGGCTCTTACCCCGTTTTCTAAGGCTAGCCTCGGAAGAAAAGTGGAATGGAACAGTATCAACGACTCCTCCGTTTAGTTCTTGAAAAGGGAAAGTGGAAATTGGACCGCACGAAAACTGGTACCCTTTCCGTCTTTGGCGCGCAGGAGAGATTTGATCTGCGCGAGTGCTTTCCTCTTCTTACTACAAAGAGGATGCATGTGCGCTCGATTATTCATGAACTTCTCTGGTTTCTTCGAGGAGATACTAGTGTCCACTATTTAAACGAAAATCGAGTGACCATCTGGAATAAATGGGCCGATGCTGAAGGGAGTTTGGGACGCACTTACGGAGCCCAATGGCGGAATTGGCGCACCCTGGAAGGGAAACCTGTCGATCAGATTCAATCAGTGATTGACCACATCCGCACTAACCCTAACAGTCGGCGGCTGGTAGTGTCCGCCTGGAACGTTGGTGAACTTGATCAAATGGTTCTGGCTCCCTGCCATGCTATTTTTCAATTTTATGTTCAAGACGGTGAGATATCCTGTCACCTCTATCAGAGGAGTGCAGATCTCTTTCTCGGAGTTCCGTTTAACATTGCTTCCTATTCCTTGCTAACACTTATGGTAGCGCAGGTGTGCAATCTCCGCCCCTTCGAGCTAGTCCATACCTTTGGGGATCTACACCTTTATCAAAATCATCTAGAACAGGCACATCTTCAGCTCCAACGGAAGTGCAGGATTTTGCCCCAGATGTATCTTAATCCCAAGGTACATGAGATTGACGAATTTCGCTTTGGAGATTTTTATCTCGTCGGATACCATCCGCATCCTACCATTAAAGCCCCTGTCTCAGTATGAAAGCCATCGTTGCAATAACAGAAAACCGCGTCATCGGGTATAGAGGAGGGATTCCTTGGAGGCTTCCAGAGGACCTAAGATTTTTTAGGGAGGTTACTTGGGGTGCCACCGTAATCATGGGACGCAGGACATATGACTCTATTGGACATCCTTTGCCAGGAAGAGAAAATGTTGTTCTCACGCGCAAAGGAGGATTGCAAGTGGCGAGGAATGGAGTGCTTTGTACCTCTGACCTGAAAGTGATTGCTCGATTGTGCAAGCAAGTGGAAAAAAGCGGAGGGGAAGTGTTTGTGGTTGGTGGGGCGTGCGTCTATAAAGCCTTGTTGCCGCTATGCAACGAGATCTTTGTCACCCACGTGAAGGGTTACGGTTCCTTGAAGGAAGATACCTTCTTTCCACCCTTTGAGAAGGAGTTTGATTCGAAGGCATTTATTCGGGAGAATAAGAGGATGCGGATTGTGCACTACCTAAGGAGGGGACCCAAAAATGAAGGCAGACCAGGTCTAACCCACCGTAGATTGTAGGTAGTAGAGCTTGACCTGCCCCATGCCGTTTCCTAGTTGCTTGCTTTCGCCTCCTCGTTCAGTTTCCTCACCATCCCCGGGGTAGTCTCCTCACTTGCGTTAAAACCCACTCGCTTCGCATGAATATAGGAGAGAAAAGCGAATCAAGCAACCATCCTAACAAGATGCCCACCACACCTTTTGCGCGGCCCCAGTGCAGTCCCCTAGCAACTTGTAAGGGGGAGGAAAGCGTGACTTCCTGCACCGAGAAGGACTTGAACCTTCAACCAATTGATTAAGAGTCAACTGCTCTGCCATTGAGCTATCGGTGCGTAAGGAGGAGAAAGCAAACCCCAGAGACCTTGTAGTGATAAGCTACAGCCTCAGGACGAGACTACTCTCTCTGAAAAAAAGTTTCTCCTCTATATACACTGGTACTAGGTAGAGAGCAACGAACAAAAAGCTGTACCTATTATCCCACTTTTCTTACCCTCATCCGTACAGTGGGGTAGAGCTCGGCTGCCCCTCGCAATTTACTCATGGCAGGCTTGCACAGCGATCTCAAGGCTCAGGAATACGGGTGGAAGCAGATTGATAGGCTGGAAGGATTGGAGTCTGTACGCAAACGGCCGGGCATGTACATCGGCGACCCTGATGAGCGTGGACTGCACCATTGTGTTTTTGAGGTCCTCGACAACTCTATCGATGAGCATCTGGCGGGGTTCTGCACTCGGATTGAGGTCTCCATCCATAACGATGGGTCAGTGTCCATCTGTGACAATGGTCGTGGTATTCCGATAGAGAGTCATCCAAAATGGGGTATGCCTGTCTTGGAGCTCGTCCTTACCAATCTTCATGCAGGTGGTAAGTTTGGTCAGGGTGCATACAGGTACAGTGGTGGCTTACATGGCGTGGGTGCCAAATGTGTCAATGCGCTTTCTGCATGGTTTCAGGTGGACGTGCTAAGAGAAGGTAGGGTGTACCGTATGGCTTTTGCACGTGGTAAAACTACGCAGCGATTGACAATCCTCGGAGATCTTAAGGATGGGAATCAAACCGGAACAGTGGTTTCATTTTTGCCTGATCCAGAAATTTTCACAATCACCACAGAATTTAAGTATGAACGGCTGGCCGTGCGGCTCCGTGAGCTTGCATTCCTTAATCCTGGTCTTGAAATCATCCTCTCTGACGAAAGAGAAGATGCAGTCCAAAAACCCCGCTCCGAGACATTCTTTTACAAAGACGGCATAAGCGAATTTGTCCATCAGCTTGGAGAGAATAAGCAGCTTCTCCATCCTAAGCCTATTGTTATCTCTAGCCAGCGTGGAGATGTTTTCGTAGATGTGGTGCTACAGTATAACGACTCCTATTCAGATCACATTCTCTGCTTTAGTAACTCGATTTCAAATCCAGACGGCGGAGCACACTTGACTGGATTCCGCACAGCTCTTACACGAGCCATCAATCAATATGTGAAAGTCAATAATCTACTTAAGGAAAGGAGTTTCCTTTTAAGTGGCGAGGACGTTCGTGAGGGGCTCGTCTGCATTTTGAGCGTTAAGTTGCCCAACCCAAGATTCGAATCTCAAACTAAGGTCAAACTTGTTAATACCGAGGTGGAGGGAATTGTCCACTCTGTCGTATATGAAGGGATGATGGGCTACTTTGATAAGGCTCCTACAGTCGCCAAGTGGATCGTGGAAAAATGCCTGATGGCCGCGCGAGCTAGGGATGCAGCAAGACGGGCTAGGGAAACCGTTCGCAAGGGCGTTCTTACTGGAGGGGGATTGCCTGGTAAACTTTCTGATTGTTCAGAGCGGGATCCCTCACTGACCGAACTTTACATCGTCGAAGGGGACTCCGCTGGAGGATCTGCTAAACAGGGTAGAGACCGTCGCTATCAGGCTATTCTTCCTATTCGTGGTAAGCTGATTAACGTTGAGAAAGCGCGCCTAGATAGGGTCCTTCAAAATACTGAAATTCAGGCCGTGGTTACCGCAATTGGAACAGGCATTGGGATTGGAGATGGGGAGGGATCCTTTAACTTGGAGAAACTTCGCTACGGACGAATTATCATCATGACCGATGCCGACGTGGATGGTTCCCATATCAGGGCTCTCCTGCTCACGTTTTTCTTTCGCCAGATGCAGGAGCTGGTGCGGCGGGGCTGTATTTACATTGCCCAGCCCCCCCTCTACCAAATCAAGCGCAAGAGACATGAGGAGTATGTGGAAGACGATATCCAACTCAATCGTATTCTCCTTACGCTTGGCGCCGAGGAAGTTCGTCTTGTGGATTTATCTGATAGAAAAGAATTTACGCAGCTACAACTTAAGGAAATTCTGGGGTTGTTGGAACGCCTGGAGAGGTACGGAAGCGCCGTACGAAAACTTGGCGGAGACTTCGGGAGTTACCTTGCATCAGCACACCCAAAAAAAGGAACCCTCCCTACGCATCTGGTACAAATTCACGAAGGAAACAATGAGACCATCAGGTATTTCCACGACGAAGAGGAATTAAAAGACTTCGCGGCCGCTAATCAGGACCTAGCACTTTTTGGGGAAAAGGTAGAAACAAATAGCGGGATAGGATTGGTTTCAGGGAGCCAGTCTCGTCGCCGCTGTCGACTAGTAACAATCCATGAGACCGCTGGAATCGAAAAACTTATCCGTGAATTATTCAAATGGGGATTCCGTGCTGAGCACTACTCGGTTCAAAAAACCCCTGTTTTCGTCGTAGTGGAAGGCACTGTAGGAGATCGGCAAATCCGCCATGTAATATTTGCGATTCCCCACATTTTGGAGCTTGTTATGGAAATTGGCAGGAGAGGTGTCCAAATCAAGCGGTTTAAGGGACTGGGGGAGATGAATGCCAGGGAGCTCTTTGAGACTACGATGAACCCTAGGAAACGCAGACTCTTGAAGGTTCGGTTGGACGAGACCAATGCGGTAGAAGCAGACAGAACGTTTACCATCCTAATGGGGGAAATGGTGGGGCCACGGAGACACTTTATTGAGGAGAATGCCCTAAATGTTCGCAATCTAGACGTCTGAAGTTAATGCATACGCAAAACGAGAAGGCTGAATTAGTAGATGTAGCCGAGGAAATGTCACGATCTTTCCTCGACTACTCTATGTCTGTCATTATTTCCAGGGCTCTCCCGGACGCTCGTGATGGTTTGAAACCTGCTCAGCGGCGTATCCTTAATGCTATGTATGACCTACGGCTCTTCCCAGGTCACCAACACGTTAAGTGTGCAAAGATCTGTGGTGACACAAGTGGAAACTACCATCCACATGGAGAAATGGTAATTTACCCGACACTTGTTCATATGGCCCAGCACTGGGCCATGCGGGAGAGATTAGTAGAGGGGCAAGGTAACTTTGGGTCAGTGGAGGGTGACCCCCCGGCCGCAATGCGCTATACAGAAGCGCGTCTAACACCCCTCGGAGCAGCTCTCATGGAGGATATCTTCCGAGAAACAGTGGACTTTGTTCCTAACTACGACGGGCGCCTGACTGAACCAACAGTTTTCCCAGCCGCATTTCCAAACCTGCTGGTTAATGGCAGCATGGGAATAGCCGTTGGTATGGCGACAAGTATTCCACCGCATAACCTGGGGGAAGCAATCGAGGCCACCTGCGCCACGATCGCCAATCCTGATATTACGATCGACGAATTGTCAACTTATATCAAGGGTCCTGATTTTCCTACTGGCTGTCAGATTTATGGCACTTCTGGAATTCGGCAATATTTTGAAACTGGGCGTGGTTCGGTTAAAGTGCGGGGGAAGGCTGGTATTGAAGAAATTAAAGGTGGTCGCGAGCAAATTGTAATTACGGAAATTCCCTACAATGTTAACCGTGCTGCCTTTGTCGAGCGCATTGCTCAGCTTGTTAGCCAGAAAATAGTTACGGAGATTAGTGCAGTACGAGACGAGTCGGACGAAAATACTCGTGTGGTTGTCGAGCTAAAACGGGATGCAGCGCCAAAGATTGTTATCAATCATCTCTTTAAATACACTCAGTTAGAGACGTCCTTTCCCGTATACATGCTTGCTATCGATCACGGTAAGCCAAGGTTGCTTCCCCTGAAAGAAGCAATACGGTGTTATACTGAGCATCGGCGTGAGGTGGTTTTAAGGCGCACGCGTTTTCTGCTTCGACAGGCAGAAGAACGTGCAGAGAAACTTGAGGGCTATCTCATAGCGCTTGCTCACCTAGATGACTTTGTTCGCATTGCTAGGGAAGCCGATTATAGGGAGGAAGCCAAGACTCGTCTCATGGCCTATAAGCTGGCGCAGGACCGGGTGCAATCCATTGGTATTTGCGTTCGAAGCACAACTCGCCTGGTTGAGGAAAGTTATCCGTTTAGCGCAACGCAAGCAGACGCAGTTCTGGAGCTACGCCTTTACCAACTTACTAGTCTCGAGCAAGAAAAGATCAAGGGAGAGTATCAGGAACTTTTGGAGAATATTGAGGATCTGAAGAGCATTCAGGCTAATGAATCTCGTGTGTTGAGTATCATTCAGTCTGAATTGCGTGCTGTCCAGGAGCGGTATGCTACTGCCCGTCTCACTGGAATTGCGTCCGAAGAAAGTGAAATCCACATTGAGGATCTCATTCCCAATGAGGGCTGTATTATCACAGTGACCTATGGTGGCTTCATCAAGCGTACGGCTGTGAGTGCCTATCGCGCCCAGCGCCGTGGCGGGAAGGGGGTTATCGGCATGGTCACGCGGGATACTATGGCTAATGCTAATGGTCAGGAAGGAGATTTCGTTGAACATTTGTTTACAGCTAGCACACACGATTACCTGATGTTCTTTACTAAGACTGGGCGGTGCTATGTCGAGAAGGTGTACGAGATACCAGAGATGGGACGCGCCTCCAAGGGACGCTCCATTGCCAATCTTCTCAATCTCCGGCCTGGAGAGAGTATCGCTGCCACGCTACGAATTCAGTCTAAAACCGCAAATTCTAGCACCGCTGCGGTAGAAGACCGCACTTGGAACACTTCCTTGCACATCCTCTTTGCCACAGAAAGTGGTATCGTCAAGAAGTCCAATCTTGGCGACTTCTCTAACGTTCGTAAGGGGGGAATCATTGCAATCAAGATTGAACCAGGAAATCAGTTAATCGACGCTGTACTTACCTCCGGTGATAGCGAGGTGGTCCTTGTCACTCGTAAGGGAATGAGCATCCGTTTTCATGAGGAAGAATTAAGGGACCAAGGACGCGACACGGTCGGGGTGTTGGGCATTCGTCTGGAAAAGGAGGACGCTGTGGTGGGCATTACCATCGTCCGACCTAATGCCACACTGCTTGTTGCTGGTGAACATGGAATAGGAAAGCGCACCCCCTTCCACGTTTATCGACTGCAATCCCGCGGTGGTAAGGGAGTTATTACAATGAAAACTGGGGGTAAAACAGGCTATGTGGTAGGTGCACTTGCCGTCGGCGATCAAGACGAGCTAATGTTGATCACCACAGGAGGCCAGTTAGTCCGCACTCACATCCTTGGGATTCGTGAGGCCGGACGCAATACCATTGGAGTGAAGCTGATTAATCTGCAGGCAGGCGAGAAGCTCCAGGCGATAGCTCCTGTCGTGAGCCAAACGACTGGCGAAGGGTCAGCCTCAGAGAGAGTGTAAGCCTCTTCTCTCCTTTCCGCGCTGGGAAGAAGGGGGGCTCTTGCCTGCAGTCGCACCGCGCTTGTCGGCCTTGCATCGCGCCCCTCCCATTTCGCTACGCTTGAAGTATCTCCCCTTCCATTGTAACTATGGTCGAGCCTCATGGAGGCTTGCCCTAGTCGTCTTCTTGGTTCTTGTACTAAAGGGGGAAGTTTTTTCCGACGGAGGTACCGTACAGATTTCCAAAAAAGCCGGCCCATTTCGGATTACTATTTTCACCGCCTCCGCTATTGTACACGCTGGACTGGAGGATGCCAGTATACTAGTACAGGACCATTTAACTCATCGGCCCTTACTAAATGCCAAGGTCTCCCTTGCACTTCGGTGCCTCAACAAACAGCCAGCAGTTACTGCAGAGATCTGGAAGCCGCCCTGTTGTCGGATGAAACCTAATCTAACTACATATCAGGCCACTCACACGGCGGCGACGAACAAACTATTATATGCCGCCACGGTAGCCTTTCCGATAGCTGGTAAATGGGAAGTACAAGTGGAGGTGTTGTCTCCCGATACACGGAGTTCGGTAAGTGGCATACTGTACGTGGCACCACCCATCTCCCCTCTACTTGGTTACTGGCCTCTCTTTCTCTTCCCGATAGTTACCGTCATCGGTTATGTTGCTCACTGCCGCTTATGCTCTACTCGTACTCAAAAACCCACTCATACCCACATAGAAACAGTCTATGAGGTCCTCGACTGAGGGTTATCAAAGGATGCGTGACCATACCCGGATTTATCTACGAAGCCGCCTCACGTTGTCCTTTCCTAGGAAAAGCACCAGCAACATAATCCTATACCAGGAAAATGGTAAAGAGTGTGCACAGTCGATGTGTTTTGATTGATGTCTGTATGAAAAACGAATTTAATCGGTGTGGTCTTTAGGTTAATCATGAAAGACTTCTGGTGGATCATGTTTATCGTGACAGCAGCATTGCTCTCCGCATGCGAGAGGACGTCAAGCCGAACAAATGATACCACAGGTCAAAACCGATATGGGGGCGGTGCTATAGGTTTTTCAGGTGCTGCCAAGCAGGACGGCCGACTCATAGAAGGTAATAGATCCTCCTATATTACTCATGGCATTGAAGGCTCAGTAGAGTCTTCTCCCAGGATTCCCCAACCCTCAGAAACTGCTGACAAAAATCCAGATACCCCGCATTTCTCCTCCAACCCTCCTGGTGCTGCAAAGGCGCTGCAGGAGACTCCCTATGCTGCTCCAGTACCTGGTAAAAAAGGTCTGGTAACTAGCCCGTATGCGCCTTATACGGGATATGTTGATGTTCGTGACTACCCACCTGGACAGGAAGTGAGATGCCCTTATACAGGCAAACTTTTCCGTGTTCCCTAAGACAGTGGCTATCCTGGCTCCTGGACTCATTGGAGGGTCACTAGCTTTGGCATTAGCGCGAAGGGGAGGGTGGAAGATTCACGTTTGGGCCCGGGGGGAGACATCCCTTCAAAAGGCAAAGACGTTGCTTCGGCCACTGAAGGCATCTTTACAATTTGAGGAGGTCATCCCTGGAGCCAAGGTGATAGTTTTATGCTCCCCAGTTTCTGCTATGGGGAGGCTGGCTAGAAAAATTCGGCCCTTTCTCGACGTAGATGCAGTTGTTACTGATGTTGGGAGCATCAAGGTGTTTGTCACGCGGGAATTGGTTCCCATCTTGGGGGATTGTTTTTTGGGAGGACATCCAATGGCCGGTTCCGAGCGAAGTGGTCTGGAAGCAGCACGATGGGACCTCTTCCTACAGGCCCCGTGCATTCTCACGCCATTGGGCCCGGCCCATCACCCCGCGGTTATCTCTCGCTTGGAAAAGGTGCGTGACCTATGGGATTCTGCCGGGGCACGAATTTTTGAAATGACACCGGAACAGCACGATACAGCAGTGGCGTTTGTTAGTCATCTGCCGCACGTTACTGCTGCTGCTCTCGTAAGCACCATCTGTTCTCAGCCTCCATCTCTGCAAGAAATCGCTGGTGGAGGATATCGAGATGCAACACGTATCGCACAGGGAGCTGCGGATCTATGGTTAGATGTGCTTCTAGAGAATCGGGAAGCTATTCTGGCAGCCCTCTCTCACTACGATGACCAGCTTCGAACCCTGTCTCATCTCCTCAAGATGTCAGATACAGAAGGCTTGTACAATTTTCTAGAAAAGGCAAGCGTGGCTAGGTCTCTACTCAAGAATTAGAGGTATGCTAAAAATTGAAGGTGGTGTACCTCCTATCCATTGTGCAATCACGGTACCTGGAGACAAGAGTATCTCTCACCGAGCCTTAATGATTGCCGCCCTCTCTAACGGGGTTTGTAAAATTACAAATTTGCTCTATGGGGAGGATTGTCTGCACACAGTGAAGGCTCTACGCGAGCTAGGGATCTCCATTGAACTACTGCCAGAGCGTTGTTCTGCCATGGTCCATGGATGTAGTGGAAAATTTCGTACTCCAAAAAGAGACGTCTATTGTGGCAACTCTGGCACTACTATGCGGTTACTTGCTGGCATCCTAGCCGCCCAATCGTTCTGTTCTCGACTCGTTGGGGATCCTTCCCTTTCGAGACGCCCAATGAAGCGTATCATGGAACCTCTATCCCTTATGGGAGCAAAATTGTCAGCAGGGGAAGGGGATGATTTTCCGCCGCTCTTGGTCGAAGGGAGGAAACCACTGCGGCCTATCATTTATCGAATGCCGGTGGCCAGCGCGCAAGTCAAGAGTGCCATCCTTCTGGCTGGATTGTCTGCTCAAGGAGAGAGCACCGTAATCGAATACACGAGAAGCCGTGATCATACAGAGCGCATGTTGCAGGACTTTGGAGTTACCATCCGAAGACATGGGGAAGAGATTTTATTGAAAGGTCCCTCCATACCACAGGCCCGTAATTTTCGTGTCCCAGGGGATATTTCGAGCGCGTCGTTTTGGATATTAGCAGCAGCCGCTCAACCAGGTGCAAAACTTCTCATCAGGAATGTAGGATTAAATCCATCTCGCAGAGCTGTCCTGGATATTTTATCCCGAATGGGGGCACACATTCGGGCAATGTCGACAGAACAAGTAGAGATTGGGGAACCGTCTGGTTCTATTGAGATCACTGGAGTACAACTGCGCGCGACCACTGTCCAAGGTGAGGAAATCTCCAACGCGATTGATGAAATCCCCATCATTGCGGTAGCCGGGGCACTCGCTCAAGGGGAGACTATCATTCGTAATGCACAGGAGCTCAGGGTAAAAGAGACCGATCGCATAGCTGCCCTAACAGCCAATTTACGGGCTATGGGCGTGAGGGTTGTAGAGCGTGGGGATGGCATGGAAATACAAGGTAAAGATTCTCTTATTGGGGCGCGTCTGAAGAGCTTTGGCGACCACCGGATTGCGATGGCGTTCTCCATAGCTGGCTTATTTGCTGTAGGGGAGACCATTATTGAAGACACAAGTTGCATTAGAACCTCCTATCCAGGTTTTGAGAAGACCCTACGGCAGTTTTCAAAGGGCCTGATTTATCAAGATTTAAATTAAGACGGACAGGGCGAAAAACCTGCTATAAGATCATCCCATTTGCTCTATGGATGATCCTCCGATTGTTTCCATTGATGGCCCAGCAGCGGTAGGAAAGAGCACTATTTCGCAAGCAGTAGCACAGCGCCTGGGATTTCTATTTGTCAGCTCCGGCGAGCTTTACAGGTCAGTCGCTTGGATGGCGTTGGAGTCAGGCATATCCGCAAAATCGAGCGAAGTACTCAGCAAATTTCTTTTTCAACTCCGAGTTTCAAGTAAATTCCTCTTAGGAAAAGCTGTTTTCCTTGTTAATGGTGTAGACTGCGCTACGCATTTGAAGGACGTACCTGTGCAACAGCACGTCTCTCTCTTTTCTAGGGTTCCTGAATTTCGTCGGGCACTACTTAAACCGCTACGAGATTTGGGTAGACGCCTCCCTCTAGTGGTAGAGGGTCGCGATATTGGCTCAGTTGTCTTCCCAGAAACCCCGTATAAATTTTATCTGGATGCCTCTAAAAAAGAGCGCCAACATCGTCGAGAGATGCAAGGAATCATGGATACAATTGAGGAACGCGATCGGTTGGACTCCACTCGGGAAATAGCACCGTTGATTCTTCCAGAAGGGGCGTGGCTCGTTGACACTACTCGCCTGACACAAGAGGAGGTAGTACAGCGGGTTTTACGATTACTTACGACACAAGGACTTCTGCACTAATTATGACACTTGTTTATGGAATCGGCTATTGGCTTTGTAAGCTGGCTGCAGCAGTCCTCTTTCGCTATAAGATAATCCATCCAGAACGAATGGTTGAGAGAGGCGGGGTGGTTTTGGCAGTTAACCACACAAGCTACCTTGATCCTCCTCTTGTCGGTATCTGCTCTCGACGGGATGTGTACTTTCTGGCTCGAAAGACACTCTTAGAATGGCCCATCCTGGGCCCTCTATTCCCGAATATGAATACTATCCCAGTGGATCGAGATGGGGTAGCAGGCGGAATGGCCCTAAGAGCTGTTATCCAAAAGATTCGCAGAGGAAATGCAGTGGTACTTTTTCCAGAGGGTGCACGCTCTAGGGACGGCACCCTGCATCTGGCGCGACCCGGCATAGGTCTTATCGTCGCAAAGACACTTTGTCCAGTTCTGCCCATGCGGATTTTTGGTGCCAATAGGGCACTCCCATTTGGGAGGAAGACGCCATACCCTACGAGAATCACCACTGTAGTCGGAGAAGTAATGCACTTCTCACTTGAAGATGTGCAACCTGCTAACGTAGAGACATATAGAAGAATTAGTCAGCGAGTCATGGACGCCATCAATGATATCCGCCTATCGCAAGAAGGACGAATCCGCACTATGTAGCGGCAGCAGTGCTACTGACAACACCCTCTCCGGGGGGTGTCCCCACTGAAGGTAGGCGAGACTTCTTGCGATTGGCTAGATTCCTGTGGATAATGCCGCGCTTGGCAGCCTTATCAAGTAAAGAAGATAAAGCCATAGAAGCCTTACGAATGGTCGCTTTATCTCCTTCCGGAATAGCCAGAAGCTTTTTTTGTCGAGTCCTAAGGGTGCTCAGGACGCTTGCATTGCGGGAGGCGTTACGGGCGTTCTGGCGTACCCTCTTGGCAGCAGATTTAGTGTTGGCCATGAAAAACTGGATTTGGATGTGTATCTTTTTTTTGCCAGGAGGGAGAATCGAACTCCCGGCCAAGGGCTTATGAGTCCCCTGCTCTACCGCTGAGCTATCCTGGCGTGGATTGAACTTCATCCTAGGTAGGGAAGGTGCGCGGTCAAGCGTGTTTTCTTCTCTATCCACGCATCTGCCGGATGCACACAACTGGGTACGATGCTTCTTCAAAAGAAGACTTACAACTCAGCAAAGGGGCAAAGCCGTTTGCGTCTTCCCAGGTTGCCTAGAGAGGGACTTCCAAGATAAATTTTGCCTCACAGGACTTGGAATGTTTTTTAAGTGCACAGGTGTAGTGTATCCAATTCCTGCGTATTCACTTTAACTTTAATTTTCATGGCAAAGATAGTTTTCCCACAAGTATTATGTCAGTCGGGCGTACTGCGTGGGGAGTCGTCACTTAGGGTTGGGCAAAAAACCTTTAGCCAAGAGAAGAAGTTGTCATGGTTCCCAGAAATGGGCGTCCTAGGACGTGTTCTAATACTCTGTGCAGCAACCTCCACACCAACTTGCAGCTTTCCAAGTGCTCGTCACATACTCTAGTACCTCTTCAAAAAAATCTTCCTCTGGCATTTTCCATCCAGAAACAACATGCTTGCCGTAAGTGGAGTCGCTTGACGAGCTAGCAAGATAGCACGAGGGGAATTCTTGATTGTGCCGAGCAAAAAAGAAAGGCTAGAGAGGTTTTGACCTACGGAGCACGCGATGCTACACGTTCAGTAATATTTGGTGAGGAGGCCCCCACGTCGGGGTTAGGCTTGGGGTGCGCTGGAGTTAGTTAATAAACACGAGAGCACGAGATAAGCAGATGCAGGGCGTGCGACGCAGATCGCCTCGGAGAAGGAGAGGGCTTACTCTGTTAGAGTGAAAAGGTACTTTCTGCCCGGCAGTCCGAGCTGCTATACAGAACAAGAAAAGAAGCAAAACAACCATGGCTGTAAGAATTCGACTGAAACGCGAAGGGGCCCGCAATTGCCCCTACTATAAGATCGTGGTAACTGACCAGCGTCATCCAAGAGACGGCCGGTTTATTGAGATTGTCGGCAGATACAATCCTAGAGGTCTAGAAGGTGATTTCTCTGTTGAGCTTGATAGGGTAGCCTACTGGTTGGGGGTGGGCGCTCAGCCTTCTCAGACGGTGCATAACTTGATTAAGAAGGAGAAAGCGCGGGGTAGACTGCAGGGTCAAGCTTCCGTTGTCGTGTAAAAAGCGAGCTAAGGCCGCTTTCTGGGGTTTTTGCGCGTCTTACCTGTGTACTACTGGCTGCTCATTCTCCTATTAGTTAGATCCGGGACTTCACGTAACGTGGGTCGTGCAGTATATCTGTTAGGCTGCTGAAAAGGCTTAGGGGGTAGTTCACCAGATTTTCTCTGCAAGGGGGGAGGAAATCTGAGACGTTGTCAATAAGACATGGAAATAACACTAGTTTTGCTTAAGCCAGACTGTCTTTTGAAGCGGCACGTTGGGGATATTCTTTCTCGCTTTGAGGAAAGTGGCTTTCGCATCTGTGGGATCAAAATGCTGCAGCTCAATGCTAGAATTCTTCGCAAACATTACGCGCACATCGCCGACAAACCGTTTTTCCGAGAGGTGCAGTCCTTTATGGAATCCACGCCTGTTATTGCTCTAGCATTGGCAGGTAAGGATGTAGTCGCACGCGCTCGGGAGCTAGCCGGCCCTACCGACTCGCTGAAGGCAATGAAAGGAACTATTCGTGGGGATTTCGGCCAAGATGTTATGATCAACGCTGTCCACACATCGGACTCATCAGAACAAGCCGAGAGCGAACTTAAGTATTTCTTTCAAAGGGAAGAGATTTTTGAGTACGCGCTGCCAGCGGCACCTTGGAACTAGGCTCCCTTTTTTTGTTAACTGGGGTTTATTTCTTCACTTCCCACAACGCCCCCCCCAGTACCAACATTATCCTCTTTCCACCGGTAGGCATCCGTAGCAGGTAATCCTAGTTGATCCAAGACACGCCATACTACGGTATCTGCCACCTCTCCAATAGTGCTTGGCTTGCTATAGAAGGAGGGCATTGCCGGTAAAAATGTGACGCCGGATTCTATCGCCGCTATCGCGTTTCTCGCATGGACTAGATTCCAGGGAGTTTCCCTTACTACGAGAATTAATTTACGTCTTTCTTTAAGAAAGACATCCGCAGAGCGCAAGATGAGGGATTCACTCGTACCTGCTACAATACGTCCGAGAGTTCCCATAGAGCATGGTATGATGACCATTGCATCAAACCACGTGGAACCGCTAGCGAATGGTGCATTCATGTTCCTGTTGGAGTGTCGCCGAATTACCGCGCTCTTCGGAAGCCGTAGCTCATTGATTTCTTCGTGGATAACCTGATGAGCAAAAGAGCTGAAGATAAGGTGGATTTCGTGCGGTGGGTTGCCAGGGAAAGTATCCAGATAATCTAGCAACCGCTGGAGATAAATAGCTCCACTAGTGGCTGTTGCTGCAATAACAAGTTTCATAGAGAAGAAAAAGAGGTAGGAAAGATTGCAAATAAGGCCAGCTCCTGGTGGAGCTGCATGATGCTCATTATACCTAAACCAGGTAAATCGGATAAATAGAATCGCCCATATAGAAAATGGGAAAGACGGAAAAGACTGAGCCTACCCACCGAGTTGGAAATAAAAAAGCTCGTTTGTCTTACCGAGCGTGTGGGGGGAAGATGTCTTCTCTTCTTCAAGAAAACAGTCACTCTGCAATGGAGCCTTCCGAGTTAGCTGTCGTTATTGTTGGTAAGGAATGTTCTGGTCTTCGGTACAAGATGGGACCCTTGGGTAGCCTAGTAGAAAAGGACGTTCTTCTAGAATCTCATGGAGCCCCTAGTGGTGACCGATTTAAACAAGTACCCCCGGGGCTCCCCTGATTGCAGTGAAAAGAGACCTTCAATGGTCAGTGCATTCAGGGTAACCATAATCCCTGCGGGAGCGTAGCTGTTCTTGCAGGGATAGTCTACATAGGGAAGGGGGATTCTTCTCCTGTTTTACCCCCAGAGATCATTGTATTCTTCGCGGGTCCAAGTACATTGTGGCCCTCCTAGGGGAGGGCTATTGGTTGGCGCTTTGTGGCTTTCTTTTCCCTATGCCATGTGCGTTACAGAGGTTTCTGGAGTAAACGCCTTTGGGCATCGGTACTAAGGAATTCCCAAATGGCGTCTAGGTGTGCCTTTAACTCTGCCTTTCTAGCGGAGAGCTCATCACCGGCTTCTGTGGGAGATGGCAAACTGGAGGGGCAAGTTGCGGATAGGTAGAACTTAATTTTTGGTTCTGTCCCGGAAGGGCGCACTATCACCCGAGAATGGTCTTCCGTCTCAAATGCAATCATCGCCGTCTTTGGTATTATATCCCCCTCGGCATCAGTGACCGTCTCCTTGGCAAAATTGCAAATATTGGTTACCAAAGATCCGGCGATAGATTTGGGAGGACAAGCCGCATAGGACGAAACCAAGTCCTGGATTTTAGAAGCACCTTCTGCGCCCTCAAATGGCATTGAAACAGTTTGCTCTAGGTAAAGGCCATAGGTTCGAAAAATTTCGTCTAGTATCTCGTGAACCGTGACAGATCTTTCTCGAGCGTACGACACTAGCTCCGCGAAGAGGAGAGCAGAACCATTAGCATCCTTGTCACGTACAAAATCGGATGCACTGTAACCGTGACTTTCTTCCCCACCAAAAATGTAATACGTAGACTCGGATAGCCGAAGCACACGCGTTTCCTGCTCACTGAGCTCTGTGTAGCCAGCCCGCTTATCTGCAGGGATCTGCTCCTCATATTTATGAAGCTTCGCCCCAATGTATTTGAACCCAGTTAGGGTTTCAACGCATCGGACTCCAAAGCGCCTACAGATGGCCTTCTGTAAGTCAGAAGTAACAAAACTCTTAAGACACGCAGCACGTGTAAGGTTATTGACATTTAACACTCCCAACTCAAAAAGCTTGGTAATCCGATACCAGAGCAGAAGGACTCCGATCTGGTTACCTGTCAGTAAGCGCATTTCCCCTGCTTCATCCCTGGCTGCTACTCCCATTCGATCCCCGTCTGGATCAGTACCAATTGCTACCTCAGCCCCCAACCGGTTTGCATCCTCTATTGCTAAGTTAAGAGCCGCAGGCTCCTCGGGATTGGGTGACGCCACAGTTGGAAACTGTCCGTCCGGATCTCTTTGGGCCTCTACGATCGAAACGGAAAATCCAAACTTACGTAGTAAATGGGGGATGATTGCCATCCCAGTTCCGTATAGAGGAGTATACACAATCTTTGTTGCGGCTGCCTGACGAGCTACCAGCTCTTGGTCCAAGATCAACGTCTGCAGGCGCTCGAGATAGGCCAAATCAATTTCTGCACCTAACCTAACCACCTCTCCTTCATCGTAGAAGGAAGGAGTATCCCACGGAAGCACCTGACGAACTTTTTGAATGATTCGGCTAGCATGAGGCTCCATGACCTGGCCCCCATCTGTCCAATAAACCTTGAATCCATTGTATTCTGGAGGATTGTGACTAGCAGTAATGTTTACTCCGGCTGCCGCATGCAAATAGCGTACAGCAAAGGAAAGTTCCGGGGCGGATCTAGGCGAGGAAAATACCAAAGCATCACAGCCTTTTTCCGCGCAGGTACGTGCGCAAAGCTCTGCAAAACGGCGCGAGAAATATCTTGTGTCATATGCAATACAAATCTTAGGGCGCTCCTCTTGTCCTCCTACGCTAAAAACTTCCTTTACATATTCAGCCAGTCCCTTTGTAACTTTTGTGATATTAAAATCGTTCATCATGTTGGTTCCTACGCTAGGGAATTGGGGGCATTCCCCTCTCAAAGAGGCTCCTTGCTCGCTGTGAGTAACAATGGAGCGAATTGTGTTTCCACGTAGTCCTCCAGTGCCAAAATGAAGCATGCAGAAGAATCTGTCATTTAATTCCTTCCACTGACGCCTTTTTACAAGCTCCGCGACAGATTCACTAGTAAGGGAGGAACTGTCCTCTTCTAGCAAAAGGCGAATGTTTTCTACCGTAGAGGGTAGAAGATAGCCCTCCGATGCCGCCCTGCTAATGTAAGAAAGGAGCAACTTCATAATCCAACATCTTTGTAGATAGAGTTCTATACTAGGATAAATTCTGGCTGGAAAGGTAGAAAGAGAAAGGAGATATAACACGAAAGCTGTAGCTCGTGATTGTGTGGGGATTAACATAATGCGCAGACGCGCAAACGTGTAGTGCTTGCTTTCCAGCAAGCTTCGGGCGAATCTCCCCGTCGGGAGGCTTTTTTTAGCTTGGCAAGACCTGAAAGGACATCCCCCTCCCTTCCCTCTCACTTTGGATGTTATACTGGGAGGGAGGAAAACCTGGGGTGGGGGGGGGGGAAGAATCTCACCTTTTAACTGGAGCCGGAGGAGCAAAAAAAATGCCCCCCTCCCCATCACGATTATTCTTTCTCAGGACGCAGGGGCAGACAAAGGATTTAAACCCTCCTGGAGAGGAGGGGCTCAAGACAACGGTATGGTTTTGCCACTGGTAGCAAGCCCCTCTAAAGCATTAAGAACCTCGGCTTCAGTAAGAAGCTCCGACAAGATAATGGGGTCCCTAGATGTCTTGGCCGGATAGAGGACATAGAGAGGGACACTAATGCGACCGAAAGAGTGTAGAGCGGCACAAATTACAGGGTCCCAGTTAGTCCAGTCTGCTTTAAGCGGTATAATTCCCTTAGACTGAAACGCAGCGATGACAACTGGACGATCCAAAACAGCTTTTTCATTGAACTTGCAGGAAAGACACCAATCTGCGGTAAAGTTTACAAAAACGTGATAGCCAATAGCTTGAGCTCTATGTAGGATGGAGTCGGAGTAGGGTAGCCAGGGGATTTTTGAATATTTGCCACTTTGAGCTCTGGTGGTGTAGGCGCGTGCGCCATGTGGCCATGCCAGGTAATAAGTGGCAGAGGTCACTATAGTCAGACAGGCTAAAAGCAGCCACCAGGGCGGTAGTAAACCCTGCTGTTGGTAGCGTCCTCTGGAGTTCTGAAAGATTCCCAATGACCAGCAGCAGATAGCAAGCAATAATAGCAATGTAAGTGTGGCAACTATTGACGATGTTCCTAGCTGGTTGCCCAGCACACCCAGCAGCCAGATTATTGTAGCAAGCAGAGGAAAACCCATCAGCTGTTTTGTCCATTCCATCCATAAGCCAGGTTTAGGGATCAGCCGGATCCAGCTTGTTTGTATAGAGAGGATCAAATAAGGTAATGCCATTCCAGTTGCTGCGGCCATAAATACCGCAAATGCTGTCGCGTTACTTTGAGCTAAAGAAAGGCCGAGGGCTGTACCCAAGAATGGAGAGGTGCAAGGTGTTGCTAGCAGCGTAGTGAAAGTCCCGTGAAAAAAAGCTCCCCACAGCCCATCCCACTCCGAGAGACGTACAAGCCCGGTCGCCACTGTACTGGGGATGGAGACCTCAAAGATGCCAAACATGCTCAGGGCGAGGACGAATGTTACTACAATAACAACCAAATTAAAGACAGGACTCTGGAATTGGAACGCTGTCCAGTTAGAAATATTTCCCTGGGACTTTAAGACTAGGACAAGACTTGCTAATAAAAAAAACCAAAAAAAGATTCCAGCTGTGAAAGCCAGCCCGTGGTAGGGAATCCTTCCACGATTTTTTTCCGCCTGTTGAATTAAGCCAAAGATTTTCAGAGAAATGACTGGAAGGACACAAGGCATTAAATTCAGGATCAATCCGCCTAGGAATCCATAAAAAATTGCTTGAAGCAGAGTAGAAGAAGCTATAGAACCCGGAGCCGGGATCCTTCTGGAAAAGGTAGAGCTTGGGGAAATATCTGTGAACTCATATCCCTCGCGGGTGTTGTTTGTGTTCTCTGCAACTAGAACCCCGTTCAGGGGTCCGTTGTTAACCGGAACCCGAATAACCCACTCCCTTCTATCTTGGGGAAGATGATGAATCGTGCTTATTTTGCCAATTAACTGCTGAGGGGCTGGAAGGGGAAAAAATAGGAGTCTCTTGACATCTTCACTGGGCTGGGCATGGATTTCTATCCCTCCGGCGTATTTGGAGAAAACTACAGGGAACGGAGGATTACTGAGAAGGGGTAGGAGACGCTCGGATTTCCTAAAAAATTGGTCATTCTTTGACTCAACGCGGGTGGATACAGGAAGAGTAAGGGACAGATCTGCTATCTCCGGAGCGCAGCTGCTATCGGCGCATGCCAGCCAAGTGACGTGCCCATTTATGGTGACCTCCTTCATATCCAGTCGATTTGGTGGTCGGATTTGGGCAATAAGGAGGACCTCCCCTCTGTATCCATAGTCCACGACACCATCTTCTAGGATGATGTATTCTGGAACAGGCCATCGAAGAGCTGAAGCCTTAAATCCATCCGGCAGTTTCCAGTCGATGGCTATGGGAATACCTATACTACCTGGATTTTTCCAGAAGGTATGCCATCCCGGAGGCATTTGGAGAAGTAATCCAACCTGGAAAGTTTTGCTTGGGGCCACGGTCGAGGAATTTGCAATCAAAAAAGCTTGCACAACCCGTTTGGGGTTTTGGCTCTGGAAGGCTGATGGCACCGCTTCCATACCATGGAGTGTAAGCAAAAGGCAGCTAAAGAGTATTGTAATGGGCTTCCACATGGGGCGTGGGATCCTTGCATAGTCGAAAATCCTGTCGGCGTTCACGTCTTGCACGAGGATTATAAGATGTGTGCCCCATTACTCTGCATGGGGAAAGAGAGGGAATCACTCGAATGGAGGAAGGCTGGAAGCACATAGCACTAAATTTCGGCAGTACATGACGACTTATAAGAAGCCCCCACGAAAGAAAGGAGGGGTATTCGCGCAAAGGTTCCACCTCAACTTCTCCAAAGGAGACTTTGAAGTTCCTTTCTCCTTTTTATGAGCTCCAGGGGCCCCGGAAAAAATTGGAGAGACACGGGATTATTAAGCGCTTTAAGTCAGAAGGGGAACAAAAAGATTCAAGAAAGTGTCCCCTATCCTTCCGCTACCGTGCCATCTATTGTAATGAAACGTCAACCTCTGCCTTAATTTCTTGGTGGTAGGTTCCGGGTTTCGTAGGAGAGTCCGGTCCATCCACTCTTCTCTATGGCTTTTCTGCTCTCTTAGTGAATTAGATCTTGTCCGGTTGGCCGATTGTTACTCCTTGCTCTAAAAGCAGTTGATGCATGTCCCTGCAGGAAAGCGGTGGCTTCACCCCGTCATAATTGGAATTGGAGCAACAAAATGTGCCCTAAACTACGAAATAGCTAAACACTAGGAGACCTCTCCTTTAGAGAGGTCCTCCCAGCCTCTTGATTGGAGAATGCTCTCACGTCGCCCGTAGCAAAGCCAAACTGCACAAGTTCTACTCTGCTGTTTATTCAAAAAGTGCATCCGCCTCTCCGTGCTGCTGCAATAATTGCCATTTAGCACAGAATAGACCTGCAGGTGCAAATCACTTCCTCCTATTCTTTCCCTTCTCCCAGAAACCGCATTCTTAGAGAAGATAGTTTCGAGAGGGAAAAAGATACAGGGGGCGATAACGCCAGGGCATCCCCTTCCGTCGAAAGACAAAAAAAACCTATCTAGCCACCAGGGTATCTACAAACCATTGCTTCCCCTGATTCTAACTGCGGTACTGAGGTCTCAAGAAGAATAAAGAAATGCTCCTGCCGGGAGTCGAACCCGGATTTAAGGTTTAGGAAACCTCCGTTCTGTCCATTGAACTACGGGAGCCACAAAATGGTGCCTCCTACACTTGACTTAGGGGGATATCTCAGCCGTTTGTCGGCCTTTACTTCTTCATCACGCAACACCCATACCTGCACCATTCCCAGATCCAAGGAACTCTGATAACCTTCCCAGGAGAAGAACCGACTATGGATATGCACCACCGGCATAAAGAGAGAAACATTCTTTGCCTGGGAAGCAAGTATTTTTAATACCAGACCGCTACGCTCCTCTATATGCCTCTAGGGGCCGTTTTCCTCCACCTTTTTCTGGAGAACTGACTCATCCAGATGCCTACCTTTACGAAAAGCAACCCAGCCGCCGAAGAGCAGCGCCCTGTACCCCCTTTGTTTTCCCACTCCCTAAGAGCCCTTGTGCGCCGTGCCTCCCAGGGAAGGCTTGTGTACTACTCCAGGCTTACCCCATACAATCGCATTTTCAGGGAAGGAGTACCCATTCTAACCTATCATAAGCTAGAGAGACCTCCACAGGGAGTACGCAGGAAGGACCTCTATGTGCGACCGTGTCTGTTCAAAAAGCAAATGGAAGAACTTTGGAAGGAAGGGTTCTGTACCACTCACTTACGAGCGCAGAAAAATTTTGCCCAGCCAAAGAACAATCGCTTGGTGATTACTTTTGATGATGGAAGTAGGACAGTTTTTCAGCATGCCATGGTCCCGCTCTGGAAGTTAGGCTTCACCGCAATCCAGTACCTAGTTACAGAGCACATCGGAGGAAGAAATGAGTGGGACACTTTACTCGGGGAAGTGGAGGATCCTCTCATGGATGAGAGCCAAGTACGTACTTGGCTGTCCGCTGGTCACAAGATCGGTGCTCACACCTTGACGCACCCGCACCTAACATATTTGGATCGACGGCAAGCCAGGGAAGAAATTGCCTCTAGCAAAAAAAAGCTGGAGGACATGTTTGGGGTAGCTGTTCAGCATTTCTGCTATCCTTATGGTAGTTGGAAGGTATGGGTGCGAGACCTGGTAGAAGAGGCTGGATACAAGACAGCCGTAACGACCGATCCCGGTATTTGCCACACTAATGCCATAGATCCGTTCATTTTGCCACGCATTAGCGTACGCCAGCCACCCATGAATTTACGAGGCTTGCTAGATCGGCTCCTCTCCTTCCTTTTCCTCTGAAACAACAAACAGGTGTGGCAGCAAGGTTTTGCTAGCAGGACGGTCATCTACTAGGGCAGTAAAGTAGCTAGCCTGAGCTGGCTTTTTTTGGAGAATTGGGGACGGTGAGGGGAACAAAGTCAGCAGCGTGATAAGAACTGCGTACCAATGGTCCACTGGAGACAAACTCAAAGCCTTTGGAGAGAGCAATGTCCCTATAGCGATCAAAGATGGCTGGAGGAATGTATTCCACCACCGGAAAGTGTCGAGGGCTTGGACGAAGATACTGGCCTAAGGTCAGTACTTGGACGCCTGTCTCAAGTAGGTCATCCATGGCTTGGAGGAGCTCAGCTTCGGCCTCTCCTAGTCCAAGCATCAGGCCGCTTTTGACGACGAGGCTGGCCCGGAGGCGTTTAGCCATAGAAAGCACTTCCAGAGAAAGACGATACTTGGCTCGAGATCTCACAAATGGAGTTAGCCGCTCCACGGTTTCTAAGTTGTGGTTAAAGACGTGAGGGTTTGCATCCAGTACGATTTGTAAGGCCCATTCTCTGCCGTTGAAGTCTGGGGTGAGGACCTCGACAACAAGAGAAGAATCAATTGCACGGACAGCCTGAACGACGTGAGCAAAATGGCTGGCGCCGCCATCTTTCAAGTCATCGCGCGCGACAGCCGTAAGGACAACATGTTTGAGTTTCATACGACGGACGGCCTCAGCTACGCGCTCTGGCTCGTCCTCTTCCAGAGGAAGAGGCTTAGCTGTAGATACAGCGCAGAATCTGCAGGCTCGAGTGCAACGATCGCCGGCGATCATAAAGGTAGCAGTCCCTCGACTCCAGCATTCCCAGCGATTTGGGCACTGAGCACTCTCGCAAACCGTGTGAAGTTTCAGATCAGCAATTAGCCCCTTGGTGGAGAAGAACACTGGGTTAGAAGGAAGGCGAACTTTGATCCAAGTCGGCTTCCGAGCTTGGTGCAATGTAGAGTCACTAATAGGATTAATAATCCCTGGAGGCATTGTTTCGAGAGAGTTGTGAGTTTGACACGAGTAAGAATCGCGGAGCCCCTCCTTCCCGCCGGTCTTCCCCATTCCACCAAAGACCAAACTACTTCAGCGAGATTTCGCTTCGACCGGAGATAGCATAAGAGAGCGTGCCCACGTCGGCGTACTCTAACCCACCACCGACTGGAAGTCCATGGGCAATGCGACTTACCAAAACCCCTTTTTCAGAAAAGAGATGAGCCAGATAGTGTGAGGTTGCGTCTCCTTCCACATCGGCACTCAGCGCAAGGATAAGCTCTTGCGGACGCTCAGACTCCACTCTCGCTAAAAGAGACGGGATCCGCAGTTGTTCAGGACCAATACCGTCCAGTGGAGAGAATTTTCCCCCCAAAGCATGGTAGCGACCCGAAAAAACGCCGGCACGCTCAATGGCAACGATATCACTGGCAGTTTCCACCACGCAGATGGGATAAACACGCCGTTCTGGTGCACTACAGATTCGGCAGAGATCCTCCGTTGTGAAAAAACCGCACAGCTTGCAGCTCCTTAGACATTGCGAGGCCTCCTGAATAGACCTGGCAAGTCGAGCAGGGTTGGCATCACGAGATTGGAGAAGCCAGAGGGCAATGCGCTCCGCACTGCGAGGACCAATTCCGGGCAAATGCTGCAATTCTTCTGTGAGAAGCAGGTACGGTTTAGGGTAGTAAATTTTACTCAAGAAAAAAGTAGGGGGGAATTAGAAAGTCACCGAAAGCAGAAAGCCCTACGCAACCAAAGTAGGGGTATCCAATTTTATTGGGCCCTATATCAAGTTAAAAAGAATTCATAACGGGTCACGTTCTTCTATCTCTGTTCTAGCAGGTAGGGGGGGTTCGGTGTCTTTTTCTATAGACTCTCCCCGCTATGGTAAGATTGGGCCACTAGCCTGCTCAAATACTCTTCTGGATTGTCAATGGCTTCTTCTGGAAGTACTAGCTTGGTAGGCTCCAGTTTACTTTTTTGGATAAGATGCAGGCCAAATTGGTAGTCTTTAAACAACTTTTCGCAAAGCTCACGCATCGTGACTTTTTCTCTAATCGCCCGTTTCGCAAGGCGTGTAAGTGCAGATTCCGAGGCCTCCACCTGCACTTCATGTTGTTCGCTAAACTGCTGCATAAACTGCTTAGCTTCAGTACGCAAAGTACGTTCCTTTTTGGCAAAACCGCCCTCAAGCAGGCAGGAAAGATGGATGCTGGGTTTTTCCACTAGGGCTGCATCTACGGTAAACGACGTGACACCAGCACCTGGTAGCGCATACTTAAAGTCTCGCAAGAGTCTCTCTAGAACGGTGAGCAGACCACGCGCTCCGGTCCCTTCCTGGTGAGCAGAAGCGGCGATTTTCCATAGAGCTTCCTCCTCGAAATGTATCTCAATACCATAAGAACGGAAAGCGCGTTCGTACTGAAGAATAATGCTATCTTCCGAATGCCTCATAATCTGGAAAAGATCTTCAACCTCTAGAGCATGACAGATAGAGCGGACTGGAAGCCGACCGATGAATTCAGACTCGAATCCATATTCGATAAAATCCCGAGTATGAGCCACCTGTAAAACATTGCTTTCCGAATCAGGGGCGGCCCTTTTGGTGCAAAAGCCAACCTGCAACTGTTGCTTTCTATGATGGATGATGCGGTCCAACCCCTCAAAAGCACCACTCACAATGAAGAGGATATGTTTGGTGTTGATAGTCTCCCTGCGCACCGGGCCGCGGCCACGCTGCGTTTGCATCTCCATGACAGACTGAATCTGAGACTGGATGTCTGAGGGATTTTTTAGAGAAACCTCGGTTTCCTCCATAAGTTTCAGCAGCCCGGTTTGGACACCATGCCCACTTACATCTCGGCCTGGATTTCTAGAAGAGGTGGCAATTTTATCAATTTCATCAAGAAAAACGATGCCTATCTCGGCTAGTGAAATGTCCCCCCCTGCATACTCTACTAGTTCTCGGACAAGATCATCTACGTCTCCGCCTACATAACCCGTCTCACTGAATTTAGTGGCGTCCGCCTTGACAAAGGGTACACCAATTAACTCAGCAATATGTTTGATTAAGTGAGTTTTGCCTACGCCCGTTGGACCAATCAAGAGGACATTTTGTTTGGTATATCCGGGCAAGTTTTCCCCACTCACGGCTTCCCTAGCGTGGTGATAGTGGTCACAGACAGCAACACTTAGCACTTTCTTTGCCTCTTCCTGTCGAATAACAAAGCGATCCAAGTGCTCCTTTATATCACGCGGAGTGTAGAGGAACTGAGAAAGAAGAGGATGTAATCTCCTACCGCCACTACCAGTAGAGGAGGGCTCGCCCTGCCCGAAGGACTGGGGCACAACCGATTGCTTCTCGCCAAAAGTGACCCGAAACACCTCGGACAATCTCTTTTGCATTTCTTCCGGAGAAGGTAAATTGGGCTCACTCATGCTAGACTCCAGCATTCTCGCTCCATATGCAGTTCATTTAAAGCATTTTTATGTATAAGTGAGAGGATGAATGTGTCTGCTACTTCAACCGTCGTGGGTTCATCCTATACTGGATGGCGGTTGGATCGTTTTGCAGCAGCGATCCTTCCTTTTCCTTCCCGCACCCATGTGCAATCTTTAATTCGCTCTGGCTGTATTCGCCTTCGGGGGAGAGTAGCAAGGCCCTCCGAAAAGGTCCGAACTGGAGATGTCATTTTCGTTCGTCGGCCGGTAACACCCACCCCCACGAGTTTAGTTCCGGAAGCCATAATGCCTCTGCGTGTTTTGTACGAGGATACAGATCTACTCGTAGTTAACAAAGAAGCCGGGATAGTGGTTCATCCAGGATCTGGAAATTGGAAAGGGACTCTCGTTGGAGCCCTGTTGGTTCATTGTCGTAACCTCTCTAAGGGTAGTGGAGCAGAACGCCCAGGAATTGTTCATCGGTTGGATAAGGAAACTAGTGGATGTTTGGTAGTTGCGAAGAACGATGCTGCCCACTATAGGCTATCACGAGAATTTGCCCTGCGCAGGGTGAGGAAAACCTATCTTGCTATTGTTCAGGGTACCTGCACGGTAACGGACGGAACGATATGCGTCCCCATCTGCAGACATCCTTTCCATCGCCAAAGAATGTCCATCGCTTCTCCTCCTGAAGGGCGTGATGCAGTCACACATTTTCAGGTTCTTTCCAGCGCTCGTGGAACCAGTTTATTGGTTTGTTTTCCACAAACTGGACGCACCCACCAAATCCGTGTCCATCTAAAGCACTTGGGGTACCCTGTGTTAGGAGACGCAATTTACGGAGAGCGCAGAAATTTTCCACACCATCTCCTGCATGCCTGGAAACTCGGCTTTTCCCACCCTACTAAGGGAACCCCCATGGAATTTTGCGCGCCAATTCCAATTGAAATGCAGCTGGATACGTTCCAAAAGTTCTGGACGCCAGAAAAACTATGCTTGCGGCTGTAAGCGTTGGCACATCTCTCAGGGGCTTTAATCAACTAAGAGGGCGTTAAGGATAGATTGCAGTGGCTCGGTGGCACATTTTCGCATATGGGGGCTGGAATTCTAGAAATGCCAAGAAGGGCCTCCCCGCCGACGTAGTTTACTCTTGCTCCAGACTGCATCAGGAGAAGGGGGATACTTTTGAAGCGGCATGAAAAAAGTTGGACAGACGGCGACAAGGCAAGCTCACTGCGGAACCCTTTGCCTACATTGTATTGCCCCACCCCTATAACCAAAAAAGGGGGAAGAGTTTCTGAGTAGTTTGATTTCTGGTGTAGCATGGGTGTATTTCCAGCTCTAGACTGAGGGCCACGGCGCAGAATAAGCTCCGTTTCAATCTCACACAGAAAGGCAAAATGGCTTGGAGAGGAGTCCCCCCCTACCTTAAGAAGTCTTCTGTCTGAGGTCTTTTGTACCGGCCTCTTGCTGCTCCTTTTGCACAGAACCGAATTCCGTAAGAATTTCTCTGTCCCCTGTCCCATACTTCGACCCGAGGACCCTCTTTCGTTCTAGGAAGCCTATTATCCTTGCAGCTCGCGTATAGCCAAGCCTTAATCGCCTTTGCAACATGGAAATAGATACTTTCTGTTCTTGCTGGATAATTGAGATGCTTTTTTGGATCAGTACCTTGTCTTCTTCTGCGAGACCTTCTTCATGGATGGCAGATTCTTCCTCTAATTTCTCCTGAATGGAACGGTCGTAGTTTGGAGGTAATTGTGAGGAGATGAATTTTACCAAGCGCTGAGCCTCTTCATCGGTAACTAACGCTCCCTGGGCCCGCAGCAATCTGGAGGAACTTGCGGACAAATAGAGCATATCTCCTTGCCCTAGTAGCCTCTCTGCCCCGCTCTCATCTAAGATCACACGGCTATCAATTCTTGAAGCGACCTGAAAGGCAATTCGGGACGGAATATTCGCCTTGATAAGTCCAGTTAACACCTCTACTCGAGGAGTTTGTGTGGAAACAATTAAGTGGATACCGGCAGCACGAGCCATTTGAGCAATGCGTATAATAACACTTTCCACCTCGGAGGATGCTGTTTGCATTAGGTCGGCCAGCTCGTCGATGATGACTACAATATACTCTAAATGTTCTCGAGTCCCCTCTCCGTTTTTCTGAAAAGCATGAGCTGTTTCAAGCGTATCCATCCGGGTACTATCCAAATTTTGACAGGACTTGTAGTTCGATCTTTCTGATAACTTATTTCTAGAGTGTGCGTTAAACCCTTGGATGTTTCGTACTCCACACGCGGCAAAAATTCGGTATCGGTTCTCCATTACTCCTACAAGCCAGCGGAGTGTAGTGAGGGCATGCTTGGGGTTTGTAACTACAGGCGTGATTAGGTGTGGAAGTGGATTAAAACTTTGAAGCTCAACCACTTTAGGATCGATCATAATAAAGCGCAGATTTTTAGGAGAATAGTGAAAGATAAGGCTGGCTATTATCGTGCTGATGCAGACACTCTTTCCACTACCTGTGGTACCTGCCAAAAGGAGATGTGGCATCTTTGCCAAATCAGCTAACAGAGTATTCCCATAGATGTCCTTTCCTAGGGCAATAGGAAGGCTTGCCTTGGATTGAGTCCAGGCTTGTGTTTCCAAGAGCTCACGCAAAGTGACTTTTACCCTTTCAGCATTAGTAATCTCAATGCCTATGGTATCTCTGCCTGGAATCGGGGCCAGGATCCTGATGTCTTCGGCACGCGTAGCGCGGGCAATATCCTTCTCTAGGCTGAGAATGCGGTCCACACGAATGCCCTCAGCAGGATAAATTTCGTATCGGGTGATGGCAGGTCCTTTTGTGATTTCACCTGATCTTGCTTCAATAGAAAATTGCCGAAGTACTTGAAGGATAATCCTTTGAGTATCTTGAAGTGCTATAGGACCAGTGGGTGTACCCCTAGGAGGATCAAGAAGATCTATAGGAGGTAACACATAGCAGTCCTTTGACACTAAACAGACTGAGCCATCATCGAGTCGCTTCCCTCTAGAAGAAATTAACGGGGATATTGGAACGGAGGTATCGATGACTCTTGGATCTTGTTGAAGAGGGGTCCCCGAGGGGAGCAGAATAGAGGTCTCTTGCGTGAGATGTCTCCTTGGCCCTTTTTCTGGCTTATTGGCCTGCTTTTCAAGCACTTTCCTCCGAATTTTTATTCGGGATAACCCATCCAGTTGGTGGAAGTTTTTTTTTCGTTTCTTCTGAAAAAGGGCAGTGAGAGCTGAGGCCGTTTTTCGGAGAAAGTCAACTGGATGAAGCCCAGTAGCAAAGATTAGGCTAGTAACATAGAGAGCCAAGAGTACCATCGTCGCTCCAACTGTCCCAAAGGGGACAAAAGCCTGAGAAAGGGCGCGTCCAAACCACCCGCCAGGGCCCTCTCCAATTCCTCCCCCATCCCAGCTACGGAAGAACCATGGCTGGCGTTCGGCTAGAGCACAGAAGCTTAGCAGAAGGACCAACCCCCATCCTATACGTTCTTTAAAGAAAAAAAGCGGTTGGATAGCCTTGCTGACTCCAAATATAGCCAACAGCATAGAAATTAGATAGGCACCCAATCCAAAAAGAAAATAACCGTAACCAGCATACACTGCCCCCACCAAACCGATATAGTTTCTTATACAAGGGTTGCAGGGGACAGTCGCTGAAATAAGAGGGCAGTGGGGCGGAATATCACCTGGATCGTAGGAAATTAAGGCTAAAAGGAGCAAAGCTGCGGTACCAAGCAAGAGGAAGCTGCTAATTTCGTGACATGGCCTAGCATGGCGCTGACGATTCATAAAAAAGTTTATTTTCCTTTCCGTCTGAACTGTTTCTCTAAATCAAAAGTTTCCTGCCCATCATTGTATAAATGAGCAGGGAGCAAACAAGCAGGGCAACGCGCTACTGCCCGCAAAAAGGGGGGTCTTTCGTCCAAATAGAGCTTTAGTGTCGGGGGCGTTGCAGAGCTTATCAACCTTGAAGAGATTCCGTGGATCTTTGCAGGGTCACGACGCTCGACTTGCTGTATATTTAAAAGCAAAAGGGGCCGGATGGTGGCTAAAAGGCTTGCGAGCATGTCAAGGGGATTGTTTGGATCTTTTCTCTTTTACAGGAGGGTTTTATTTATTGCCTCTTCTGTCGCTCGTAAAAACAAGCTGATTGAGCCACCCGAAAAGCTCGTGGCTAGCCGCATAATAGGTCCTTAGGAGTCGCCTCTGGGAAGAGGTCTCCTTCCCTCTGTTTTTCCCATCTAAAAGCAGACACCATTTATGGTAAAGACTGCTCCCCAGATTCCGCTCACCAAGAAATTGAGGAGGGGCCACGGGAATCGTATAAGTTGTATCTCTTTTGCATTGCTGTTGTAAAAGGCAAGTAGACCTTTTAAGAGATGGAGTGGGCATAGTTTATGAGGTTAGTGTTACTTCATGGGTCTTAGTAGTCGCTATATAGTTAGTTAATGATAAGGCATTTCCTCACCTTCTTTGGTTTTTTCTTTTCCATTGGCCATGTCTTTGCAGCTATCCAGATTGTAGCGGTAGAGAATTTCTACGGGAAAATTGCCAAACAGATTGGAGGTTCCTCCGTGGCAGTTGATAGCATCCTTGGGAATCCTAATCAGAACCCTCATGAGTTTCAGACAGATGCCGCTACTGTGAAAGCAATCGCTAGCGCAGATATCCTTATCTACAATGGCTTGGGGTATGACGATTGGGTAGAGAAGCTCTTAAGGGTGAATGGAAAGCCATATTGTAAGACTATTAAGGTGGCAGATCTCGTTAGGGTGAAAATGGGGCAAAATCCCCACATTTGGTATGATCCGGAAACCATGTCTATGCTGGCAACACGACTCGCGCAAATTCTGAATAAATCGGCAGCTGCAGAGGCCTTTGAGAAATCTATGCAGCCGTTGCGAGAAAAAATTTCCGCTCTCCGCGGCAAGACTTCTGGACTGAAAGTAACTGCCACTGAATCCATTTTTGGATATATGGCCCGCTCTCTAGGATGGGAAATGCTTAATTACGACTATCAACAAACAACAGTGAATAATGCGGAGCCTTGCTTTCAACAGAGTGTGAACTTCGAAAAAGCCCTCACTGAAGGCCAAGCAAAAGTCCTCTTCTACAATAGCCAGGTGCAAAATCCTTCCGCAAAACGGATGCAATCCATTGCCAAAAGACATGGGATAGCTGTAGTGGGAATTACAGAGACTCAACCACATTATTTTCTCACTTACGTGGATTGGATGCTTTGGGAATTATCGATGATAGAAGGGGTGCTCAGTCTTAAATAGTGGCTAACGGTTTATCAATAACCGACGTTGGTGTTTGCTTGGGTAGAACCCAGATCCTTAGTACCGTCACCGCAGAAGTCAAAGTTGGGGAATTTGTTGGCATTTTTGGTCCTAACGGCGCTGGCAAGTCTACCCTAGTGAAGTGCATTCTTGGGTTGCTTCCACTAGCTTCAGGAAGAATTTCTGTCTTTGGCAGCCCCCCAGGTCGTGAGAATCGTCACATTGGCTACATGCCACAATCTCAGAATAATCTGGAGAGCACAGCCCTAAGCGCGTTCTCAGTAGTGGCTGCTATTGCAAATGGAAACCGTTGGGGGTTACCTTGGTGCGGCATGGCTCTTAAGAATGAGGTGATTAAATCCCTCCATCTAGTAGGCGCGGCTCATTACGCTCATCGTCCTTTTTCGGTGCTTTCCAACGGAGAGAGGCAGTGCGTTGCGCTTGCCCAAGCGCTACTGGGAAAACCTAGGCTTCTTATTCTTGATGAACCTCTCGCCAACCTCGATCCGCATAACCAGATACTTCTTATTAAATGTATCCAAAAGATTAGAAAATCTGCTGGAACCACTGTGCTTTTTATTGCCCATGACGTTAATCCCCTCCTTGATGTAATGGATCAGGTTCTCTATATGGCTGGAGGAACTGCTACTCTAGGTCCTGTTGAAAAGGTATTCACCAGTGAAGTGTTAAGCGGTCTCTACCGCACAAAAATTCACGTTATCCGTGCAAGGGGAAGGATCTTCGTTGTCAGCGCGGAGGGAAACGTAACAGAGACTATTCGCCATGCTTAAACTCTTGCTAGAGTATTTTTCGTACGATTTTGTGTGTAATGCGTTTATAGCTGGCTCCCTGGTTGGTATACTAGGGGCGGTAGTGGGGTATTTCGTCGTGATTCGCAATGTCAGTTTTGCAGCACACGCTTTGGCACACATTGGATTTAGTGGAGCGACGGGTGCAGCCCTTTTTGGGATTAATCCCCTCAATGGTATGCTGATAATCTCCTTACTAGCAGGCATTGGGATGGGCATTTCAGGCAGTCGTATTCAGCAAAGTGGACAGGCTGTTGGAATGGTGCTTTCCGTTTGCCTGGGTGTGGGCACCCTCTTTCTAGCCTTCTACAAGGGTTTTGCTGGACAGGCCGCAGCAATCTTATTTGGAAATATTTTTGGTGTCTCTAGACAGCAACTCATCCAGATTGTTACTCTCGCCGGGGTAGCGCTCTTCGTCTTAGGTTTTCTTTCTAGAAAACTACTTTTTGCTAGCGTGCGACCTGATCTCGCTGAGGCGCGCGGCATCTCGCTTTTATCGCTTTCGGTGAGTTTTATGGGAGTCTTGGCAATCTCCGTGACTCTAGCCAGTCAAATTGTGGGCATCCTCCTCGTCTTTGCCCTAATGGTAGGTCCAGCTGGAATCGCTTCTAGGATATTTCACGGATTCTGGACGGCCAATTTGGCGGGAATATGTTTTGCTCTCAGCGCGGTTTGGTGCGGCATCCTGATGGCTTGCTTGACAAATTGGCCCCCCAGTTTTTGGATTACCGCTATCCTCTTTATTTTTTATCTTGTTTCAGAGGCCCTCTGCCGTTTCGTCCTACAGAGATAGGCCACGGGGATGAGATGGAAGTACAATTAGTAAAGCCGCCAAGGGGATTTGAGCTAAAATTATATGTCTCACACATCACGGAGCATGTAGCGACAACAAACAAGTTGCTCTGAGGGGAACCTTATGGAGGAAAGCGATACAAAAAGGGGACTGCGAATTGAGAGAGTACACCAGAACCAGAAAATATAATTTGAGATGAGAGGAAAAACCCCCCTCGCAGTGCGTCCCTTAGGAAGGGAGGCTTCGGGGAGGGTTATCCGAGGCTCCCATTTCTGCCTGGAAAAAAGTGGCGCCAGGTGGGGAAATGTGGCTCTCATTGGGGGGGGGGTGGAGAGCAAGGGACAAAGTCTCCCAGGGGAGGGTGGCACACCTGACCCGTTGGGGGAATTGATATATCCCTCCAAGTACTTTGAGGCGGTCCGGAAGCCTCTCCGGAAAAATACCTTCCACCGCCATTCTTCGAAAATCCATGGCTACTCTAAGGGCTTGCGCCCTGACCAGTCCCTTGACCTCATCGGTCATAATAGAGGCTGAAGCTGTGCAAACAGCACAGGCACTCGAGTTAAACTTTATTTCCTGGATTATATCGCCCTGTAATACCAATTGAATCTGGATCGAATCCCCGCAAGAAGCGTTTTGCCCGCTGGCACCATGGGTAGCCATTTCCAGATATCCGAAATTTCTTGGACGTCTAGAATGCTGGAGAATAACTTCCTGATAGATCTCGGTATCCATCAATGGGTAAAGAAAGCAATGGCCTCACGCACTCCCTCCAGGAGTCTGGAAACTTCCCGGCGGGTATTGTAAAGGTAAAAACTAGCTCGGCTACTGGAAGGTACACCCAGCTTGCGCATCAGCGGTTGTGCACAATGATGTCCTGCTCGTAAAGCAAGGCCACGCGAGTTCAGAAAGAATACTAAATCGTGGGCATGGATTCCTTCAACAGAGAAGGTTACTAAGCCTGCACGACCTAAGGGAGGACCGAACACGTGGAGTCCCTTGATTTGGCGTAAGCCCTCAGCAGCTTCCTCAGCTAAAGCAGTAGAATGTTGAGCAATTTTATCGCGGCCTATACTGTCCACAAAATCCATAGCGGCGTGGAGACCAACCGCTTCAATAATGGGAGGAGTGCCGGCCTCAAACCGCGCTGGTGGGGTGCGGAAGGTCACCCAGTGAAAGTTGACACTGTCTACCATCTCTCCCCCATATTGCCAAGGGGGCATTTCAAGAAGGAGTTCATAGCGTCCATAGAGTATTCCAATACCAGTAGGACCGCACATTTTATGGCCGGAACAAGCCAGGAAGTCGCAGCCCATCCTGCTAGTATTCAGCGGCATATGTCCGGCAGACTGTGCCGCATCGACCACTGTAGTAACTCCTTGCTCTCTGGCGAGAGTGCAAAACTCTTCCGCAGACTGAATTGATCCTAGAACGTTAGAGACATGTGCGAAGGCAAAGAGCCGCGGCCCCTGACACAGGAGCTGACGGAGGCGCCTTACGTCCAGTCCCTGTGTCACTGGATCAAGTGGAGTGTAAACCACTGTAGCATGCTTGCGTTGAGCCAGTTGGAACCAAGGAACAAGATTACTATGATGCTCCAGTTCTGTAAGAAGTAGCATATCGCCCTCCTTGACATTACATTCCCCCCAGGTATTTGCTAAGAGATTAAGCGCCGAAGTAGTGCCGGATGTAAAGATGATGGATTCTTCCTTGGCCCCTAGGTAACGAGCGGCGCGCCGGCGTGCTGCCTCGTAGGCTACTGTGGCACGTTCGCTTAGCTCGTGCATTCCACGGTGCACGTTTGCATACTCGTGACGGGAGAACTCTGCCATCCTTTGGATGACCGCTTCTGGCTTTTGAGTACTCGCTGCGTTATCCAAATAGGCAATCTGCACATCGTCCCTACCTCTTACAAACTCCTTGAGTGCCGGGAACTCCCCCCTTAATGAGTCGAGCGTAGAGTGCATGTCTTAATTTAAGAGTGAACCCAAGATTCTCCAGTGGTTACATCTAAGCCAGCCTCGTCTTGCTGTCTTTTTCCTGTCTTGTCCTGTCGGGCAGCTTTCTTAGACACTTTGCTCAGCAAAGTAGCAGAAAGGCAGCAAATAGAATCGGCACTGAAAAGGAGTAGTGTACATGTTCCCTGTGCTTGCGCAACGAAGTTGTGCCTTCCCGCCCGTTACCCTTCACGCAGCTAGCGGGATTCACTTGTCATTTTCCGTAGAGTATAAGGCCAGTCAATGTCTGCCCATCCAACAGGTGTCAGAAGACCCACGACAAGCAATGTTTGAAAGGGCGCCTGCCAAAGTTACTCTGGGATAAAATATATCGGAATCATAGGATTCCAAGGAAGAGTTGTACGATCCCAAACGGAAAGCGACATCTGCTCTCATTCCACCTTCAGGCTAGGTAGCAACCACTTTAACTATGGTGCAGGGATATTTCCTACTTACAGGCTGTAGTCGCGGCCCTCCACATCTCTCGCGTGGCAGATGCGGCCGGCCCTAACTGGGAGTTGGCTCTGGCAGCCCAGCCGAGATGGCCCTCCTCCTCCTTTAACGTCAGGCGTATGTAGTTTCCTAAGCTTTCCTAAGTTGCCTAAGCTTTCCTACAGAATGTAAACGGAGCTCGGAGCTGAATCCATAGTTGATGGGTTAGATGACTCACCGCCTTATTGCCGACAGGCCCAGAAAGATGAGTAAGAGGAATCAATGGAGGGATTAGATCAAGCCGTGGGGCTAAGCTAGCTGGTGATTCCTGCTTCCGAGCGTTGTTGATACCAACCCACCCATCTCCTGCTCGTGCGCAGACATCCGGAAGCCACACCTCCAGAATTGAATCTGGAAAATTTTCAGAAAGATCGTCCCTAAAGACTAAAGGGGACGGATCCTGCGCACAAGGAACACCACCTGTCTAGATACCAGCGAGCATGATATGGAGCAAGAACACTTAGTTGGGTTGATTATGCAAACTCTTGATTTCTCCAGGGCTGATGCTACCCTGTGCCTGTTTTGCTAAGCTGTACGAATAACTTATATGGCAGTGGCCGGCTAGTTTTTTCTAGATGAAAATGACTCTCAAAGAGGACTCGTTTTTCGGAATTGGTTTGTTGCGGAATTTTACCCATGCACTCACCTGCTCATAACAGCATCCTCGTTCCTATTGTCGTCGAGCAAACGGGTCGAGGGGAACGTAGCTATGATATTTATTCCCGTTTGTTAAAGGACCGTATCATTTTCATTGGCACCCCGATTGATGACAATGTTGCGAATTTGGTGATTGCCCAAATGTTGTTTTTGCAAATGGAGGATGCGAAGAAGGATATAAGCATCTATATCAACTCTCCCGGTGGGTCTGTGACAGCAGGGTTGGCCATCTATGATACAATGCAGTTCGTGACTTGTGATGTAACCACCTATTGCATAGGAATTTCTGCCAGCATGGGAGCTGTGCTGTTGGCCGCAGGAGCCAATGGCAAGCGTTACGCGCTACCCAATTCGGATATTATGATCCATCAGGTTTCTGGTGGAGCACACGGGCAGGCCAGCGATGTGGAACGCCAGGTGGAATTCATGTTCAAGCTCAAGAAGCGCCTGAATAGGATTCTTTCCTATCATACAGGGAAGCCGGAGGAACTTGTCGAGAAGGATGTGGATAGAGACTATTATATGACAGCGCAAGAAGCAAAAGATTACGGTCTGGTAGATAAGGTCATTCCTTCCCTAAAAGGGCCTAAAGCTGCCGTTTCCGAAGAGGTAGCTAAGTGATTTGCTCTTCACTGGGCAACCCCCGCCCTGCCTGTACAAGCCGAAGAGGCGGAGGCCCCTCCCAATCCCGCCTCTTCGGCCATCTTATGGAAATTGCATTCAGCAGTTTATTGAGGGAGCATGTTCATTCGCGAAAAGCTATCATGGAACATGCGAGCTGATTGGCTCTGCCCGCAGGGCGTTTGCACTGCTCGTACAGGCCCAGTTCACCTTCAAGGAAGGGGTCGTGGGCAGTTCCCACCGCTGGAGAAGGCTCCTGTCCCTTTTATAACCGTCCCTTTATATGATATAGGTCAAAAGAATTTTGTCGGTGACTCTTGCAGATTGGCATGGCTCTAGGGAAGCGACTGGTAACGAGAAATTTAGCAAGCAAGACTTTGCAACCCGTATGGTCCGGATATGTACGTAGCTTCTTCCCAAAGTAAGTAAGTAAGCACATGCATTCTAGCTTTCCCATGGAGAGCCTTTTGGGTTTCCCCGGTCTCTACTTAAAAAAGCCTGTTGGCCTCAGTGGAGATGGCGTACGAACGACAACAGCCCAGCACAGGACAGGAAGATTGTATGAAAACAGATGAAGGTTGTCACTATGGGACGGTGAGTAGCTTTATAGCGCGTCATTTTCGCCATTTTAATGCTGCTGCATTAAGAGATGCTGCGAACGCCTATTGCTCGCACATACAGCAAGGTGGAAAAATGCTGATAGCCATTGCAGGTGCCATGAGCACAGCGGAGTTGGGAATTTCCCTTGCGGAGATGATTCGCCAGCAGAAAGTGCACGCTATCTGTTGCACAGGTGCCAATTTGGAGGAGGATATTTTTAATCTTGTGGCACACGATTTTTATGAACAGGTTCCTCACTACCGGAGTCTGACCCCCCAGGAAGAAAGGGCGCTCTTTAAGAGGAACATGAATCGGGTTACAGATACCTGCATTCCGGAGGCAGAGGCCATGCGCCGGGTTGAGGCGTTCATTCTAAAAGAATGGGTGGCTGCAGATCGAGCAAGCAAGCGATATTTTCCCCACGAGTTTCTCTATCGTATCCTCCTCTGGGGAGAACTGGAGTATCAAATTGATCCGGCCCATAGCTGGCTGTTAGCTGCAGCAGAAAGAAAGCTGCCGCTATTCGTGCCTGGATGGGAGGATTCGACGTTAGGCAACATGTTTGCAGGGCACTGCCTTGACAGGACTGTACAAAACGTCTTTACGGTACGCACCGGTATCGAGTATATGCAAGCACTGGCCGCTTGGTATGCCGAAACAGCCCAGCAATTACCTGGGGCAGAAAACCGCGGTTCTATTGGCTTTTTTCAAATTGGTGGCGGCATCGCTGGGGATTTTCCGATCTGTGTAGTGCCAATGTTGCACCAAGATTTGCGCCGTAAAGATGTTCCACTCTGGGGTTATTTTTGCCAAATCAGCGATTCTACCACAAGCTATGGGAGCTATTCTGGTGCGGTTCCAAATGAAAAGATTACTTGGGGGAAATTGGATGTTGAAACTCCAAAATTCCTTGTTGAATCGGATGCTTCCATAGTAGCGCCTCTCATCTTTGCTGTGGTACTGGGCTTGTAGCTCGTGGTCTTTGTTCTCTCTTTTATAAGAAAATGTCTGTTAAGTTGGTGGGGAAGTAGGCTGGGATGCGGAGCTCTTGTTTTCAGCATCGCTACCGCTAGGTGAAATACCGTCACGGCTAGTTTGGTCCAAAAGGGGCCTCTAGCGGAGACTCTCTGGGAGGAGGGGGAGGACTTTTTTTACGTCCTGAACAGAATCCTGATGACAGACCAGGACGGAATCAGGAGTTTCCACGACAATAAGGTTTTGAATGCCACAAAGGGCAATAGTACGATGATTAGCAATAACGACATTCCCGTGGGAATTAAAGAGAGCGCTGGATCCCTGGAAAGAGTTTTCTTGGGTGTCGCGGGCAAGGTACTTTGTTAGGGAGGTCCATGTTCCCACATCATCCCAGTCAAACTTGGAGCGAATGGCTAAGATAGAGGAGGCCTGCTCCATGATAGCGTAGTCCAGAGAATTTTTTGGTAGGGGAGGGAAGTGCTCAGAAACATAAGGAGTGCAATTCCCTGCTGGAAAATGGAGGATAAAGTCGGCGAGCTGCCGGCAAGATTTCATGCACTCTTGAAGAAAACACTCGGGTTTCCAAATGTAGATGCCAGCATTCCAACCAAAGTTGCCCTGCCTAAGATAGGTTTGAGCTACCTCTCTATTAGGCTTTTCGATGAAACGTTGGACGCGATAGACAAGTGAGGCATTAGGAGTTAGATGCTGCAGCTGAGGACCAAGCTCTAAATAGCCAAGCCCAGTCGTTGGGCAAGTAGGAAGAATGGAGAAAACCACTATGCAGGGCTGCTGGGCGGCAACCGAGACGGCATCAGTAAGCTGATGCCGAAATGCGCTCACGTTGCAAATCATGGCATCTGCTGGTAAAAGGGCCACAATGGCATCGGGTGCTTTTGAATGAGCAAAAGCGGTGGCAAGTGCCGCCGCTGGAGCTGTATCCCTTCCGACTGGCTCTACGATAATATGGCTAGAGGGGAAAGAAGGAAGTTGGCTGCGGACGGCCTCTCGCTGGTTCAGGCTAGTTAAGACGAAGATCCGTTCGGAGGGGATCACTCCTTGTATGCGGGCGATGGTCACTTCTAGAAGAGAGAGTCCCCCAAAAAGGCGGAGAAGATGCTTAGGTAGCCGTCGCCGACTCATTGGCCAAAACCGCTCGCCCCTTCCCCCAGCCATGATAAAGATGTGGAGAGAATCCAGGTATGGAACTAGGCTCTTCATGTAGCGATTGCTCTATTTTATGGAAGAAAGGTAGCCGTACAAAATTTCCTTTTTTTTCTTCCAGTTAGCCTCTCGAGCACGGTACTCACTCACCACACGATCTGGGGCACGGGAGATAAAACCAGTATTTTCCAGCTTTGATTTTGCTTTGGAAATTTCCACCTCTGCTCTGTTTATCTCACCAAGCAGTCTACGGCGTTCAGACACAACATCAGTCTCTAGAAGTGGGACAAAGAACTCACCTAACGGGGTGATCACCCCCGCGGTTCCCTTCGGTGGAGCGGAGATTGCTTCTATGGTTTCGGCCTTTACTAGACTGGTGAAAGCCAGCTGGTCAGCAGAGTTCCAGCAAGAGGTGGGCTGGACAAGCAACTGTACTAGTTTATGGGAAGGAATCTTAAATTCAGCGCGTAGACCGCGCACGATACGGGCACTCTGGTAGAGATGTGCCGTTGCTACAAGAGAACGCTCCTTTTCTTCCCCACTACGGTATGGAAGGAAATTGCCTTTAGGAGGAGACGAAAAAAGGATAGAGGACCCTAGTGATTGGCTGAATCCGAGCAAATTCCAGAGCTCTTCCGTGATATAGGGCATGAAAGGGTGGAGGAGGAGGAGGATATTAGGCAGTAGATAATCCATGGTACGAAGGATTACATCACGGTTATCTGCCTCTTGCAGATGCGGCTTGGCAGCCTCGACAAACTCATCGCAGTAGCTACTCCAAAGGAAGTCATGAAGAACATCGGCAATTTCTTGGAAGTGAAATACCTCCCAAGCAGCTGCGATACGTTGATGGACATAATCAAACTTCGCCTCTATTGCGACACAGATATCAGGAGAAAAGAAAAACTCATTCTGGCAAATGGGAGAACCACGCAATGGCCCCTGCATTTGGCGGAAACGGGCTGCATTCCATAGCTTATTAGAAAAATTGCGGCCTCCTTCTAGCTGCTTTTCATCGAAACGAATGTCCTGACCAATCGGCGCAGCACGCAACAGCCCAAATCGTACTCCATCTGCTCCATATTTTTCCAGAAGAGCAAGGGGGTCCGGCGAATTTCCCAGAGTTTTAGACATTTTCCTACCCTTAGAGTCACGGATAAGGCCGTGGATAACAACACTGGTAAAAGGCTTGTTTCCCATAAACCGATAGCTAGCCATGAGCATACGAGCGACCCAGAAGAATAGGATGTCAAATCCGGTACTCAGAACAGTGGTAGGAAAAAATTTAGCTTGCGTAGGCTTATCCATAGCGGCGAACGGCCACAGCCAAGAGCTAAACCAGGTATCTAAGACATCGGGATCCTGTTGCCAATTGCTTAAATCTGTCGGGGGCTCAAGGCCCACATAAACTTCTCCGTCCCCCCTATACCACGCAGGAATGCGGTGTCCCCACCATATCTGCCGGCTGATGCACCAATCTTGAATATTCTCCATCCAATGCTCGTAGACCTTTACCCATTGAGAAGGAAAGAAGCGGACGGCCCCACTGCGAACAGCCTCTAAAGCTTCATGGACGGCAGGGTAACGTAGAAACCACTGTCTGGAAAGGCGAGACTCAATTGGAACATTTGCTCTTTCGCTATAGCCGAGATGATTTTCATAAGGCTCTATTTTTACCAATAGCCCCATCGCTTTGAGCATCCCCACTGCCTTTTCACGGGCCTGGAACCGATCCAGTCCGTCCAGTTGAGGTAGCTGCCGGCAGTTAATTCTACCATCTGGATGAAGGACATCAATAACTTCCAGGCAGTGGCGTTGGCTGATTGCATAATCGGCTTTGTCATGTGCAGGGGTAACCTTAAGTACACCGGTCCCAAAGGTCCGATCAATGCAAGTATCTGCAATGATAGGAATGGCAGCACTGGGAAAGGGGCGCAGACAGGAAAGGCCTATAAAATCTCGGTAACGAGGATCTGCTGGGTGGACGGCCACAGCAGTGTCACCCATCACAGTTTCCGGGCGTGTGGTGGCGATTTCAAGAGAAACACCTGGGCGTTGCGGCACCTCATAGCGAATGGTGTAAAGGGAACCTTTGTTGGCCTTCATTACCACCTCTTCGTCGGAGAGTGCGGTGAGTGAAGTAGGGCACCAGTTCACCATGCGCTTTCCTCGGTAGATAAGTCCCTCCTGGTAGAGATCAACAAAAGCCTGGAGGACAGCACGAGAGTAATCAGGATCCATGGTGAACCTCTCCCTCGACCAATCACACAAACATCCTAGACGCTTAAGTTGTCGAGTAATGATGTCACCATGCTTCTCTTTCCACTGCCAGACGGTCTCGAGGAACTTTTCACGTCCCATCTCGTAGCGATTAATGCCCAGCGTTTTATGCAAAAATCCTTCTACCATAGTTTGCGTAGCGATACCGGCGTGGTCGCTACCTGGGAGCCAGAGTACTTCATAACCCGACATGCGTGCACGACGGCAAAGAGCATCCTGCATGGTGTTGTTTAAAATATGCCCAAGATGTAGGATCCCAGTAACATTAGGGGGTGGGATCACTATAGAGAATGGAGGCTTAGGGGAAGATGGATCGGCTTGAAAACGGCTACTCTGGAACCAGACAGCGCCCCATTTTTTCTCAACCGTCGTGGGTTCATATGATTTTGGCATTTCGAACATAAGAGAGCGGGGACCGTAGCATTTTCCAAAGAGGTTCGTCAAAAATACTTGCTAGGAGTCTGGTAGTCTAGGAAAGCTAGAGAGGTAAGTGAAACCTCAGGAACGAAGCGGCCAGCGCAATGCGGCAGGGAAAGAATCCTCTCCTCTAGGGCCCGTTGGGGTGTTTGACTCCGGAATCGGTGGGTTGACCGTGGTCGCAGCGCTGCGTCACCTGCTGCCCAACGAAGATGTGTTTTATCTTGGAGACACAGCGAGAGTCCCCTATGGAGGAAAGAGCCGAGCAACCATTGAACGCTACAGTGTAGAGATTAGCAATCTGTTGCTGGCAGAACATGCCAAGATAATCGTTGTAGCTTGCAGCACTTCTTCTGCACTAGCGCTGTCATGCTTAAGGGAGTTGCTTCCGGTTCCAGTGATTGGTGTGGTTGAAGCAGGTGCTGTGGCGGCTGTTCGTGCTTCTCATGATAAAAGGATTGGAGTCATTGGAACGAAGGCAACTGTCTCCAGCGGTGCCTATAAGCAAGCTATTCAAGAAATTTGTACTAAGGCATATGTAGTCAGTAGAGCATGCCCGCTTTTGGTGCCACTAGTAGAGGAAGGGATGTTTGAAGACGAAATCACCCATTTAGCTTTGAAGCGGTACTTGGAGCCCCTGCTGCGCAGCAACATTGACACGTTAGTACTCGGCTGCACCCATTATCCATTGCTTTATCGGGCAATTCAACAAGCAGTGGGGCCAAGGATAGTTGTGGTAAATTCTGGGAGAAATTGTGCCTTAGCAGTTAAGAAAGTGCTGACAAGCTCCGGGATGGCACAGGAGTTGCACTCAGGAGAATTACGTGTAGCCCTAACGGATTCCCCAGAGGGGTTTTTGAGAGTGGCGGAACAAACATTGGGACTGAAAATTAAAGCGATAGAGATGCTAAAATCCGCTGGAGTCGCTGCCAATGTGAACCGCAGTCGCCAACATCGTAACTAGACAAAAGGTATGAGAGTATAAGATAAGAACCTGCCTCTTTCTTGGGATTTTTTTCTTATCGAGGTTGCGAAATCGTTTTGCGCTGGCTCTGCAGTATATAAGGCCGGCCTAGTTCTGACTTGAGCCGATATAAAGCATCGGATTGTTTTAACATCCTTAACGTCCCTTATTGTGGCAGCTAGGATTCTTGCATTTGTCCGGCCTCATGTCAGAGATAATTCCAAGAGCCTGGTATGCGGTCCCAGATAATGATAACTCATTGCACTGATTAGCCTTCGACTGTCCTGCTAGTCTCCTCCTTATTGCAAGTTGGGCAGGTCGGTTTGACTTATCGGATTTATTTAAGCATTGAAAATCAAATTCGAAGGGCTGCTGAAACTAGCTACATGCCTCTGTTTTTTTATTCCGCAGTACCTTTGCACGCAGGTCGCGCTCGCCATATCTGCTGATTCGCTATACCTGTTCCTTCACAAATCTCTTTGGTTATGTGAATCCTTCACTGCCTAACTTAAGTAAGATAATACGTGCCCGTCCTTAGGGTAACTTATTAGCAGGTGAGAGAAAACCATGAAACATTTTCTTGCGTCCCACACAATGCGTTGCGAAGACTACCGTGGGTATAGTGCACTCCTCAGAGTCAGACTTTGTGTGGGCCCTGCAAGCGATACCTTGCGTTAGAGCCGCTTCCCGTTATTGCGCTGGATACCTCCCAGCTTTACTTTATTCTTTATTCTGGGGAGGAGGGGGTGCGAAACCATGGCAATCTAGAGGAACGTAACACGTTGCAGAATATTTCCGTAGTGGACGTGGAGGTCCAATCCAAGATGAACTAAGAAGAGCCACCTCTGCGAGAAAAAGCATCCAACCATCTCTTTAGTGTCTCCACGCACACAGCCAGCGCCAGTGCTGTTCCTGCACCAATTAAAGAGGCAGCAGCCACATCCAGGGGCCAATGAGCCCCCACGTAGACGCGTGAGTAGGCTACAAGGGCTGCAGAAGCTATGAATATCCACCCTAAACGGCGAAAAAAAAGTGCGAATATGGTTGCTAGAGCAAAACTGTTGGCTGCGTGTCCAGAAGGAAAGGAATGTCCATGCAGCGGACGCTGAGGGCCGAGCCGGGAATAGTGAACTCTTAAAGGTCTTGTCAAGGCTAAAATTTGCGGGTGAACATGCTCCAGTTCTACTTTCCGAACTCCGCTAAGCACCATGTAAGGGCGAGGGCGCCCTATACAGTGCTTGAGACTATGCACAATAGAGTCTACAATCACGACACACGCTATTGCGCAGGCCAACGCTGCTCGTGCGTGGAAGCTCCCAAAAACCCCCAGGAGGATACAGACACAAAGAAGAAAGGGCATCCAAAAATTCCAATTGGTAATGGTTGCCATAACCCAGTCCACCTGTGGACTTGTCCAGTTATGGTTAATGAGAAAAAAAAGAGTCTGTTCCACTTAGCTATGACTCCCAAACGGGTCCTTGTCCCTTGTCTGATACGCGCTTCGCTAGCGGTGCAACGCAAGTCTCTGCCTTGTTGAGAAGCGGCAATGGCTACCTAGTTAGGTCTCTTCTTTCATTAATTTCTTTTCATACAGGAAGGGAGCGCGTCCGCCTCCTCTTCTCCTCTTCATTATGCGTTAGCCACTCCATACCAGTTTCGAAAATCAAAACGTCTTCCTTTTACTTGTTGTGCAGAGAAACAACATGCCTTGAGAATCTCAAGCCGCGGCGGCCCGACGACTCTAGCTAAGCTACGGCCTACAAAGCGAGGAGAAACGTGTCCGGGTGTCCGGCACCATCCCACTCTACTCGAGGAGGAAGGTAATCAGGAAAAGCTCCTACCTTGGCTCCAACTGACGTATCGGCCTCTATCGACATAGAGGCCTCCTGGGGCTGGGCATTTTTTAGCTTCCTCCAATTTTGCGGTTCTGCCCTCCGGCCGTGTCCATGAGTGTATATCTCTTTGATGGAGAAGCTTGGCAGCCTTCAATCGGAACTACGACTCCAAGGCCGCACGAGATAAGCCAGAGTAACTTTTATGTCAACCTCCCGCTCCCGGATTGCCCACTTCCAGTCTTGCAATCTTAAAATCCTAGTGGGGGGCTTTGAAGAATCTGTCGTTTATAACCTCCCCCAGGTATAGACCTACTATTGACGCAGGGAGGATAGATAGGGTTTTCTGTCATTTCCCATGCGTATCTTGCTTGGTTTTCTGATGGTAGGGTGTTGCTTGGTAGTCAACGGCTGCTTGTCCTGCGCTGCGGTGCAAGAATCTACGGCGGTTTTTCCACTCCCTCTCTCCAGTTATTCTGATACTGGACTTGTACTAAGGGCACAACTCTGGCAGCGCCTTTGGGCTGACCCACTCAATGGCCTTCTTACTCTAATTTTTTTTCTAGCAGTCCTTCACACCTTCGCGGCGCCACGGTTTATGCTTGTGTCACGTCACTACTGGAAAGAGATGTGTCATCTAGAACTAGAACAGGTAGACAGCGTAAAGAGAAAACGCAACTCGCTACGCCTCCGCAGTATGATATTCCACCTTTTGGGCGAGGTAGAAGTCATCTTTGGTATTTGGCTGTTACCTCTTACAGCTGCCATTGCTTTGGCAAAGGGATATCCTACGCTTTTTACTTATCTGAGTGGAGTCCGCTTTGCAGAGCCGGTTTTTGTCGTAGTCATTATGATGATGGCGGCATCCGGCCCCATTCTATACCTTACGGAAATATGCCTGTCTGCTGTGGCCTCGTTGGGAGGAGGATCGGTGGCCGCCTGGTGGTTGTCCATCCTTACTCTCGGCCCCCTGTTAGGCTCTTTCATTACCGAGCCCGCCGCTATGACAATCTGCGCTCTACTGCTAGCAGAGAGGTTTTTTTGCCTCCGGCCCTCCCTACCCTTGCGATATGCCACGCTTGGACTTCTGTTCGTGAACATTTCTGTGGGAGGTACATTAACCCACTTTGCGGCCCCGCCAGTGGTTATGGTGGCCTCAAGGTGGGGATGGGGAATGAGCCATATGTTCCATTCGTTTGGATGGAAGGCAGCACTGAGCATTCTAATCTCCAACATGTTTTTCTTTCTGATCTTTCGGCGACAACTTCTTGTTCTCTCTCCCACCACTATCAAAGCAGAAGAAAGGGAGCAACAGCCTATCCATATTCCCCTCTGGATCATGGCGTTCCACACGGCAATGATCGCCTGGGTAGTTTTTACGGCACACCATCCAACTGTGGTAGTATTTAGTCTGTTGCTTTTCTTGATGTTTGTTTTTGTCACTCCTAGGTACCAGAGAGCGATTCCCTTCCGTGGACCCCTGTTGGTGGGCTGTTTTCTGATGGCCCTCGTGATTCACGGTGATTTTCAGCAATGGTGGCTAGAGTCTCTTCTACGGGGATTGGGTTATTGGTCACTAATGGTTGGTTCTACTGTACTCACCGCTTTCAATGATAATGCAGCTATTACCTACCTAGCCTCACTGGTGCCCAACTTAGGTGACTGCCTAAAGTTCTCCGTGGTTGCTGGAGCGGTGGCTGGAGGCGGGCTGACTGTTATCGCTAATGCTCCAAATCCCGCTGGCCAAAATCTCCTTCAAAAATTCTTTGGGGAAGAAGGCATACACCCTGTCTATCTTTTTGCAGCAGCAATAGCCCCCACTCTTATTGTTGGTGCCTCCTTCGCGCTCCTTCCTTAAGTCGCGCAGCACTCCACGGAGGGGGATAGACTAGAACACTTCCTAGAATCGCAAGAAAATCCCGATCGGAGACAATTGACGTTGCAACGGCTGCTTACAAAGCGTACTAAGGGTTACCTTATTGTCGGGGTTTTGGCAGAGTCTGGTACGAGTTGCAATTTTGCTCCTACATCTTCCATGAAAAGTTGTTCTTTTACAGCCCGTTGGAATGAGGCTTTATTGGACGAGAATTACCAGAAGTGGCAACGTAGCCCCCGTTCTGTAAGTCCTGATTGGGCTGCCTTCTTTGAGGGTTTTGAGCTTGGCACTACTCGGGTAGAAAAAAATGGGGCTCCCGCGGCGCTGTCTGATGTCGACGAACAGAGAGTGTTACAAACTAAGGTGGACTTGGTGATTCACACGTACCGTACGCTAGGGCATTCTGTTGCAAAACTTGATCCACTACTCTCTGAACCTTTACCACAACAGGATCGAGCTGACTTTGCCCTTGAGAGTTTCGGCCTCAGAGCATCCGATCTGGAAAAAGAGGTTTCTTCTCACCTGTTCCGGGCGAGTAAGAAATTTCAGCTTCGGGAACTAATCCTAGTACTCGAACGTATCTACTGTGCTTCCATTGGAACGGAATTTATGCATATCCAGGATGCGCGTCAGAGAAATTGGATCTCAGCACGCCTAGAATTGGAGCAGGAAAAGGAAGAAACTGCGGTTACTTCCTATCTCTATAGCAGTATTCTGCGCACCCTCTATAGGGCAGAGGCTTTTGAGCATTTCCTACACACTAATTATGTTGGGCATAAACGCTTTTCTTTAGAAGGTGCTGAGTCTCTACTAGTTAGCTTACAGGCCCTTATGGGCGCATGTGAAGGGTACAATATCCAGCAAGCTGTTCTCGGGATGACCCATCGTGGACGCTTGAACATTTTGGCCAATCTTCTTCACAAGCCGCTAGAGACAATTTTCGACGAATTCAGTCACAACGTACTTCCACAAACCGTGGAAAACAGTGGTGACGTTAAGTATCATCTTGGATACCGCACGACTTGGAAAAGCCAAGCAGGCCATGAAGTGCAAATCCATCTTGTTGCGAATCCGAGCCATCTAGAGGCAGTAGGTCCTGTTGTGCAGGGCAAAACCCGAGCTCTCCAGCATGCCTTAGGTAACAGTCAGGATAAGAAGAGGGTCCTTGCTGTTCTGATTCACGGAGACGCAGCATTTGCGGCTCAGGGAGTGGTAGCAGAGATGTTCAATCTTTCTCAATTACCTGGTTATCAGGTAGAGGGGACGATCCATGTCATTGTAAATAACCAGATTGGCTTTACGACACTCCCATCCGATGCTCACTCCAGTAGATGTTGTACAGATGTAGCCAAGATGGTCGAGGCTCCTGTCTTTCACGTCAACGGAGATGATCCGTTGGCGGTTCATGCAATCACAAAGACTGCTCTGGAGTTCCGCCAAAATTTTGGGAAAGACGTAGTGGTTGACATCGTCTGCTTCCGCCGTCACGGTCATAATGAGGCGGATGAGCCAACTTTTACCCAGCCTGGTCTTTACAAGAGAATCAAAAGCCACCCCCTCCTGAGTGATATTCTCCTGAAAAAGGCTGAAGAGTTGGGAATTGTTGAAGGCAGAAAAGCCACTACTTGGAAAGTCAAGGAGACGGAAAGGCTGGAAGCGGCATTTGCTCAGTCAAAGACGAGGGCTGACCATTCCCACAGTGAAAAGTCTGGGATTGATGGGTCTGCTGCCATGACCATTGCTCAATCTTCTTACTCTCACAAGCCGGTTCAGACTGCTATTGGGTCTGACATGCTAGACAAAATTATGCAGGTACTAACGGCTGTCCCTGGGGATTTTCACGTTCTGCCAAAGGTTCGCCGCATGCTCTTGGAACGCAGACAGCAAATATGGCAAGCTAAGGGGCCTTATGACTGGGGGATTGCGGAGGCTCTTGCCTTTGGTTCACTCCTCTTGGAAAAGGTACCTGTAAGACTTTCAGGTCAAGATAGCCAGAGAGGCACCTTCAGTCACCGCCATAGTGTTCTCCACGATGAGGTAACTTGTGAACGATATATCCCACTAAACCATCTCTCCCCCTATCAGGCCAGATTTTGTGTCTACAACAGTCCACTCTCTGAATATGCCGTGTTGGGGTTTGACTATGGCTTCTCTCTAGAGTGTCCATCCATGCTGTGTCTTTGGGAGGCCCAATTTGGAGATTTTGCTAATGGTGCACAGATCGTCATTGATCAGTTTATCTCTTCTTCTGAAGCTAAGTGGCGCAGGCAGAGTTCCATTGTAATGCTGCTTCCCCATGGTTATGAAGGGCAGGGTCCAGAGCATTCTAGTTCTCGGTTGGAACGCTTCCTACAGCTTTGTGCAGAAGAAAACATGCAGATCTGTAACCCGAGCACGCCGGCACAGTACTTTCATGCCCTACGCCGTCAGGTTCATGGAAGGTATTGCAAACCTTTGATCATCACGACACCCAAAAGCCTTTTGCGTCATGAACAATCCGTTTCAAAAGCCCGGGATTTTACCAGTTCCCACTTTTTCGAAATCCTGAGCGATCCTCCTGGCACCAGACAACCAGAGAAGGTGCGCCGGATAGTTTTTTGTTCCGGAAAAGTCTACTATGATCTACTCCAGTACCGGGCAGCCCACCAGCTAGAAGAGTCGGTTGTACTTGTACGGGTCGAGCAGCTCTATCCCTTACATGAAGAAGAACTCATCAGGGTTTTCCAGCGCTATCCTTCTGCTACACGGGTTGTTTGGTGCCAGGAGGAGTCTAGTAACATGGGGGCATGGGCGTTTATCCGTCCGCAGCTTCAGAGGCTACTTGGCTGTGAAATCTTCTATGCTGGACGACCAGCCAGTGCAAGTCCAGCCACTGGGTTTAACTTCGTCCACAAGCAGCAGCAGGTTGCACTAGTTAAGGCAGCATTTGGAGGTCAAGATCCATAATTCCGTGCGTATCGAAGTTCAAGTTCCAGAAGTTGGGGAGTCAATTTCCAGTGGCGTTCTGTCCGTTTGGCACAAGAAGGATGGAGAGCAGATTCATGTAGGAGAAGCGCTTTTTTCTCTAGAAACAGACAAGATTTCCACTGAGATAAATGCACCTGAATCAGGAGTGATAGACACGTTGGTAAGTGAGGGAGAGGAAGTTAGAATTGGCCAAATAGTTGCAACCATCGAGACTACCTCTGCCGGGGCGGCAAGTTCTATCTCCCCTCCTCTTGTGGAGCCTAAGGAGACATCTATGGCCTCATCTGCCAGATCGGAGGAGAAGAAAGAAAAAAAGCAGCAGGAAGACAATCTCCCCCCAAAAGAAGCGGAGGAGAAGAAGGAGCGTTCCCTGGTCACTCGCAAGCGGCTTTCTCCACTTCGCAAGAAAATTGCGGCCCAGCTGGTATCTGCACAGCAATCCGCGGCTATTCTGACTACATTCAATGAGTGCGACATGAGTGCAGTTATTAGGATTCGTAAGCGTCTCCAGGAGGAATTTCAAAAGCAACATAAGGTGAAATTAGGCTTTATGTCTTTCTTTATTAAAGCCGTAGTGAGTGCATTACGGGCTGTACCTATCATTAATTCTCGAATAGAAGACGACGAGCTGATCCAGAACCACTTTTACAATATCGGCGTAGCTGTGGGTACTGAGCGTGGGCTGATTGTCCCTGTACTACGCAACTGTGAGCAAAGGTCCTTTGCAGATCTTGAGCGTGAACTGTTAAGCTTTGCAATGAAAGCGCGATCAGGTGAGATAGCCCTTGAAGATCTGCAGAACGGCATATTTACCATTTCCAACGGAGGAGTGTATGGCTCCCTATTAAGTACTCCGATCCTTAATCCTCCTCAAAGTGCTATTTTAGGGATGCACAAGATTCAAGAGCGGGTGACTGCCTTGCAAGGGCGGATGGTAGTTCGCCCAATGATGTATCTTGCTCTCAGCTATGACCACCGCATAATTGATGGGAGGGAAGCAGTAACTTTTTTGGTTCACATCAAGGACTGTGTGGAGAATCCAACCCGCTTGCTTGTAATGCCCTAAATCTTCGTCTGGGTATCTAGTCTGTTGGCTGGTTTTTTCTCGTTTCCGGTACTAGATGAGTCTAGCACGTTCCCATAAAGGTGGTTAGTATGGAAATGGTCTTTGAGGCTGGAAAGACCGCTCTTGTCCTCCTAGAGGTTGTACTGATCTTTAACTTCATCATCATTGTCCACGAGCTGGGGCACTTCTTTGCCGCCCGCCGATGTGGGTTAAAAGTAGATAGATTTTCTGTTTGGTTTGGTCCCGCCCTATGGAAAAAGACCGTTTCTGGTGTGGAGTACAGGTTGGGTTGCGTTCCAGCTGGCGGGTTTGTCTCCATTCCGAACATGTCCTCTGTGGAGCCTATTAATAAAACACCGGATGGCTGTTTTCCGGTAGTTTCCCCATGGAGGAAAATCTTTGTTGCGTTCTCTGGGCCTCTTTTCAGTCTACTACTAGCATTTGTCTTTGCGGCTTTGGTCTGGGCGCTTGGGAGGCCGATAAGTGAGTCTGAAGCCACGACAGTCATAGGCTATATAGATCCTAATGGGCCAGCTGCTGGTGCTGGCATCCATGTGGGGGACAAGATTCTTGCTATAGATGGGCACCCCGTTAGCCGCTTTGCCGGCGCAGGGCAGGTTAATGACACTATAGTATGGAACGTAGCGCGAAGTGAAAAGCCCACTATTCGAATCTCCTTGGTCCGTGGGGGTAAGCGGCTTGCTTTTGATATTAGGCCTGTAGTTCCTCAGACAAATAGTTTGGGGAGAAAGGGATTCCGTCAGATCGGAGTCGCTCCTGCTCAGCTTCCCGTTATCGCTAATATTTTTGAGAATAGTCCTGCTTGGCGAGCAGGATTACGAAAAAGGGATGCCATCGTGGCTACCAACGGTCAGAAGGTTTACAGCGTTAGGGAGCTTGCCGACATTATAAAGGTAAGGGGCATACAGCCACTAAAATTGACGGTTCAGCGTGCCGAACACACTCTGCAAGTGGCTGTTACCCCATGCATACTGCAGGGGAAGCAGTCACCGTGTCTCGGGATCCTGTGGGATAATCGGGGGAGAGTGCATACCTCTCATCCTAACCCTATTGACCAAATAATTGCAGGAGTACAAACCGTCTGGGAAACCCTGATGGCAGTTGCTTCCAAAAAATCAGAAATTAAAATGCAACATTTGAGTGGATTTGTTGGTATCATGCGTCTGTATTACCTAAGTTTTGTAGCCCCGGAAGGTTGGAAGATGGCGCTTTGGCTTAGCGTGGCACTTAACGTGAACGTGGCTGTCCTTAATCTGTTTCCTATCCCCCCATTGGATGGAGGTCATATTCTGCTTTCTGTAATTGAGTGGATTCGGAGAAGGCCTGTTCAGGAAAGCGCCCTAGAGAAGGTGCAGATTGCGTTTACCCTCTTGTTAATCGGGTTCGTGCTCTATCTAACTTTCTATGATATTCAAGACTTTCCATGGGGGTTCTCCGAACAGTTACCTCCAAAGAGATGAATTTTCCCATCTCTCATTAGATCCGTGAAGGCGTTTCCTGCTTTCTACTATCGGAAACGATCCACACAAACGGTCAGTGTGGGTCAGGTGATCATCGGTGGGAATAGTCCCCTCTGCATTCAATCTATGATTACGGCCGGCACTATGGATACTGAGGCCTCTGTGCAGGAGGTTATGGAGTTAGCCGAAGTAGGTTCTCAGATAGTGAGAATTACAGCTCCCACAGTCAGGGAAGCACATAATCTTAGGGTAATTAAGAGTGAGCTCGCGACTAGGGGGTGCAATGTCCCACTGGTGGCTGACATTCACTTCAAGTCTGGAGCGGCTATGGAAGCAGCCAAGTGGGTAGAAAAGGTTCGCATTAATCCCGGCAACTACGCAGATTCAAAAAAGTTTTCCATTCGAGGATACACTGATGAGGAATACAGGATGGAACTAGTGCGAGTTCGGCGGCTGTTTGAGCCTCTTGTCGCCCTCTGCAAAGCACGCGGGATTGCCCTGCGTATCGGAGTGAACCATGGATCACTAAGCGATCGTATCATGAACCGCTATGGTGACACCCCTCTTGGGATGGTAGAGAGTGCCATGGAGTTTGCAAATGTTGCTCGGGATCTCGGTTACCATAACTTGGTCTTTTCCATGAAAGCATCTAGTCCCAAAATGATGATTGCCGCCAACCGTCTCCTTGTTGCACGGCTTTCCGAGGCTGGGTTGAATTATCCCCTCCATTTAGGAGTTACAGAGGCTGGCAATGGAGAAGAGGGCCGCATCAAAAGTGCCATTGGAATTGGTAGTCTCCTGCACGATGGAATCGGCGATACCGTTCGTGTTTCTCTAACAGAGGATAGTATCCATGAAATCCACTTTGCCAAGGCGCTGATTGATCCCTTTCTTTCCAAGGAAAATGAGGTGCCTCTCTTTGAGGATTTCCCGCCGTCCTTTAGCTACTTTTCCTACTCTAGGAGGGCCACGCACCGCATCCTCATTCATGGTATTCCCGTTGGGGGTGAGGAACCCATCCGAGTTTTTACTAGTAGGGAAAGGTGGAATGTCCTTAGCCAACGGTTCCCTCAAATGGGGGAATGTCGGCCGGAGATTGTGCTCGAGAACTCTGGGATAAAGAGCGTGGACCCGAGAGATCAGCGTGCCGTGGGTCTTCTATGCGAAGAAACCATCCCCAGACTGGTCACCGTTGCGGATGGTATCGACCTGTCCCCCATCAGTGCTTTTCGTTTACTTGCTGCCCGCATCCCAGCCTATCATCCCATCCTTTTGAAGGACACGCTTTTTCCTACTTTAGTTAGACATGATCCTCTCTCTAGCCTCTTGGAGGCATCCATACATATAGGTTCCCTGATTTGTGACGGTATTGGTAATGCTGTCCTTGTTCAGGGGGAACAAGAACCTGAACGATCCGTACGGATTGCCTACAATATTCTCCAAGCATCTGGAGCAAGGCTTTCCAAGACAGACTATGTGGCCTGCCCTTCTTGTGGACGCACTCTTTTTAATCTCCAGCAAACAACTTCGCACGTTAAAGCCGCAACTTCCCACCTTAAGGGTGTGCGGATCGCCATTATGGGGTGCATCGTTAACGGACCTGGAGAAATGGCCGATGCAGACTTTGGATACGTAGGTGGTGCCCCAGGCAAGGTTAATCTCTACGTTGGGAAGACCCCGGTCAAATTTAACATTCCTGAGAAGGAAGCTGTAAGTTGTCTCTTGGATTTGATTCGCAAATATGGCAGGTGGGCAGATCCGCCGCTTACGAGTTAGTAAAAAAGAAAAAGGGAGGACGTATCCTCAGCTTGTTGTTGTGTCTCATCGACAAGGTTTGTTCACAACCGGAAAAACGCCGTGGGAAAAGCTCTCAAGGGGCGTGATCTAGCAATAGGGATAAGCGGTCTTCTCCCTTTATTTTTTGCATGGATTATTATACGGAAGGGGCATACCTAAGGATTTCTTACGAAGGCGCAGGGAACTAGGAGTTACTTCCACGTATTCGTCTGGACCGATGAATTCGAGAGCTTGTTCCAGATCCATTTTTACGGGTGGATCCAGCCGGATACACTTCCCTTCGCCCTGGCTTCGCATGTTAGTTAAGTGTTTTACCTTACATGGATTGACTGTAAGATCCTCTGGCCTGGAGTGTTCCCCAACTATCATGCCAACATAGATGTCCTCTTGTGGCCCAATAAAGAGTCTTCCACGCTCTTGGATGTTACTAAGCGCATAGCCGGTGGAGGTTCCGGTTTCCATGGAGATGAGCGCTCCGCCATTTCTTTGTATGGGGATTTCTCCCTTATGGGGGCCGTACTCCCTAAAAAGATGTGTCATCACACCACGCCCTCTGGTAAGGGAAACGAGCTCCGTTTTGAGACCAATTAATCCCCTAGTTGGGAGCACAGCTTCAATATCAATGGAATGGAGATGCTGTTGCATTTTGACAACTTCAGCCTTACGGCGAGAAAAAGATTTGAGAATGTGCCCTAGGCTTTCCAGGGGAACGTCTACATGGACAGTTTCAAATGGCTCAAGCAGGTTTGCAGCATCTGCAGCCCTCTGGCAGACAGCTTCTGGTCTCGAAAGCACTAGCTCGTAACCCTCCCGACGCATTTGTTCAGCCAGCACGGCAACCTGCATCTCCCCCCTAGCCCGGATTTCAAAATGTCCCACTGTCCCTGTATCTAACATTTTCAGAGAGATATTCGTGCGAGTTTCGCGTACAAGCCGCTCGTGGATATGTCGAGCGGTGAGAAACTTACCCTCTTTGCCAGCCATTGGAGAATCATTGACGGTGATACGCATGCTGATGGTGAGAGGGTCGATATCTACAAAAGTTAAAGCGCTGCTGTCCTCCAACTCAGTAATGGTTTCCCCAATGCAAACGTTTTCAAAGCCTGAAAGGCCCACAATATGACCCTCTACAGCTTCCTGGATTTGAATTTTTTCCAAACCCTCGTGTTCAAGGAGGGCAGCAACATTCCCTCGCAGACGACGCCCATCCCGGCAAAGCCGAAACACTGGTCTCCCTACGCGGATTGTACCACTAACCACACGTCCCCAAGCGATCCTGCCTAGGTAGGCACTGTGATCTAAATTGGTAACCAAGAATTGGAAGTATTTTTTGGCCGATGGATGAGGAGGTGGGATATATCGAACGATTGCCTCGAAGAGAGGCTCCATAGTAGTGGAGGAGTGATCCAGCTCTCTCTTGGCGAATCCCGCTTTAGCACTCGTGTATACGTGAGGAAAATCCAGCTGTTCGTCGGTCACATTAAGTTCCAAAAACAACTCAAAAACCATGTCCAACACCTTATTGGGGCGCGCATTTTCTCGGTCAATTTTGTTTATGACAACAATAGGCTTGAGCTTATGGGTAAGTGCCTTCTGAAGCACAAACTTCGTCTGAGCCTGCGGGCCATCATGAGCATCTACCACTAGCAGGACGCCGTCCACTGTTTGCATAACGCGCTCCACTTCTCCACCAAAGTCAGCATGCCCCGGGGTGTCTACGACATTAATAAGGAAATTTTTCCAACGAAAGGCGGCATTTTTGGAACAAATTGTGATCCCCTTTTCCCTTTCAATCTCTATGGAGTCCATAACCCGTTTGTCTATTTTCTGATTAGGACGAAAGGTACCCGATTGGAGAAGGAGTTGGTCCACCAAAGTAGTCTTACCGTGATCGACGTGGGCAATGATTGCAATGTTTCGGATGTCTTCCATAGGCACCTGCAGTGACTCTGCCAGACTGCTTGTTGGCAAAGGCCGCGAACCGTCACAGTAAAACCGGTCGAGGTCCACTTCTACCCCTGGGGAACATAATTGTAAAGCAACCCAAGATTTCTGTTCCACATGCTTATCCCCACCGCCAGTTTCTCCGTGTATGTCCCTCTTCTTTTCTTTAAGGGATAGGCCTGCGGCAACCTCCAGTACTTTTACCTGGACTGGGCATGGGAATTGCCCAGCGGGTTTTTTTACCCTGCCAAGACTCCCCACACACCTGGGTCAGCGTATCACGTTTATTTTTTCTCCTATTCTTCTGTAGAGAACCATGAGATGGACCCCTCCTCTACAATACAAGAGGACCAGTATGGCAACCCGAAAAACTTGTGTACGAGATTCCATTCTACTGGCAGTCTAGTAGAAGGAAAAGGACTTAAGGAACGACTCTTGGTAGGGAGATAGAGGCCGTGTAGGCTACGTTGCAGTCGGTACGTCTTTTCTATAAAACAGCAATTGATTCGTCTACTGGAACCTCTTTTGAGGTTGGTAATAATTTAGATTAGGTTCCCTTTAGAAGCTGGGGTGGTTGGTTTTAGGATCGATGGGGGAGTTCTTTTCCTTTCCATTTTAGCATGTTTTGCCATGACTACCTGTAATTAAGCGGAGAGTTTGTTCTGCTCATGAGAGGACTCGAACCTCCAGGGGTTTCCCCATACGGTCCTGAACCGTACGCGTCTGCCAATTCCGCCACATGAGCAACATAGAACCGACTTTAGTAACTTGGGTAACTTGGTAATTGCTGTGGTTCCTCGCGGAATTCGCAAATGCAGACTACGCGTAGGTCCTCCCTTCATTCCTATCAGAGTGGTCCTAACTCCACCCCGGAGAGAGAACACCAGGGCACCGTAGCTTCCAGCTCTCTCTCTGCGTAAATGGAGCCAACTTCTTCAAGATCCCTCCCCCCAACTGTAATCGTTTTGAGGGAAACCACCACCAACCCAAAAAACCCGCCGAGGGAGTCTCCTAAAAAAACCAATTTGATGGCAAGAAGTTTCCAGAAATCCTCTTGAAATTTTACAGAACAAGCTCGGTAAGGGCCGATTTTCTCTCTCATGCAAAAGGAATGGTACAGTGGCAAGCGGGAGCTTGGCACGCTGGTCCGACAAGTTTTTTGACTCCGGGTATGCCGCCACACAACACCACGCGATTAGGAGCAGAGGAAAACAGTCTGGAAGCAGTTCTCTAGTTCAAGGTTTGTATTAAGCGCGGATGGCCTATCAGGACTCTTGGATTTCTCGTGGTGATTTTTTCAAACAGGCCCGACCGTGGGAACAGCTCTGAAGCATGCCGCCTGCACGGAAGGCACTAACACCTTGAAAATAGATGAGGAATTAGTGGGTAAGTGGATGGTTTACAACTCAAAGATAGCGAACTCTGAGCCCTTGCACTCCTCTCAAATCGTACCAAGGAAAAGTTTCTGGTGTGTTTACACAAAATGTATCCCCCTCTCCGGAGGGACATTTTGATTTGACTCTCGAGGGTACCCTCGCTCATGGATGGGGCTGTTCCTTGCTTGGTTTGGTTGTTTTGATCGGAAAGAAAGCTGGTTTAGGCTAAAGATGCGCAAGGCAATCCCTAGCAGCGCAGCCTTTAAAGAACCGCGTTGGTCTTTGGTGGGTTTCTTTTGCTTCTCCTGCTATACAAAGAAAGGGCGCAGCTTCTGGCTTTTTGGCGAAGATTGTGTTACAGGTTGGCGGCGGGTGTGCGGATGGTGTGAAATACTGGCTGGCTGGGCGATCTCCCTCATAAGTAAGACTTGGGCGTCGCATCATATCAGGCGATGTTCAGGTCATAGACATCTCTGATACTGATCCCACCTTTTTGGAAAGCTGCCTTTTGTACTCGTTATCACGGGTAGAGCGACATCTTGGCTTTCTCCGTCCAGGACTCCATGGTATTGATCATATTGATCAGGTCAGGTCCACTCCGCTTTAGACGGTTACAGTGTCTCTCCCCAGAGCCGAAAAAGGATCCTTGCTTTCCGCACAACAGAATCTGCCGAGGTAACCCTCTGGAGCCAGTACAGGACATCTTAGCTGGGAAAGTAAAATTTCTGAGAGAATGTTTCCCGCAGAGAGGTCTTGACCAGGCTGCGATTAAATCTTGCTAAAGGGATGAGCTATGTAGAGCAGGACAGCCTGCCGGGGTCGCTGTTGGCACGTCAATCAAGTTTTCTCGTAGACTTTTTATCTCCGGAGACCTCGGGACCATTTTATTTCCTGACCCAAGAATGCCTAATCCAAATTCAGGTTAATGCGTGAGTACCTTGACTTCCGCTGCTTTTGCATTCGAGTCAGGCAGGGCTGTGTGGCACCAGGTTATCATTTCTTATTATCACTTTTGGGATGTACGCAAAGGACCTTCTCGCGAAGGGGCGGTAATTCCCCTTCCTAGGCGATCCCTTTTTAGTTTACATTGGCTCGGATTGATTTCTAGGATGGCCTCGTGCCGTGCTGTCATCTACTATCCTTGATCCCCAATGAAGAAGGACAGGCCTTCGTCTCGGGTTGTTGTACCGTTTGGCTGGTCGAGGGAGGCCGGTTGGAGCTGGAGGCCACGTCCGTCGATTTGGGGGTCCTGGAGTTTTTCTGTTTGGGTAGGTACCGAAGCGGCTAAACGGGGCGGACTGTAAATCCGCTGGCTTTTATGCCTTCGCTGGTTCGAATCCAGCCCTGCCCACAGAGCCTCCATATGATGCTCGGGGAGGGACTCGAACCCACACGGATTATTGTTCCACCAGATCCTAAGTCTAGCGCGTCTGCCAATTCCGCCACCCGAGCAAAGAAGCAACCCGGTAAGCCAACCTGCAAGGCCACGGAGCCGATGCAGATCCCAATCTTGCATTTTCCCGTATCTAATTCTCTGTGCAAAGCTTCTCCGCAAGGAGGGCATCACACCTTGTGTCACTGTTTCTTATTCACAAGAGGATAAAAGCAAAAAATAGCGCAGAAGGAAGCAGTCACTTCTTTTTTTTTGAAAAAAACAAGCAGTTGTCTTGGACGTCTGCCATCAGATTGTCGCCCTCACAAATCTTTGCGTCTAAAATCTCGAGGCTCAGTGGATCAAGTAGCTTGTGCTGAATGACACGCTTAATGGGCCTCGCTCCGTAGATGGGATCGTAGCCTTCATGAGCTAGCAAAGCACGAGCGGCGGGGGTTAGTTCTAAAGCAATTTTCTGTTGTGCCATTCTCTTAGAGAGAGAAGCAATTTGCATATCCACGATTCTCTCAACGTCAGTATTAGAAAGTCGGTTAAAAACAATGATTTCATCCACTCGATTGAGAAATTCAGGGCGGAAATACTTGGACAGGGCTTCCTTGATGCGGTGATTGCGTTCTTCTTCCGGTAGATCGCCCATGAAGAACTGGCTGCCGATGTTACTTGTCATGATAATAACGGTATTTTTGAAATCCACAGTACGGCCTTGTCCATCCGTGATGCGACCATCGTCCAATACTTGGAGAAGAACACTGAATACATCCTGATGGGCTTTCTCAATCTCGTCAAAGAGGATGACGGAGTAGGGCTTTCGACGTACAGCCTCGCTAAGCTGACCACCTTCTTCATATCCCACATATCCCGGTGGAGCGCCGATAAGGCGGGCAACACTGTGTTTTTCCGTATACTCGGTCATATCTAGGCGAACCATTGTGTTTTCATCGTCGAATAAAAGCTCAGCAAGAGCTTTGCTAAGCTCGGTCTTTCCAACTCCGGTTGGTCCAAGGAAAAGCAAAGAACCGACGGGTCGCTTTTCATCTTGTAAACCTACCCGTGCACGCCGAATGGCATTGGAAACTGCAACAATGGCCTGCTCTTGCCCAACAATTCGCTGTGTAAGACGCTCTTCTATTTTAAGAAGTTTCTGTTTTTCAGTTTCTTGTAACCTGGAGACTGGAATGCCTGTCCAAGCAGCAACAATTTCTGCAATATTACCTTCAGTAACTTCCTCTTTAAGAAGAGTGGGGGAGGAACCTTGTTTCTCGATCAGCTTCCCGAGCTGACATTGTAATTTCGGAAGGAGGCCATACTGGATCTCACTGGCGCGCTCGAGGTTATTCTGACGTTGTCTGACCTCAAGCTCCCCGCGCAGCTTGTCGATTTCTTCAGCTAATGCCTGAACCTTCCCAATTTCCTCTCTCTCCTTGTTCCAGCGGGATTTCAGCCGAGACGCCGTATCGTTTTTTTTAGTAAGCTCCCTTTCTAGCTTTGCAAGGCGTTCCCGGCTAACAACGTCCGTTTCTTTCTTCAAAGCTTGCTGCTCCATCTCCATCTGCATGATTTCCCGACTAACTTGATCAATTTCTGCAGGCATGGAATCCAACTCAATTTTGAGGCGAGAGGCTGCTTCATCGACAAGATCAACCGCTTTATCGGGGAGGAAACGGTCTGAAATGTAACGACGCGCAAGAGTGGCGGCTGCGATTAGGGCCGTATCCTGGATTCGTACCCCATGGTGGACCTCGTACTTTTCCTTTAATCCACGAAGAATAGTCACAGTATCCTCCACACTGGGTTCATCAACCATGACTGGCTGGAATCTCCTCTCCAAAGCGGCATCCTTCTCAATATATCTTCGATATTCGTCCAGCGTCGTGGCGCCAATAGCATGGAGTTCTCCACGAGCCAGTTGAGGCTTAAGGAGGTTAGAGGCGTCCACAGCACCTTCGGTAGCGCCCGCTCCGACGATGGTATGGAGTTCGTCAATAAAGAGAATTATTCCTCCTACTCTAGTGGTCACTTCTTTTAGAAAAGCTTTTAGGCGATCCTCAAATTCTCCCCGAAATTTGGCACCAGCAATCATGGATCCCAAATCCAATGCAATGATTTTTTTGTTCTTCAGTGCTTCCGGAACGTCTCCGCTGGAGATACGCCGCGCCAAACCTTCCACAATGGCGGTTTTCCCAACACCGGGCTCTCCGATGAGAACTGGGTTATTCTTCGTACGGCGGGAAAGAACCTGCATGGTGCGGCGAATTTCCTCGTCTCGTCCAATGACGGGATCGATTCTGCCACGATCGGCCAGTGCAGTAAGGTCGCGCCCGTACTTTTCTAGGGTTTGATATTTCTCCTCTGGATTTCGATCTATAACTCTCTGGGAGCCACGTGTACTTGCCAACGCCCCCATGAGGTTTTGGCGATCCACACCCACTGTTTTCAGCAAGTGCCCACCCTGTGACTCACCGTTAATCAGCGCGAGAACGAAGTGCTCAGCACTCAGGAACGTGTCCTGAAGCTTTTCCATTTCCTCCTCGGCAGCTCGCATGGTTTGTCGCAGCTGATCCCCCATATATGGGCCTCCTCCACCATAGACGCTTGGAAGGGTTTTAAGCCTCTTCTCCAACTGTTGCTCGAGGTTACCAAGAGCGACTCCCAGTTTTTCTAAAAGTAGAGTAATAACTCCATTTTCTTGTCTTAAAAGACTAAGAAGAAGGTGCTCCGAAGTGAGTTGCTGGTGGCCAAACTTAGAGGCAATGCTGAGGGCGCCGTTAAGGGCCTCTTGCATTTTAATGGTACATTTTTCTAGGAACATAGGGCTATGGGAGAGAGATAGCTTTCATGGTGGTATGTGCTACTTAAGTCTAATTTTCATGCGCAAGAAAGTAGGAACGTCAATATCTTCGCCCCTCACTATAGCAGACCCGGCCTTCTCAAGATGTTCTCGGGTTGCTACGTTGAATGGAAACTGTTTCCACTCTGATTTCGTTGAATATCTGTCTACCTTCTCATTGGGCCTGGTTCCCAGCACGCCAGCTTCGGGAGAGAGGGATTCCTGCGGTTGTGTGGAAGATATAAATGGAGAAACTGATGTCATGGTAAAGGCGTGGGGAGAAGGTGAGCCCCCGGGCAGAAGCGGAGAACAAGTGCCACGGCAAGTTCCCAACAAAGATACCGTAACAGGAATGGAGGATAAGCCTGCGGCCTGTATTCCTAGCAGGATACGGGTGGAGTCATTACAGGATTCTAAAACTTCTTGAACGGTAGTTTGTACTTCAGAAAGTAGAAGGTTAGAAGGTCCGTCGATGTAAATCAAAAGACGTTCTGCATCGGCCAGGAGGCGCCCGCGGTCCATGAATGGATTTTCTAAGGCGTGGCGAAGAGCATCATGAGCCCGGTTTCTCCCCTCAGCCGATCCAAAACCAAAGAGAGAGGCACCGTCACTATTTGGGCGAAGAACAACTGCAAGGTCCCCTAGAGTAGTTTGCATAGGGCCCGTACCAAAAATGAGTCTTGCAATTGTGGTGCAGGCCTGTGTGAGGAAATCCATGGATCGAGAGAATGTTTCTCCAATATTTGCTTCCAGCTGTACAATCTCTGACATACGGTTGTTCTCAAAGATCAGGATTGCGTCGGTAGAAGAGCGAATCCTTTCAAGGGCATCCGTTGCTTGTTGCATCCTCCTCGTGCCTTCAAAACTGAATGGTAAAGTGAGTACTGTTACGGCAAGCACCCCATGGGCGCGCACCGTCTCCAACAAAATTGGTACTACACCTGAACCAGTTCCACCTCCCAATCCAGCGCATGCAATGATCATTGTTGTATTCTCTCCAACAGACTGAATAGCGTCTTGCGATTCTATGGCCGCTTCTCTCCCCAATTCTGGATTACTGCCAGTTCCCAAGCCGTGGGTTATCTTTGTCCCGATAGGGATCCTGGAATCCGCCATCGAATAGGCCAATGATTGAAAATCGGTATTGATTGCAACAGTTTCCCATCTGGTGGCACGCTCAGTAGTAAGGCGATCTACAAGGTTGATGCCTGCATTCCCCACACCGACGATTTTTACCCTAATCCCGTCCCCCACACACGATTTTGATGCTTTTTGGACCTCCAACATCTAACGAGACTACGCGCGATAAGAAGAGCTCATCAAGCCCTCTTAAGCGGAGGGAGAATAGCTAAGAGCCCTCTAGAGGAGATCACTAGCCATTGCTGGGGTTAGTAGGCTAGTGTCCGCCGTTTCCCAAAAAGCATCCCCACCCTGCGGCCGAGTTTTTGAAGCAAAGTGGGTTTCGGAAGACTAGTTTGGATAGCGTGAACATATTTAAGTAGGCCGATAGCTGTTGAGAGCTGCGGATTATTAAAGGCAGAGCAATGATCTGCTGCTGTATCAGCATGGGCGAGGTGGACAGGTATTTCAAAAACTTCTTCAGCAAGGCTCTTTATTCCTTGTAGCATGCTGCAGCCTCCACTGAGGACAATGCCTGCGCCAAGCATATGAAGGGAGCATTCATTCTGCACCCGATTTTTAAGAATCTCAAAAAGCTCCCTCACGCGAACATGAATAATGGTATTCAACATGTGCCTTTCCACCTCACATCCAGAAAACCCGGAGCTACTTTTCAGCAGTACAGTTTCTCCAGGAAGGGTCTCTTCTAAAGAGGTAGAACCAACCTCCACCTTGAGTTTCTCTGCCTTCTGAATAGGAATATGGAGTCCCATGGAAATATCACTAGTAATGTGGTCGCCGCCAATGGCCAATACCCCACTGTGGCAAACAACACCATTAATATAGACAATATAGTCCGTCACGCCACCGCCTATATCTACGACAAGAGCCCCTAATTCTTTCTGCTGAGGATCCAAGACAGTTTGGGCAGATGCCAAGGCACTTAGGACAATGTTCTCTACTTCAACGGAAGCCTCACGAATGCACCGGACAGTGTTTTGCAAACGGGTAGTAACGCCATGAACAACGTGGAAATCAGCTTCCAGGCGTGTTCCAACCATACCAATAGGATCAAGAATACCATCCTTCCCGTCTACGTAGTAGTGCTGGATAATTGCGTGAAGGAAATCATGTTGTGGAGGGAGACGTATTTCCTTAGCATTTGCTTCCACGTTGCGGAGATCTTCTAGATCAATTTCTGACTTACCTTCCGGAATTCTAATGGCTCCTCGGCTATTAAAGCCGACAATGTGGCTTCCGGTGACCGCTGCCCAAACACTTTCAATTTCCACATCACTTTTTTCCTCTGCATCTACTAGTGCCTCATGAACGCATCTGACCGCCGTAGGGAAATCTACTATCTCTCCCTTACGGACACCCCTGGATAGCATCTTTCCTACCCCGAGTAATCGCACGCCATTGTTCCCGCATCCTTCAGCAACAACAGTGCACACTTTGCTAGTGCCGATTTCTATCGCAACGAGAACTTGGTTTTTTCCCATTTGACTTTACTACCCTAGTGGCTAGGAGGGGAGTATATGATATTTCCCCCATTCTGTTGTAGGGGCTGCCCGTCCAGCGATCCGAAAAATCGTACTGGGGTATTCCGATGGACGAAAAGGTTAACACTTGCAATACGCCTACCGGAGCATTCGCAAACCTTCATAAGCTCTTGCAGTCGATCTAATTGTGCCTCGAAGTTATGAGTTGAGAAAGTGATGACCTCATTAGATTCTCCCAATGCTTGAATGCAATATCCTTTTGATAGATCTAAAAGACGGAGTGAAATGGGGGGATCGCAGCGTGAAGCAACCAGACGTAATAACTCAAGAGCGTGACGCAAATCTTCCGCTGCCAATAGGTCCCCGGAAGCCAAGAGTTTTTGGTTGATCCCCTGGATAATTGGCAAGGAAAGATATCTAGGAAGGATGTGAGTCGGCTCATAAAAAGTGCCTTCTGCCTCTAAAAGGAGCGAGCCAACGGGGGAAGGAACCACCCCCTTTCGGTCTTCTTCCTTGGAAACTAGCCATGCCACGGGCTCCCTGAGCTGAATCAAAACCCGCAGTGTGTTAGGCAACACACGCCTGAGAGACACACTTTGTATTTGTCCAATGGTAAGCAGTTTCTTGCGAGCATTTTCCAGATCGACGGAAAAGATGTTATCTCCAAACTGGAGGCCAGTGGAAGCGAGTATTTCGGCATCTGAGAAAACACTCTCGGAATTAACACGGACGTGGCAAATGCCATAGTGAGGGTTTGTGTAGAAAAATTTAGCAAGCAGTTCCCCGGCACCGACCCAGCCTCCAATTAGCAAAGATGCGAGAAAAATAGACTGCCAAATAGTGTTAAAAACCCGAGCCGTCCACCGCCTACGGCTGGTGTTGCGGCACACCCGCACCCGCAACAGAGCGGATCTCCGATGGGTCATACGGAATAGGAATGAAAAAAGTGAGTGCTTCACGCTTTTTTCCCTTTCTGCAGGGAAAGCACGGCTATAACCTCGCAGAGCGAGGGTAGATCGATCCCAATAGCTGCGGCTGCTCGTGGCATAAGGCTGAGAGGCGTCATGCCAGGAACAGTGTTAACTTCCAAGACATTCAACCCGCCTTCTTCTCCAAGGAGAATATCCACGCGGGAGCAAAGTCGCAATCCAAGTGCTTTGTGAGCCGCCAGAGCCGTACGCATAATCTTTGCGGTAAGATCCCTACTGAGGAGCGCTGGTGTAAAATACCTAGACCTCCCGGCTATGTATTTATTCTCATAGCTGTATACTCCAGCAGATACAATCTCAACTACTGGAAGCACCGTGTTCGCAACAATGCCCACGGTGAACTCCCTGCCTGGTAAGAACGACTCTAGCAGGACCCTATCGTTGTATTTAAGGCAGTCATCCATAGCCAGAAGTACTTGTTGCCGATCATGCACTACGTGCACACCGATCGAAGACCCTTGACAAGGAGGCTTGAGCACGAAGGGTGGTACGATAGAGGGTTTTTGTCCAAAAGATAATACCTCAAAGGGAGCTGTGGGAACTCTAGCGCTAACAAACCGTCTTTTAGTAAGGACTTTATCGAATGCTAGTCGGCAGCCTGCGGCCCCATCCCCAGTAAACGGAATCCCCATTTCCTCAAGCAGCTCCTGTAAACGACCGTCCTCTCCAAAGGTGCCGTGAATCATATTAAAAACAAGATCTGTGCCTTTAGGTAAGTCCTCTAGCCCTTTGGTGACGTCTACTTCAGTGACATAGTATTGTCGTGAGCGCAAAGCATCCGCTACCGAAGCACCAGATTGTAGAGAAACTGCCCGTTCTTCCCCAGGACCGCCTTTGAGAACAACAAAATGAACTCCTCTTAGGGAAGAGCGATCCATTTGCAGAAGGTGTTGATAATTTCTCATATAATCTAGAGATTCTCTCCAACAATTTGGACTTCTGTGTTGAGCTCGATCCCCCTTTTCTGCTTGGCAACAGCACAGATTTTCTTAATGAGGGTCAGAATTGCTTCTGCAGAAGCAGAGCCATCGTTGACGATAAAGTTGCCATGGATCTCGGAAATGCGCGCCCCGCCAATAAAAAAATTCTTCAAGCCGAGTTCCTCAATGAGCTTCCCTGCAGGTACCTCTCTGGGATTCTTGAAGATACAGCCGGCGCTAGCTGCAATGGGCTGGGATTGACTTCTCTTTCTTTTTGACTCTCTTAGTCGGCGATTGATCTCCTCTGGAGAGGAAGCATAGCCCTGCAAGGTTGCAGAAAGAACGTAGTGATGAGCAAAGTCAGAAGCGTTACGGTAGCGGACGTTAAGTTCTGGAGGGGTCTTAAGCAGGATGTTGCCCTCTCGATCACAGCATCTGACACAAACAACCTGATCAAAAAGCTGTACCTCCATTGCACCTGCATTCATTCGAAGTCCCCCTCCCAAACTCCCAGGGATTCCTTCCATCCACTCAAATCCTCCAATACCAAAACGATGGGCCATGCAACTTATCTGCTTGAGACGCACTCCGGCACCCGCCACAATGTTGTGGCCGTGGAGTTGACTCTGAAGGAATTGTCCATGTCCAAGATGGACTACTACGCCAGGAACACCCCCATCCTTTACCAGGAGATTGGAACCTCTCCCAATCACCATGATTGGGATATTTTCGGAGAAGCAAAACTGCACGAGGGCTATGAATCCTTCCTCTGTCTGGGGCTCAGCCCAGAATTGGGCCGGGCCCCCTACGCGGAGAGTGGTGTGTTTACTCATAGGCTCATAAAGTCGAATGGAGCCTGATCCCATAGCTGCAAGCAAGCGTTTACGCATTGTTAAATCTCTGGCCAAACGATCACTAGCTTCGCCAATATTTCCAGCGCCGAGGCTTATAACGAGATCTCCTGGAAGGAGATCTCCCCCTACTTGTTGGTGAATAGTAGCTACCGGGGTATGAGACTGAACATGGGGGTGTCCTGCTTCCCGCAGAGCCTCTACGATAGTTTGGCCGGAGACACCTGGGATTGGCTCTTCCCCGGCAGGGTAGACATCTGTCACCAGAACATGGTCAGCTCCATAAAATGCCGTGCCAAACTGTTTACGTAGCGCCTGTGTACGAGAGTAACGGTGCGGTTGAAACAAAGCGATTATCCTCTGAAATCCAAGGGACTGAGCAGTAGAAAGCGTAGCTTGGATCTCTGTCGGATGATGTCCATAGTCGTCTACTACCGCTTGCAGATTATCTCGAAACTTAATTTCGAAGCGGCGTTCTGCGCCACGAAAGGATTGGAGGGCCATTTTAATAAGCTCGAACGGCACTCCTAGCTCCAGCGCCAATGCAGTTACGGCGAGTGCATTAAGGGCATTGTGTCTTCCTGGAACATTTAGCTGCACATTACCAAGAAAGCTTTTACGGTAGCGGACTCCAAATCGGGTATGGACCCTGCCATTGCTACTGCCCGAAAAAAGCTCCATCCGATAGTCACAGGAAGCGCCTGTGCCATAGCAAATAGTTCTCGGATGAGATGTACAAATACGCTTCGCGCCAGTGTCATCCGCACAATAAAATGTCCAACCAGAAGTTTGAGAGATCAAACGGAAAAAGACATCATCGATGGCATCTTGATTTTGATAGAAGTCAAGATGCTCCGGCTCGACGTTAAGTACGAGGGCATGCTCTGGAAAGTAAGTAGACAGACTGCCGTCGCTTTCATCTCCCTCAGCAACAAAATATTCACCTCTAGATTCCCATCGTGCGTTTGCTCCTAGAATGGGAATATTTGCCCCTACATAATGGCAAGGTTTTAGTCCACCCAGACGAAGAACATGCGTAGCCATAGCTGCAGTGGTAGTTTTTCCATGCATGCCACAAACCAGAATGCTTCTCTTATGCATCATGATTGCCGCTAGCACATCTGCTCTTCTTGCTATAGGAATGCCGAGACGAACAGCTTCGTCCAACGCTACATTGCCGGGTTTAATTGCGGAAGACTGTGCTACAAGATCTACTCCCCACACATGTTCTGCGCGGTGAGGAGTTTCAAATACTAATCCAGACTGACTCAGCTGCTGGACTTCAAGTGTGTCTACCTTATCAGATCCACTAACGCGGTGGCCTAGGGCTAGAAGTAGGACCGCTAGCGCGCTCATGCCAGACCCGGCAACCCCTATGAGGTGGATACGAAGAGGTGTATCCACAAGAAGAATAGAGGCCAAGTGGCTTGCAGTGATCATTCCCCGATCTTTTCTATTGTGGAGACAACTCGTTGGGAAGAATCGCGAGGAAATACCTCCCTTGCACGTTGAGCCATACACTGTCTACGGCATTCATCGTTCAGCAAGTCCATGATGAGTCTAGTAAGGATTTCTGGAGTGGCATCCGACTCTAGAAGCATTTCTGCAGCGGTTGCACGGACAAAGACAGCAGCGTTACTCTCCTGATGGTTATCTCTTGCAAAGGGATATGGGATGAGCACACTGGCAAGGCCGAAATGTGAGATTTCGCTTAGGGTGGAGGCACCCGCCCGAGAAATGACGAGATCAGCGGAAGAGAAGACCTGTTCCATACGGTGGTGAAAGACGGCTACGTAGGCTGGAATGTTTTCCCGCGAGTAGTTCGCAGCCAGAGAGCAACCGTCCTCCCTTCCAACAAGGTGAATAATCTGGAGGTGCATGTTACGCAGCAGTGGAGCCGTATGGGAGAGAAGTTGATTAATGCTGGAAGCCCCCTGGCTACCACCAATCACTAAGAGTGTTTTCCGTAGAGGATCCAAGTGGAGGTCGGTAAGAGCCTGTGCGCGGGGGATACGTCTGGTGAGAGTCATTCGTATGGGAATTCCTGTTACTGTGCACTCCACTCTGGGAAAATGGGCTCTACATTCTGCAAATCCTAATAGCACATGGGAAGCGAGTTTCGCACCTAACCGATTGGCTCTTCCAGGAATGGAATTAGACTCATGAACACAGGAGAGGATCCCAGCCACTCTGGCAGTGACGACCAAAGCCGCAGAAGTGCTTCCCCCCATGCCTAAAACCACTCTTGGTTGGTAGTGGACGAGTATCCTATTGCATTTTGCAAGGCTCTTCCAAGCAAACCGTAAAAACTGGATGAATGTCGGAGAAAGAGCAGAAGGAAAACTAATCGGAGGTAGTTTTTCGACTAAAAATTCCGAATGTGCCTGCAAGGCAACGGAATCAATTTTTTTCTCTGAAATTAATAAAAGGACCTCGTGGTTACGCTCACTTAGAGCTTTAGCAACAGCAAGACCTGGAAATAGATGGCCACCTGACCCTCCGCATGCAATTGCAATTTTCATCCGGTTCAACCTTTTGTAGGCGCGTGAGTGTCTAGAAGGTATGAGGATGCAGAAGAAACGGGATGGCCCATGCGGTAGATATTTAACAGAATGCCCACTATGAAGAGACAAATAGTCATGTTAGACCCACCATAACTGATAAACGGCAAGGGCATTCCCTTGTTAGGCAATAGGGAAATGGAAACACCTATGTTGATCATTGCTTGAAGGGTGATGAGCACAGTCAGTCCAAACCCAAGAAGGACTCCAAAGAAATCCCTAGAATTGAAAGAAATCAGTGCTCCACATAAGAAGATGAGAAGATAGCAAAAGATAATTGTAAGTGTCGCAATAAGGCCGAGCTCTTCCCCAATCATAGCAAAGATGAAATCTGTGTGAGCATAGGGGAGATAAGAATACTTTTGCCGGCCTTCTCCCAGCCCCAACCCTGTAATCCCACCAGAACCAAAGGCAATGAGAGCCTGCCATTGTTGCAATCCTTCATCCAAACGATATTGTTCGGGATGCAAGAACGCCGTTAGACGACCAGCCCGTTCACGGATGTGAGTAGCACTGTAGAGAACTACACCTAATCCGGCGATGGCGAGCGGTACCAACCGGTAGAGGCTAATCCCGGCTGCAAACATGACGAGAAACGCTGTACCGAGAATGAGCACGGTGGTCCCTAAATCTACTTCATTGGCAATCAGTGCTGTTGGAATGCCAGCAATGACTGCTGGAAAGATAAAACCTGCAAGCAAATTGTCGGAACGGTGCCTGAATTTAGAGAACCATCTGGCTAAAAAAATTGCTACTGCCAATTTGCCGATTTCGCTAGGCTGGAACGTTACAATTCGTAGATTGATCCACCGCCAAGAACCGTTAATTTTTATCCCAACTGGAGGGATAAAACACAGCACCAATAGAAGCGTCCCCCCCACTAGCCAGATCCACCATGTTCTTCCCCACCAATGGTAATTTACTAGGGAAGCTGCCACACAAAGCATTATCCCAATCACCAACCATAAGAGCTGCCGCCTAACAAAGTAGTACATATCTCCGCAACTCTCTTTAGAAAAGGCGCTTGTGCTAAACAGCACAATGATTCCCAGCACCAACAACACTGCGACCGCGGTAAGCAGGATGTATACGCTGTGTTTGTGCAAGAAGTACACGGCAAGGAGAAGGTGTTCTAGCGCCTCAGTATGTGTGCCTTATTTTGTGACAGCTTAAAACAAAAAGCAGAATCCAGCCTGACTTTTAGGAAGAGGAGCACAGAACGGCCAAAAGAAGTTACAGTCAGGAAGGTTTCATCCACCCCCGTCGGGCAGGGCGTGATAGAGGTAACTTGCAGCCGCCCCCTGCGGTACCTCTCTAGGCCTAGTATGATAGTCAAAGAAGAGGCAGACCCCGACAACAAGGATGAAATGGAGGGCAAGTATCACGAAAAAAATGCGTGTGAGTCTTAAATTATTTGCAAGTCCTGAGCTATTTTCTTTCTTTCCGTACTGGCCTTGCTCGTCTGGATTAGATGCCGCTAGACGTAAAGAGTCTACTCTCTCTTCAAAAAAATGAGTAGGTGTCCGGCACGACTGTAAGCGGGTAAACACTCTTGACTCTATCATTCGGGATAGCGGATTCGTCATTGTCCTGGCAGGGCGTAAACAAGCTGCTTGAAGCATCTTCCGCGTTCTTCGTAACTAGAGAACATATCAGTGGAAGAAGTTCCAGGCGAAAACAGAACGATGTCACCTGGAGAAGAGAGTCTATTCGCTGAATAGACAGCCTCTTCCAGGGTTTCTGAGACTTTGGAAGGCGTAGCTTGCCAGGAAGCTGCGATGCGGTAGCGCATTTCTCCAATAAGTATGGCCACTTTCACCCTCTCCCTTATCAAGGGGGCAAGGATATCGAACTCAAATCCCTTGTCTTTTCCCCCTGCAATGAGGACCAGGGGGGCAGTTTGGGACTGGATAGCCTTTTCTAAGGCATCAAGGTTGGTGGATTTAGAGTCATTAATCCAGCAAGTATCATCTCGTCGGCAGACAAATTCACAACGGTGCTCGAGTGGTGAGTATAGACAAGCTGCGCGTGCCATCTCTCCAAATGAGAGGCCAAGGCAATAGCCTGTTGCCAATGCAGCCATGAGATTTTCGGCATTGTGGTTACCATGGAGGGAAGTACGACCTTGATCTAGTATGGGAGTGCCTCGGAAGAGAATCTGAGACCCTTTCTTAGTAAAGTCTGCGGTGAGGTCCCCGGCACTGAAAGTGATCGACTGTGCTACAAGATCAGGAAGACTTGCCCTGGCGTTTACCACAGCAAAATCCTTCGGAGTTTGGTTGAGAAAAATGCGAAGCTTAGCTTGACGATATTCCTCCATGCTGTGGTATCGATCCAGGTGATTCCAACTGAGATTCAACCATACGGCGACGTGAGGGCGAAAACTGCGAATAGTCTCCAGCTGGAAGGAGCTCGCTTCTACTATTACAGTATGTAGATTAGCGTGAGGCCTGGCGACAATTTCAGAAAATGGGGGTCCGATGTTCCCGCAGGCGTTGGAGAAAAGTCCGCAGGAATTGAGTAGGGTTTCTATTAGCTTGGCGGTGGTACTCTTCCCGTTGGTTCCTGTAACAGCAATGACAGGAACTCGACACTTCCAAAAAGCTAATTCAATCTCGCCGACGATGGGAATTTGCTTGCGCAGAATGTTCTGTGCAATCGGACTTGCTAGCTTGATGCCTGGACTCAGCACACAAAGGTCGTAGGAGGCAGGATCAGCATCTGCCTCTACCCCAAGGATAAAGGCTACCCCTTCTTTAGAGAGGGTCTGGGTGCGGGTACATACTGACCTACAAGCAGAGCTATCGAGACCGGTAACTAACCAGCCGTGGGTATGCAACAGTCTCGCAGCTGCTTCCCCGCTGCGTCCTATTCCCAAGACGGCTGCTTTTTTTCTCATCAAAGATGGGGTCTTACCGTAGCCTCAGGATGGCTAGCCCGAGTAGGGAAAATAGGACCGACATTATCCAAAATCGGACAATAACAGTACTTTCCTTCCAGCCACAGAGCTCAAAGTGGTGATGTAGTGGGGACATTTTAATAAGGCGTCTTCCACTAAGTTTAAAGCTTGCCACCTGAAGAATGACCGACAACGTCTCTATGACAAAGGTTCCCCCGACAATGACAAGAAGAAGCTCTTGTTTGCAGCAGATGGCAGTTATTCCAAGAACCCCCCCCATGGCAAGAGAACCTGTGTCCCCCATAAACATATAAGCGGGATGGCAGTTCCACCAAAGGAAACCAAGACAGGAGCCAAATAGAGCCATGCAAAGCACACTCAATTCTCCGGAGCAAGGGACGAACGGAACTCGTAAGTAGGAGGCAATTTTGCAATCTCCGGCAACGTAGGATAGAATCCCGTAGGAAGCTGCTACGGTAGCTGTGCAACCAACGGCCAATCCATCCAATCCATCTGTAAGATTCACAGCATTAGAAGCTCCCACGATAACTAGTGGGTAGATACAAAAGGCAAGCCATCCAAGGTGGAGAATAATTGGATCCCTGAAGAAGGGAAGATGGATATAGAGCTGTTGGAAAAGCGTGTTCGACTGAGGACCAAGGAGCAAAAAGAGAATCACGGCCGCGGAGAGTAGACACTGTAGTCCGAACTTAAAGCGGCTGCTAATACCAGTGGAAGAACGGTGGATAACCTTCAGGTAATCGTCCACAAATCCCAAAGAGGCTAAATAAATCATGGAAAGAATGACCAACCACACAAAGGGATTTGGAAGACGAGCCCAAAGCAGGGAGGAGGTAATAGTGGCACCCAGTGGAAGGATCCCTCCCATTGTGGGAGTGCCTCTCTTTTCCCTATGTAATTCAAACAATTTATGAGTCTCCCCCTGGGTGCGGATAGGTTGATCAAATCCGAGGGAAATAAGTTGGCGAACGACAAGATTTCCAAAAATTAGGGATAGGAGAAAAGCTGTGATAGAGGCACCAACGGCACGGAAAGTGATGTCTTGAAAGGCATGAAATTCCTTAAGAAGATTCCACTCAATGCCGCGCATTCTTGCCCACTCGCTAATTCCGAAGAAATAGTAAAGCATGGACTGGCTAGTACTGCTCAATGATGCGGCTCATGCATGCTGAATTACTTCCTTTGACCAAGACCATATCTCCAGGACTTGTTATGCTGCCTAGGAATTCTGCTGCGGCAGAAGTGTCCGAAATGTGGAAGACTTTTCGCACCCCTCCCTTTTTTGCCGCCTCGACAAGCGGTAGAGTTTCTTCCCCAACCGCTACCAGAGCATCTATAAGGGATACTGCTGCCGCTTGGGCTATTTTTTGATATCCCCTCTTCGCATAGGTCCCCAACTCATCCATTTTTCCAAGGATGGCAAAGCGACGACCCTTACATGGGGTTTCAGAGAGAGCATTAAGGGCGGCTACCATTGAATCTGGATTAGCATTATAGCCGTCATCTAGGAATTGAACATTGCGCCTGACTTGCAGTTGTGGGCGACAGTGCAGTAGAGGAGCACGACTCAGTTCCTTCGCCCCTTCAGGAATGGAAATGCCTAGCTCAAGACCAACCGCCAGGGCGAATAGGGCGCCCATTACTATGTGTCTTCCAGGAAGACTTAATGTAACGGAAGCGCGCTGTCCAAAACTGTGTGCGATAAAGCGGGTCCCGTTGGAAAGAACTTCAATATTTGAAGCAGTGACTGAACCAGAGCTTAATCCGACAAAAAGAGTGCGGATTGGTGAGGAGGAAGCCAGTTTTTCAGAAAAATCGTCTTCCGCGGGAAGAATTAGCGTGCCGTCTGGCGCAATTTGGTGGATCAGGTTCTCTTTCTCTGCTGCAATTGCCTCGCGCGACCCCATATTTGCGATATGGGCAACTCCAATATTGGTGATAATGCCGATCTGAGGGCGAGCCAGTTTGGCCAATGGAAGGATTTCCCCGCGGTGGTTCATGCCAATTTCCCAAACTGCTACATTGTGAGCAGAAGAAGTAGCCAGAATACTAAGCGGTAACCCGATATGGTTGTTGAGATTACCCTGTGTGTGTGAAACAGTGAGCCGTCTCTCTAGGACTCTGGAAGTGAGTTCCTTGGTGGTTGTCTTGCCGTTGCTTCCGGTAATACAAACTACTCTTGGCGTGATCCTACCTCGCCAACTTTTAGCGAGATGCTGTAGCGCTACTAGCGAATTTGGAACGAGAATGACAGCCAGCTTGGAGTTGACGGGTAGTGCGAAAGAGGATTCCGCGATTACAGCACTGGCACCACGTGCTTCCGCTTGAGCTAGAAACTGGTTTCCGTCAAAGCGGGCACCACGTAATGCAATGTAGATATCGCCTGGTTGCAGTATACGGGTGTCTTTAGAAAGTCGACTGACAAGACACTGGGGGTTTCCCCTTAGCAGCACACCCCCGCACATCTCTGCGACTTCTCTGACAGTACAGGTGTCCATTTCAAAGCCCCACTGGTTTTTCTGCAATGGCACGTGCAGCTACTTCCACGTCGTCGAATGGCATTTTCTGGCTAGAAAATTCCTGGGTCTTTTCGTGACCCCTACCTGCAACAAGCACAATGTCACCTGCTTGCGCTATGGAGACAGCACGGTAGATAGCGGCTTCTCTATCGGTAATGCATTCATAGTGCTTGTTAAAAAATCCACCTCTAATCTCTGCGATAATAGTCTCTGGATCTTCTTCACGTGGGTTATCCGATGTCACAATAGTCCAGTCTGCCATCTCGCCTGCAATACGAGCCATGAGTGGACGCTTAGAACTGTCACGGTTCCCGCCGCAGCCAAAGACGACGATAAGTCGAGATGGATGAAGTGTTTGTAAGGTTCGGAGAGCGTTTGCCAGGGCATCAGCAGTATGAGCATAATCAACAAACACTTGGAAGCTACGCTTCGCCGGTACACGTTCTAACCTACCTGGTATTTGAGGCATAGATGCCAAGGCAGCTACTGCTGAGCGAAGTTCTGTACCCATAGCGCTGGCGGCAGATAATGCAGCAAGGGAATTGTAAACGTTAAACGTACCAATCAAAGGAAGGCGAACCAAGTAGCTGCGTCCACGTGCTTCTAGCTGATAGGTCGTACCGGTGGTGTCGGAACGTATGCTTAGAGCACGAAAGTCTGCCCCTACACCTAGTCCATAACGAATGATGGGGATGTGCTGCAGTCGCTCCATTAGCAAACGTCCGTAGCGATCATCACAATTAATAATTGCCTTAGCACGCTTGGTTTGAGTAGGAAGGTTCTTGAAAAATTCGGCCTTGGCACTGAAGTATGCTTCCATATTCCCATGGAAATCCAAGTGGTCCGGAGTAAGATTGGTAAATACGAAAGTCTCAAACTCTACGGTATGCAACCTATGAAGAATGCTGGCATGGCTAGAAGCCTCCAGCGCACAGGCGCGTAAGCCATAGTTACGCATATGAGCAAGCATTTCTTGTATATCCGAAGATTCTGGGGTAGTTCTCACGGCTTCTAGTGTGCCGCCTCCCATGTCATAAACGACGCTTCCAATAAGCCCACAGGGTAATCGAGTGCCTGAGCAAATATGCCGAATTAGAAAAGTAGTAGTGGTCTTACCGTTGGTACCTGTTACTCCAGCCACCTTAAGAGAGGAAGAAGGGTTGGAATAGAACATGGAGGCAATCTCCGCCAAGGAAAACCTAGGATTCTCCACACGAACTACCGGCACTGACAGCTCCAGCTGTTTAGAGGTTACAATGGCGACTGCTCCATTCTTTATGGCCTCCCCTGCAAATGAGGCACCGTCCAATTTCTCACCTTGCAGAGCAAAGAAAAGCGCTCCGGGGTTTGTTCGGCGCGAATCATAAGAAATCGAGGCAATTTTCGGGTCAAAATTGCTGGATATGGCCTGCACTCTTGTCGCAGGAAGGAGTCTACTCAGTTTCATCGCATTGAGTTAAGCCCTGCCTGACTCTTTTGTAGAGGACTCAATGGGTGACCTCTCTTGATGATGGAGAGAGGGGGCAAGCCCATGTAGCGAGCTGTTCTCTCTGCAATGCGGGAAAAGATGGGAGCAGATACCAGCCCCCCATAAGCCATACTGGAGGGCACTTTGGCATCATCTACCACGACTAGGCAAACGAATTGTGGATCCTTTCTCGGGAGGAAGCCGGCGAAAGAAGCGACGTAGCGTCCCTTATGATATCCTCCCCTGTAATCTACCTTTTGGGCAGTTCCTGTTTTTCCGGCTACTTCAAAGCCGTTGACGCGTGCCTGCACTGCAGTCCCCCTGTGGCTTACTACCTCTGTTAGCGCATCCCCCATCGCTTTGGCTGTCTCTGAGGAGATCACTTGCCGAACAAAGTGAGGAGAAATGGTACTGACTGGTCTTCCTTCTCCATCAAGAAGTGCCTTTACAATGTGTGGAGCCATGAGTTTTCCCTCATTGGCAATAGCACTCATGGCAACGGTGAGCTGAAGGGGGGTGACGGCCACTTCATATCCCATGGGGATTCGGGTAATGCTCGTCTTGCTCCAACGATGTGGTGGATGGATAATCCCGCTAGCCTCACTAGGTAGCTCAACGCCTGTTCTATCTCCAAATCCGAATTTCCGAATGTATCTGTACAGGCGCTGATTGCCCAATAAAAACGCTAGCTTGGCTGCACCGATGTTAGAGGACTTAACCAAAGTGTCGTGTACAGAAAGATATTCGTAAGCTTTGTGGTCCCTGAGGATGACTCCACCGTGGCAGAATTCGCCATTCTCACAAAAAATGGCGCTTGTCGGACGCACCAATCCTTCGTTCAGTACTCCAGAAGTAATGACGATCTTAAAGGTGGATCCTGGCTCTATCATATCCATGACGGCATAGTTCCTTAGCTGATTTGGAGTAGAAGCTCCCACACTGTTAGGATTAAACGTGGGACGGTTAGCCATGGCCAAGATTTCCCCAGTTTGGGGGCGTATCATGACGGAGCTGATATACGAAGCTTTGAGCTCGTGGTAAGCAGCATCCACTTCTTTTTCCACAATAGCCTGCAAGTTCGTGTCGATGGTGAGTTGGATATTAATCCCGTTGCGAGGGGGGTGCTCCTGCCCACGATAGATCACGATTTCTCTTCCGGTACGGTCCCGTTCAATAAGGCGAAATCCGTTTTTACCTTCCAGGTAGGCTGCCATGGAAGCCTCCAGGCCTTGTACGCCTTGTCCTCTATGGTCCAAAAATCCTAGCACTTGGGAAAGCAACTCCCCATTAGGGTAAACGCGCTGTAGCTCTTGTTCAAAGGACAAACCACGCAGTGAAGTCTTCCGTAATTCCTTCATTAAGGCTCTAGCTCGGTCTTCAGGAAATTTTCTTTTGACCACCACATACTTGCGCTCCGTTCTAAGTCTCGGGAGAAGTTCTTCAACAGGAATTGAAAGGAAGGGAGCGGCACACCTTGCCAGCGCATTTGCATCTCTGATTAAGGAACCGTCTGCCACAACTGTTTTTAGCGGAAGATTAGCAGCTAGAATCTCCTTATTAGCATCGAGAATAAGTCCACGACGAGCGTGGAGAATTTGGCGAATGGAGTGTTTCTGTGCAGCCAAGGCTGTAAATTCGTGGTACTTGGTAATCTGGACATAGGCCAATTGGATGGAGTATCCGGTGAGAATCAAGGAAAGCCCAATTCCTGCCCAAGCTATACGAATCTGTACATTCTGTCTCACTGGTGTAACTCCCTGTTAAGGGCGGTCCTCATATCGTCGCGTGCAATTTCCGGAACAATTAGGTGAGCAACGTATCGATCCTGGATCGTTTGCATAAAAATAGCCATCGATTCTAGCTTTTTTTGGATAGCAGAACGTGAGGAGAGTGTAGCAATTTCAGCCAGCAGCACTTGATTGCTTATGTGTGTCTCGTAAAGATTTTTCTCGAGCCTCCGAATATTTTGCCCAAGTTGAAATTGCTGGTTTTTTAGATAGACCACTTGCAACCCAACTCCCCCTAGAATAAGTGCAATCAAAGTCCACCGGAAAATGGGGCGTGGTTCAATGGAATTTCTGCTTTCTGTATTCATCGGTCCCCTTGCATCCCTAGGATGCTCTCAACAACACGCAACTTAGCGCTACTAGCCCTAGGATTATTACGGACCTCCTCCTTGCTTGCCTTGATGGGACGAGGAGTGAGGAGTCTAAAGATGCGTTGCGGATTCGGACGTGGGGCAGGCCAAGTGAGACAATGGATCCATTTCATGCTCCCTCTCCGGAAGAAATGTTTTACTATACGGTCTTCTAGTGAATGGAAGGTAATTACGGTAAAGCGTGCTCCGTAGGAAAGATGGGAGGAGATGGCACTGAGGCCTTCCTGCAGAGCCCCTAATTCGTCATTGACTGCTATACGTAAGGCTTGGAATACCCGTGTTACTGGCCGGCGTAAGTCGTGGCGATATCGAGGAGAGACAACAGATTTGACGATGGAAACAAGATCGAGGGTTGTGCTGATGGGGCGGCGGGTGCGCAGTGCGACAAGACGAGAGGCGATGCGAAAAGCGTGAGGCTCTTGACCATATTCATAGAAAATGTGAGCAAGCTCCGAGAGACTAGCTGTATTGACAATATCCGCCGCTGAGATAGGAGTAAGGGGATCCATCCGCATGTCGAGCGGCCCATTTTTAAGGATGGAAAATCCGCGGTTTGGAGTTTCTAGTTGGTGAGAGGACACACCCACATCTAAGATAGCACCGTCCAGCCCGCACACATCCAGGGAACAAAGTATGTGGCGGATCCTTCTGAAGTTGTCCTGAACGATGCGGATGCGCGGTCCGTAGTAAACGAGCCGCTCCTTAGCGTAAGTGATTGCTTCAGGGTCTTGATCCACAGCGATAACGGAAGCTCCATTCCGGAGTAAGCTGGAGCTGTGTCCCCCCCCTCCTAGTGTGCCGTCCAAAATGAGTGTCTTGGGAGATGGTTGAAGGTAGTTGACTACCTCATTAACTAGTATGGGGGTATGGTAAACACCGCCATTATACCCTTCCGGCCCCGCACGGTGGTGTGGGCAGTCTGAGAAAAATGCATGCATTGGGTTCGCTTTTGTGGGAACGACGGCTACAGAAACCAGGAGGCGTTTCTTAGAATTTTCGAGATGGTCCTGTACAAATCCCAGCGGGAGTTTAGCAATGAAAAACTAGTGATCGTTAACTATTAAATCAAAGCACTGTAAGAACGTTGTAGTAAACGACCCTGGCTCTTTCCGAATCCACCTTTGGATGGTCTCCTCTTCAAAAAAGGCCCCAATATCAATCTCCATGGGCGTGAGAGAAAAAGGTCCCTCTTGTTGGGTAAAAAAAACTTCAATGAATTCCCATCCCGTTTCTGCAGAGGCTTGTAGGCTGCCTTTTTTCAAAAGCCAGTCACATCTCGTGACTCCTAATTCCTCGCATAGCTCCCTGCGCGCAGCAATCTCATAGCCTTCCCCAGACAGGAGATGTCCTGCGACGCTAGAATCCCACTTACCTGGGTTGCTATCCTTCCAAATGGATCTCCTTTGCAAAAACCATTTGCCAACCCTATTCCGTATCAGAACATGCACGGATCGATGTGGAAGGTTTTCCGTGTGGATCTCCGCGCGTGGCACCCGAGTTACCACTCGATTCTGGAAATCTACAACATCAAGCTCCTCTGCGCGCGCGGCCATAGTTTGGGGACGGAATGGACTAAGCCGGCAAGCCAGCTCTGCGTAATCGGCATGGGAGAGTTCTTCTGCCCGTGCAAGGGGAGAGATTCCCATCTCTTCAGCAAATTTTTCCCACACACCTTTCGTGTTCCCCAGCAACTTTCGCAATTGCTTCCTGCGCTCGGAGAATCCGAGGTACACTATCCTTTCAAAAAGGGCCTCATCACAGAAATGGACAACCTCTCGTGGTGTGAAAAGGATAATGGACGAATGCACCCTGGGTTTTGGATAAAAAACACTAGGTGAGAGGTTGCGCAGGAGTTGTATCTTCCAGCGATGCTGGATACAGACCGTCATTATTCCATATTCTCTAGTGTGCGGGGCTGCAACTAGTCGCTCTGCTAATTCCCTTTGCACAGCAAAAACCAGCCGAATTGCTGGTGAGAGCTTATTGAGAAACCGCATAAGGATGGGAGAGGATACATAATAGGGTAAATTCCCGATGACTTTTACCCGTCCGAATCCGTAAAATCTGAGGAGATCAACACGTGTCGCATCCTCCTGGATGACATGGAGAGTATTTCCTAATCTCTGAACTAATGCACCCGCAAGACGGCCATCCTTCTCTACCACGGTTATTCGTCCCACTCCAGCCTGCATCAAATATTCCGTGAGAGCACCTAACCCTGGACCTAATTCCACCACGTGGTCTCCGTGATCTAGAGAGAGCCTTGACACCATCCATCGCGCGAGATTTTGATCATGCAGGAAGTTTTGCCCCAAGCTTTTTGCGGGTTCCAGGGCCAGCTTCCTAAGACAGTCTCGTACCTCTTTGAGGGTCATCGAACCTATTTCATCCTGTCAAGAATTCCTCTCCTTCTGGATCCATCTTCCGACTTTATTGAAAACGTTTCTTGTGAGCTGCGGGATTCCCTATTATAGCATCCATCCTAATGAACAAAGGTGGTCTTCTAGGCATTACGTTCCTCCTGCTGTTTTGCCTGAGCGTTTTCTTTAATATTTTTTTGCTGGTAGCTCTTACCGATAAAAAAGGGTTTTTCACTCTGGAAAAACGCTACCGTGAGACCGTCCTCTTACCAGGAGCGGAAAACGCAAAGATTGTACTCATTCCTCTTATTGGAACTATCGGTTTTTCTCAATCCAATGCACTAGGCGACTCTATGGTAGATGATTTAAAGGAAGCTTTCCAGCAGGCAGCTAGCGACCCCGACGTTAAAGCCATTATAGTCTCTACGGATTCCCCAGGTGGAGAGGTAACGGCCTCCGATGTCCTTTACCATTCCCTGCGTAACCTTGCACAACAGAAGCCGGTTGTCTACTATATCAACTCCATAGGAGCTTCCGGAGCTTACTACACTGCCTGTGGAGCCTCTTGGATTATGTGCAGCCCAACGACCTTCACGGGCAGTATTGGTGTGATAATTTCCGCTCTGAATTACCAGAAACTCTTCGGTAAAATCGGCCTGCAGTCTCTGGTTTTTAGAAGTGGAAAATTTAAGGATATGCTGAACCCAGCAAGGGAAATGGCCCCAGAAGAAAAGGCTTATGTCCAGGCACTCGTTGCGCAGACCTACAGGCGATTCGTACAAGTCGTTTCCTCTGCCAGGCACCTGACCCCTGAAGCTCTCTATAAGGGGGTCGCAGACGGTCGTATCCTCAGTGGAGAGGACGCTTACCGCGAAAGGCTTGTGGATAGCCTCGGCTATATTGAGGATGCCTATGCTAAGGCAAAAGAACTCGGTGGTGCCCCAGACGCCTCAGTTGTCAGTTACACAGCACAATTTTCTTTATCAACATTTTTGAGCAGACTCAGTCAAGGGATTACCCAAAAAGTCCAACTAAACTTTCTGCATGTTTTTGCGCTAGAACCTGGACGCTTCTATCTCCTACCCTCTATCCTGGTGCCTTAACCCTCACCAACACACCGGTCCAGTGGGTCCTGACTGGTAGTGGTGTTGCTACTGTTGTATGTGCCGCCGTGGTTTTTTAGAATGTGCATATCGAGGCTACCATTTTTCATTTCATGATTTTAATTTTCTTCTCTGGCGGCAGTTTTTGATTCTTATGTGCACTTGTGAATGTTGCCTTCCTTCGAGAGATTCTTCAATACATCCCCCAATTCTGGGAACGAATATTTGTGATCTCAGTTGATGGTTCGGTCGCTGGATCTGAAAATTTCTCCAACATCCTTTTGGATTTGGCTGTCCTGCGTTCCTTAAGTATCAAGGTGATCCTTGTACACGGCGCCAGCGTCCAGACTGAACGCCTGGCGAGCAAATATAAGGTCAAACTTTCTAGCTCTAGTGGAATCGGAGTAACAGACGTGGCTTCCTTGCAGGTAAGCATTGATGCGGCAATGCGACTCACCAGTGAGATCATGCAAGGATTGTCTGCTGTGGACTTACGGGTCGCTTATGTCAACGCTATTACAGCCCATTCAGCAGGAATTCTTGGTGGAAAAGACTATCAGTTTACAGGACGTGTAGAGCGCGTAGACAGTAAGGTGTTGGACTTGCTTCTAAGGGAAGATATCATTCCGATACTGCCCCCACTAGGATTTGATGGAGAGGGCCACACTTACCGAGTAAATTCTGACGCGATTGCTGTTGAAGTAGCTGGAGAACTTCAGGCGGCGAAAGTTATCTTTCTAGCCTCTGCTGCCGCTTTCGAGCCAAAAGTCCAACTGCCCAAGCAGATTTCCGCCTCGGAATCAGAAGAACTCGTTATACGTCATCAAACCTACTGGCCCTCTAATTTAATTTCCAAACTGGATAGTGCATCTCGCGCATGTCGGCAGGGGATATCACGGGTACACATTCTAAATGGGGGTGTGAACGGGGCACTGCTTAAGGAAGTTTTTAGTAACGAAGGGTTTGGTACCATGGTACACTCGGACGAATATCAGCAGGTCCGCGGAATTTTTAAGAAGGATGTCTGGGGGATCCTAAATCTCATCCGACAGTCGGTAAAGAACGAAGAACTAGTCCGCCGTACACGCGGTGAGATCCTGGCTCATATGGAAGACTATTGGGTACTTGACATTAACCATAGTTTAGTAGCTTGCGTAGCTCTACATGTCTACCCGGAAGAGGTTGTTGGAGAAATGGCCTGCTTATATGTACATAGCAGCCATGAAAACAAAGGCTACGGCCGTAAGTTGATGGCCTTCATTGAAACTCTCGCAAAAGAAAAGGGACTAAAGAAAATTTATGCTCTCTCCACGCAAGCGTTTAACTATCTTCAGCAAAAAGGAGGATTTAGGGTGGCGCAGGCAGAGGATTTACCGGTCAGTCGCCGAGAGAAATACGAAGCCAGCGGACGATGCTCTCGTATCCTGGTCAAAGAACTTACTTACTGAGCAATCGTGGAAATACAAAGGTCCGGAAGACAACAAAGCGGAGGCGCTCAATTTACCCTCGCCCACTATTTTACCAGTTTATCTTTGACAAAGGGGCTTTTTAGGCCCATAGGGGAACGTTCTGTTCTGCCGCAGTGGGTGGGTCTTCCATGAAACTCGTCGTCGCCAAAGAAGCACTGTTGGAAGGACTACAGCGCGCGCAAAGCGTTGTCAGCGCGCGACCGGCCCTGCCAGTCCTTTCCAATGCCCTTCTGGAGGCTTCCGAAGGGGAGTTGAGCATAACCGCCACTGATCAAAGCACCACCATCCAATGTCGCATCCCCGCTGCCGTGGAAGCTCCTGGAGCGACCACCTTACCGGCACGCCGGCTCGCCGCCATCGCCAGGGAGCTCTGCAGCGGCGACGTTGCGATCGAAACAGACTCCGGGAATACCTCTACCATTCGGTGTATGTCCAGCCTCTTTAGAATGTTTGGTCTCCCTAAAGAGGAATTTCCGGAACTTTTTGAGATAAAGGACGCCGTTCGCGTCTCCATGGAACAGCCTGTTCTCTTTGAAGGTCTTAAATATACCTCTTATGCGATCTCTACGGATGAGAGTCGCTACACTCTCAATGGTATCCTCTTTTCCCTTAAAAACAAAAGGCTAACACTCGTTGCAACAGATGGTCGCCGCCTTGCCCTCTACGAAGTAGAGGTACAATCGCCTTATGATCAACAAGAGTTGGAATTTATTGTACCAACTAAAACTGTTAGTGAGCTACAGCGTCTTCTCAGAGAGGGCGGCAAGCTGACGCTTTCTATTGCCAAAAATGTTGTAGCCTTTCACCTAGGGACCGTTTTCTTAATTTCTAAGTTAATAGAAGGAAAATACCCTAACTACCGTCAAGTCATTCCCAGTGGAACCAGCGAAAGAATCAAGCTCGAGCGGGAAATATTCTTAAGCGCAGTGAAACGTGTATCCCTGCTGAGTCTAAGTAAGGCAAGCTCAGTCTGTCTGGCTCTTACCAAGAACAAGATGGACATTACAGCAGTTACCCCAGAAATAGGAGAAGCAAAAGAGTCTCTCTCGATTGTATACCGTGGAAAGGATTTCTCCATCGCATTCAATCCTGAGTTTCTAGTAGATCCACTACGTAACATTTCGGATGAACAGGTTGACTTGGAATTTTTTAATGGGATGGGTCCAAGTGTACTTCGTGCAATGTCTAGAGAAACATTCCTCTATGTTCTTATGCCCATGAGAGTCCCCCCGGTCAGCTGAGGAATCGCGGTGGTTTAGGCGCCGGCATAGCACAGCGGTAGTGCGGCTGATTTGTAATCAGCAGGTCGTCGGTTCGAATCCGACTGTCGGCTTGCCTGCGAGAAGTGCCGTTCCTTGGTGATGTGGTTTCTCATATAAGGAAGAGACTGGGTCCTTTCACCTTCACTTCCAGTTTAGTGGACGACAAGGTTTACCAACCCAGGTACGCTGATAAAGCGCACCGGCGTTTTTTTACCAAGTGCTGCACGAATTTTTGGTAGAGCCAGAATAATCAATTCAACCTCCGCAGAGGAGACGGAACCTGAGACTCGCACACGATCTTTAGTTTTTCCATTAATCTGTACAACTAGTTCTTTTTCAGTTTCTACAAGCAGGGATTCTTCGTACTTAGGCCAAGGTTGATTAGAAACATTGGAAGTAAAGCACGAGAACCGCGAGGCAAGCCGGAACCAAACTTCCTCGGCAAGGTGAGGGGCAAATGGACTAAGAAGTTGGAGCAGAGTTTGTATGGCCTCCACAGGACAGGGATTAACAGATGTAAATTCATTAACAAAGGCCATCAGTTGAGCGATGGCAGTGTTAAAGGAAAAGGCTTCGATGTCAGCTGTAACCTTCTTGATGGTAGCATGGATTATACGTAGCTGGTGGGGGGTGCAGGGTTGTGTGGTCAGTGCAGAAGAAATCCTCCAGCCTTCTTGGTCTTCTTCGAATGCAAGGCGCCAAACCCGTGCTAAGAAGCGATAAACGCCCTCCACACCTTTTATGTTCCAGGGCTTCGTTTGTTCCAAGGGCCCCATAAACATCTCGTACAAACGTAGAGAATCTGCCCCGTATTCCGCTACAATACTCTCTGGATTAATGACATTGCCTCTACTCTTGGACATTTTTTGCCCATCGGAGCCGAGTATCATCCCTTGGTTGATTAGTCGTTGAAAAGGTTCCGGCGTGGAAACATGCCCTAAATCAAATAGGACCTTATGCCAAAATCGGGCGTAGAGAAGGTGTAAAACAGCATGTTCAGTGCCTCCCACATAGAGATCAACACCACCAGCCCTCCTTCCACTTTCCATCCAATACCTTTCTGCTTCTGCTCCGACAAAATGCGAGGAATTATGTGGATCACAGAAGCGCAGGTAGTACCAGCATGAACCCGCCCATTGGGGCATTGTGTTAGTTTCTCTCCGAGCTTTTTCCGAATAACGTACCCATTCTATCGCCTGTGCAAGAGGTGGCTCTCCTGTTTTGGAAGGCTTAAAATTGGTTACAGCCGGCTGACAGATGGGCAACTCTGAGGGATCAAGGGCATGATGTCGTCCCCCTTCCCAAATAATTGGGAAAGGCTCGCCCCAGTAGCGTTGCCGTGAGAATAGCCAGTCGCGAAGTTTATAATGGACTACCGGTCTGCCCATCCCTTGTTTTTCGAGCCACACAGTGATGCGTTCCCTAGCTTTTTCGGTTGGCAAACCCTCAATGAGAGGGGAGTGGATTGCAATACTCTCTCCAGGGAAGCAATCTCCTACAGATCCCCGGGAGGCAATAACTCGATGTATGGGCAGATGGAATTTCCTAGCAAACTCAAAGTCCCGCTTATCATGTGCTGGTACAGCCATAACAGCACCAGTGCCATAACTCATAAGAACGTAGTCAGAGATCCAGATTGGGATTTTCTCACCATTGATAGGATTAATAGCGTGGGAACCGGTAAAGACGCCCGTTTTATCTTTGTTCAAATCAGTTCGTTCTAGATCGGACTTGGAAGAAACTAGCTTTAAATATGCCTCTACTTCGGATTTGCGGTGGGAAACCGTTAAAGTGCTGGACATAGGGTGTTCTGGAGCGATTACCAAGTAAGTGACTCCAAAGAGAGTGTCGGGGCGAGTGGTAAAGACTCTGAGAGAAGAAGTATGGGAAACCACACGAAAAGTAACTTCTACCCCTTCGCTCCGTCCAATCCAATTTCTCTGAAGTAATTTGACAGATTCTGGCCAATCTAGATCTTCTAGATCATCTATCAGTCGTTGTGCATATGCTGTGATGCGCAGTATCCACTGCCTCATCGGCCGTCGTTCCACTGGAAAACCTCCCACTTCGCTATACCCTCCTCTTACCTCTTCCTTGGCGAGCACGGTGCCAAGGGATGGACACCAGTTCACTGGAATTTCAGCTACGTAGGCCAGCCTCACGGAATCTGGATCGCTCTTGCGACAAGTAGAAATTGCCTCTGCCCTTCCAGTGGAAGGGTTGACCCACGAGTTATAGATTTGCAAGAAGATCCACTGTGTCCATCGAAAGTATGCGGGATTGGTCGTATTTATCTCACGTTTCCAATCATAGCTGAGGCCCAGTGATTGGAGTTGAGCACGGAACCGGTTAATATTTTTTTCGGTGGTGACGGCTGGATGTTGATTTGTTTTCAGGGCAAACTGCTCCGTTGGGAGACCGAAGGCATCCCAGCCCATAGGATGGAGCACTTGAAATCCACACATGCGCTTATAACGAGCCAGAATGTCAGTGGCAGTGTATCCTTCGACATGGCCCACGTGGAGCCCTTCTCCACTCGGGTACGGAAACATGTCCAAGAGGTAGAATTTGGAGCGGCGAGGATCGAATCCAGGTTCTCCAGGGTTGGGTACACTGAAAGAATTGCTCTTGAGCCAGGAAAGCTGCCATCTAGATTCGTATTCGTCGAAGGGGATTTTTTTTGTGTTTTTCGAAAAAGTCATAACCTACCTTTGTTGTGGAACGGAAGAAAATTGCCTAGAATGCAAAACCAGCATGTCTGGCCTGTTTTGCCTGTTTTACTTGGGCTCGAGCGTTCTTCCGTGTCTGTTTTACTCTAACATTTTTATGCAATCCTCTCAGGAGAAAAACGTGTAGCAATAGCCACACGTATATCCAGGCTGAGCAATGCGAACTACATAAGTTCTTTTACCAGGGGTAGGAGAGAGAGACTCTCCGCTAGCGTGCCTTAATCCACCCCTGCCAGAACGGACGAGGCTAGGGTTTTTCAAAAGAGCTGCCCTGCAACAAAGAAAAGAAAAAAAGCGCACGTGGGAGACATACTGTTACATTCCAGGCGACAATGGCGGCTGGATTATCAATTCTTCTCATTCTAACAATTCAAAAAAGCGACCAGTGGCAGGAAACGCAACAACAGACTGCATTCCATGCTTGGAAGCACATCCGGTCAATTGGAACGAACTGCTGCTATCCTTATTCGGAAGACACCATTCTCTGAGACGACGCTGTTCTGCACCTGGATATCAGAGCAGTATGGAAGAATAAAAACTAGCGCTCGTGGAGCAAGAAGTTTCAGGAGCCCCTTTCAGGGGGGGTTAGAGCTCTTTTGTGAGGTGGAGATCTGTTTCGAGAGAAGTTGGAAGTCGGATCTGTACCCTTTGAAGGAGTCGCACGCTACGTTCCCCTCTGTGGTAGGAAAGTTTTCCTATTCCAACTTCGTTTTGGCGGCGTATTTCTCAGAACTAGCTGAGGCAGTATTACCAGTTTTAGATGAGTCAGCTCCGGAGGTATTCGATCTCCTTAGGGTGGGACTACGTTATTTGCAAAGGTCCCCTGCTTCCCTATACGCTTTAACCAAATTTGAAAGTAACCTTTGCCAAAGGATAGGAATAGGGGGACCTCTTCCGGAAGCCCTGGAACATTACTGCGGATATCTGCCGCGTAGTAGAGCTGCCGCCTTTCACGTTTTGCATGCTCGGAGGGGCGGCGCTTTCTAACAATGGACAAGAAAAAAGCCAGGACTTTTTCCGGTACTGCACGCTGCAAAGAGGGACGGGCCAAAAACACCCTCTAGCATTAATGCCTGTTTTTCATTTCGGTGGAGGCAGGCATTGGATTTGCTTGCCTTACTGCTACAATAAGACCAAGACCACGGCGTGGGTTTGTAGACCCCCCCTAGTAGTGCCTTGCGGTCTCGGCAAAACTGCCCGATATTAGTTGGCCTGAAGAATGCCGGAGACGATAGCGACACGTCTGGCGCCTGCATCCAAGATAGTAGGCAAGTTTTCTCGTTTAATTCCTCCGATACAGAAGATGGGTACGGAGACCAGGTCGTGTACTACCAGGTCGTGTACTTCTACTTCTTTAACTTCTTTAATATGCGCTAGGCTGGTTGGAGGGTATCCTGGCTTAGTGGACGCGTGGAAGAGGGGGGCCAAAACTGATGTAATCTGCCCCGGCGGAAGAAGCTGACTGGGCCTGAGTGATGTTGTGTGTGGAACACCCACCTATAACGTCCCTTCCGGCAAGGGCTCGTGCCTTGTCAAGTGAGAGGTCCTCCTGTCCAATGTGAAAGCCAGAGACTCCTGTTCTAGTCACTAGTTGAGGATAGTCATTAAGGATAAACGGGATATCTACGAGAAGAGGGGCAAGCGAGCAGGCGAGAGCCATAATTTCTGATGAGGGATGCCCCTTGGCACGCAGCTGGATTATGTCCACCCCCCCTTGCCTCATTGATTCGGCAGCCAGATAGCAATCTTGAGGGGAAATGTAACCCAGATCCAAAATGCCGTAAAGAGTGCATTCAGAAGGCAATTTCACAGGAGTCGTAGGGCTTTTGTGATTTTGTGAATTTTTATAGCGGGGTGCAACCAACCTCTCGGAATGGATCTATCTGTGCTAATTTCGTGATCCCGGAGCATGCCGATATTTGTTCAGAGGAGACCATACTGGAAAAGGTAAGCCCTCTTTTTCTTCTATCATGTTGTACCTTATTTATCTCCACCTATCATCTCCGATTCCTCACGCGTTACCGCTCGTTTCGTTGTTAGTATAGGTTATCAAGAGAAACAAATACTAATGTGTCCGCCGTTAAAAATTAAGAGCAGGCATCTCTGTTATCATTCTTTCTACCAAGCTGGTATTATACTTCCCTCGATGGAACTCCTCGTTTCTCAAGATGGCTTGTTGAAAAGGAATGTTCGTATGAACACCTGTGATAAGGTACTCGCTGAGAGCACGACTCATGCGGCAAATTGCAGATTTGCGGGAGGAAGCTGCCACGATCAGTTTCGCAATCATAGAGTCATAATGCTGGGGAACTGGATAACCCGCGTAGGCGTGGGAATCGATGCGTACGCCATACCCCCCAGGGGCATAGTAGAGCTTAATAGTTCCTGGACAGGGCTGGAAGTTTTTAGATGGATTTTCCGCGTTAATACGGCATTCAATAGCATGATAGTGCGGGATGGCGTGGGTCAAGTAGTCACTCAAATGTTTTCCAGCGGCAACCCGGATCTGCTGCTTTACAAGGTCGCATCGGTATGCCTCCTCAGTAATTGGATGCTCCACTTGGATACGAGCATTCATTTCCACGAAATAAAAGTTTAGCTCCTCATCCACCAAATATTCCACTGTTCCTGCATTAGTGTAGCCTACAGCCTGTGCCAATCGGATCGACGCTTCCCCCATCTGGGTTCGCAGCTCCTTCGTCATAAGAGAAGAAGGACATTCCTCAACGATTTTCTGGTTACGACGTTGGATGGAGCAGTCGCGTTCTCCAAGATGAATCACCTTGCTGTAATTGTCTCCGAATATTTGAAATTCGATATGATGCGGATTTAGGATAAGCTTCTCGAGATAGATTGCTGGGTCACTGAAGGCCTTTTCGGCCTCTGTGCGAGCACTGTGAAAGCCCTGCACCAGGCTGTTTTCGTTGTATGCAGCCCGCATCCCTCGCCCTCCACCGCCGGCAACGGCCTTGACCATCACGGGATAGCCGATGGCCCGAGCAAGCTCAAGTGCTTCCAGTTCCGAATCGACAGTGCTCTTACTTCCAGGGATTACGGGGACACCTGCCCCGCTTGCGTACTCCCTTGCCGCACTTTTGTTTCCCATCAGGCGGAGAACTCTTGGTGAAGGTCCAATAAAGGTGATGTTGCAGCTGGCGCAAACTTCGGCAAAATGAGCGTTTTCGGCTAGGAAGCCGTAGCCTGGATGAATGGCATCTACATCGGTAATTTCCGCAGCACTAATAATGCGGTCTATCTTTAGATAGCTTTCAGAGCTGGCAGCTGGACCAATGCAAACTGCCTCGTCCGCAAGTTGAACGTGAAGGGATTCAACATCTGGCTCCGAATAGACGGCAACCGTCTGGATGCCAAGCTCCCTACAGGCGCGGATGACGCGCAGAGCGATTTCACCTCGATTGGAAATAAGGATCTTCTTAAACACCACCTGTGCTTACTCGAAAAAGAGGTTGGCCAAACTGGACTGACGTCTCGTTTTCGGCAAGGACTTCCACGATAATTCCTGATACTTCAGCTTTAATTTCATTCATTACTTTCATGGCTTCCACAATACAGACCACTGTATCCGGTGTAATCGGAGTGCCCACTTGCACGAACGGAATGCCATCTGGGGAGGGTGCTGTATAGAAAGTACCTACCATGGGTGAGGTAATGGTCTTTGCTGGATTTCCATCGGAGGAGGGAGGAGAAGGCAAACTTCTAGAAGCGGCTTCCTGTGTATTCCCAGAACAAGGTAAGAAAGGTGAGGATGATGACGAAGGTAAAACAGTGACCGAATTGGGGGTAACAACATCTGCTACACTAAGAGTAATCCGGAATCCCTCTCGCTCCATCTTGAGAAAGGCAACACCGTTTCTCTTCATCAGACTGATAAGTGAACGTATTTCTTTGAGGTAAGAATCCACTGCGGGAAGAAAATGCTCTAACGTCGTCGTACCCTTAGAAGAAAGCTTTTGGATGTGTCATGGACGGGGGGAATGTTACACAATCCGACTGGAGACTTTGCTACTACGCTAACAACTATACTCTTTACATTCCTAACTCCCCCAGGCACAGTGGCCCTGGTTGGGTTGGGTGCTGTTGTTTCCTTCCGGTTCTTCCTTCCGATTTCTGTGAGTAGGTTGCTACCTTTTCTTTTAGCTCTCCATGTTGGGGTCTGCCTGTTGCTAATTGTGGCTGTGCTTATGCAAAGGACCCGAAGCGAGGGGCTGGGCACTGCCTTTGGCGGCAGGGTGACCGACAACATCTTCGGGGCACAAGCCTCCAGCGTTCTTGCCAAAGTTACAACATACTTGGGGACCATCTTCTTCGTCCTCACATTATTACTTGCCATTGCATATGCAAGAACATCTGCGGGGCACCTTGACCTTCAGAGGGAGTTGAATAATCTCTCTCCCCCACCAAAATCCTCTTCTCCTGCCAGGTAAGGAGAACAATGGCACTAAATCAATCCCTCGAGGAAACTGCCAAGGGGGCAGGAGGGGGTCAAGAAGTCTTGCGAGAAAAGTGCCTGCCTTAGAGGGGTGTTGTGTTCTGCTATGAACGGTGGGAACGCTTGGTGGATAGCTAACTGCTAAGCCTTCTAGAGGGGAGAAACCTGTCTGGGATATATGCCTCCCTCACCTTATAACAACAACTTGTAACAAGCTGTCCTAGAGTAGGTTGTGCGTCCCCCCTCTTACTGCAAGAAACCTAGACTATACCTAGAACTCGGGGAGTAGCCGTGATGAAAAAACTTATCGAGTTCCGAGTTACTCTTCCCTCATTTTACTCTTCTTCTTTTGGACTATCTGCCGCCGGCTAGGAGGGACAAAATGAGCAATGGGGGGATTATAGAGAGAGGAGAGTTGCATGACAATGTGACAATCAAAGATAAGCAGTCTTGTTGGGTAGTGGACTAGTATGGCCTTGACCTTCTTCAATCAGCTTCCAGAAAGCACTGGTTGCTCCCAATCTTTCATCCTCTTCTGCTATAGTTAGGCTGGAGCGAAAGAGAAAATCTTGCAGTGTATTTTTATGGAGCACTCGACGGATAAGCACACCTTTCGGGTGCTGCTCGAAATAAATCCGGTAGTCCCTGGAACGATATCGGAACAGCTTGTGCTGCCCTCGACACAACACCCCGAAATGGCCTTCTGGGTTCTCAGAGTCATTTGGAAATAGTTGGAATTCTGCAAGAAGCTCTAGTTGTGATCCTTTTGGGAGGACACTTATCTCTGCAGCACTCATTGCACTAAAAATTATTTGAAACACACAAACACTGATAAAGAAAACTTACTCACATGAAAAGTGCTTGTTTTTGATTTTTGCGGCCAAGTGCGGGGGAATTTTTTAACAAGGCTAGAAATTTCTACTTGACTAAGCAGCCACGAAATGCTCAAGTCTGTCGCTTCCGGACCTCTTGGGTGATTTTTTTCATGAGAAATCAATCATGATATCAATATCACCTCCGTCTCTCCATCTATGGCGAAGGAAGTCGTTGCTACTGTTAAACTACAAATTCCGGCTGGGCAGGCGAGTCCTGCCCCGCCGGTAGGTCCTTCCTTGGGGCAACATGGGGTAAACATCGTAGCCTTTTGTAGGGACTTTAACGCCTCGACACAGGGGCAGATAGGAGACATTCTTACCGCAGTTATTCAAGTCTTTAAGGATAAGACTTTCGCGTTTGTCACTAAGTCCCCTCCTGCTGCCATCTTGCTTAAAAAGGCAGCCGGTGTCCCTTTGGGCTCCAAGGAGCCTAACAAGACAAAGGTGGGGAAGCTCACTAGGGAGCAGGTTATGGAAATTGTGAAAATCAAAAAGGGGGATCTCAATACGGAAGATGAAGAGGCTGCGTTTCGCATTCTCTCTGGGACTGCTCGCCAGGCTGGCATCGAGATTTTGCTCAGCTGAGAAGGGCCTGCTAAGAGGCCCGGCCCAAGAAGGCGCATTATGGCACTTCATCGTTACATCGTCTCCTAGAGTCGTCGTCCCTAGCGGTTTTTTTGTGCGGCATGTTATCACCGCACTACTAAAAATGGAATCGCGGTTACCAGCCGAAAAATGCAGAAGAAAATAAGCAAACGTTACCAGTGTGCTGCCAAGTTGGTAGATCCTAGCAGAAGATACCCTCTGGGAGAGGCGGTTGCTCTTCTTAAGAGGCTACCCCCCACCAAGTTCGATCAAACAGTTGCCCTTTCCTTTAGATTAGGAGTCAACCCAAAGCGGACCGATCATATGGTTCGTGGCACTTGCCTACTTCCCCATGGAAGCGGCAAGTCGATGCGTGTTTTAGTATTCGCGACAGGGCGGGCGGCTATCGATGCGCAGGAGGCAGGGGCTGAGTACGTAGGTTATGAAGACCTTTTGAAGAGAGTAGGGGCTGGCTTTTTTGGTTTTGACGTTGCTATTGCTACTCCGGCGGCCATGGTAGAGGTACGAAAATTAGGAAGGATCCTCGGCCCCCGTGGTCTCATGCCTAATCCGAAGGCTGGGACGGTGGCAGAGGATACTGCTGCCGCAGTAAGGGAAGTAAAGTCTGGTCGCATAGAGTTCAAAATGGACAAGAGCGCGAATATATCCGTTCCAATAGGGAAGTTTTCCTTTTTAGGGGATTGCCTTATCGGAAATGGAAGGGCAGTCATTGACACGCTGCTCAAAGCGCGTCCTGCTACTGCCAAGGGTCTGTTCCTTAGGAAAATTACCCTGAGTGCCACCATGTCTCCTGGACTGGGCGTAGAGTCACCTCATTCTCCAAGAACTAGCTGATGAGGCCGGAAAAAGCCAGCATCGCTAGGGACATTCAGAACCGCCTGAGGCAGTCATCCTTTCTCTTTGTGGTCGGATATATAGGTATGCGGGTAGATCATTTTTCTGGGTTACGCAAACGCTTGAAGGCAGTGGACGCAAAACTGCATGTGGTGAAGAACACTCTACTCCTCCTTGCCATGCAGGGGCTGGATTTTCCAAAGTTCGGACCAGCTTTTTGTGGTCAAAACGCCCTGGTTACCGGAAACGGTGATGTGTGTGCAGTTGCCAGGGTTCTTAGGCTGTTTAGTCTAGAGTTTGAGATGCCGTCTATAAAAATGGGGATGCTTAGCGGTGTTCCCTTAAGTCTTGCACAGGTCGAAGTTCTTGCTACTCTGCCCTCGCATGAGGGTTTGCGCGCCCATCTTCTGGGCCTTTTCAAAGAGCCTGCTGCCCACCTGCTTCGTACATTCTCCGAACCCGGAGCATGCCTCGTTCGTCTACTGCAGCTCAAACAGAGTAAAAATAAACTGGTAGAGTGAACTAATTTTCCCCTATGGGAGATGTGGATGTCCTCTTGGAGGTAATGCCGGAACGTCCTTTCGGTTTTTTCCTCTCAGTGTCGATAGAATGAACAAGTATATTGTAAGATCCCAGATGAGAAACAATTGCCCCCCTGCCTCTCTCTAGTGATTGGAAGTTAGTGAGGTAGCGAAAGGGAGGAAGTTCCAAGTCCATGTCCGCACGCCGTTTCTTCCGTTTCTTAAAACAGTGCGAATCAAGCTAAAAAACCTTTACCAAATTGAGTGTTCGGAGGGTTTCAAGCACAGAAAAACTAAATCAAAGTAAATTCCAAATGGCAAATCCTGATACCTTAATTGAAGAACTAAGTGGGCTCTCCATCTTAGAGATGGTCGATCTAGTCAAAAAGCTGGAAACGAAATGGGGGGTCAGCGCTACACCTGTTGCGGTCACCGCTTCCTCATCCACAGGTACTGCTTCTACAGCAGCTCCCACAGAGGAAAAAAGCTTGTTTGATGTTTATCTTAGTGAGCGTGGAAGCAATAAAATCTCCGTCATTAAGGAAGTTCGGTCGGCGGTCGCCAATCTAGGGCTAGCTGAGGCTAAGGCTCTTGTTGAGTCTGCCCCGAAAGTAATTAAGGAAGGTGTAAGCAGGGAAGAAGCTGAGGAGATCAAGAGGAAGATCGAAGCGGCTGGCGCAAAAGTAGAAATTAGATAGCCAGTAGCATTGCTTTCCTATAGATTGCGGTACCGGAGGAGCGTGGGTTTTTTCTTGCATTCCTGGTGTCTGTGGGATAAGCCTGGGCTGCCGTCCCGGATGGGTGGGTATCCGTTCTCACTTGATCTTTAGTGATTGGTGGTGCGGTCTACAGTGACGGAACATGCTTTTTAGCCCAGAATGGGGGGATCCTTTTGCTGTGTGTTGTCTTGTCGCCTTCTTCCTCCGGGGGGAGCTTTACTCCTGCGAGAAGTGCTTTTCAGGGGATTCCCGTCTGCTTTTTCATTTTTTGTGAGCGGAATTCCCGACCTTCCACATCGCCGCCTTCCGCGGTCCGGTCTTCGCGGAAAGGGCGGGTACCCGGGCTTTAGCCGTCGCGTACCGACATAGTGTAACTGAAAATGTCAGAAAGAATCCACTTCGGAAGTATTCAGGAAGTTATTAAGCCACCGAACTTAATCGAGCTCCAGGTGCATTCGTATGAGGAATTTTTCCAAAAGCGGGTGGAACCTTCCAGACGCAAAGCCGTTGGCCTACAGGCGGTTTTTCAGGAGTTCTTTCCCATTTTTGGATTTGAGGAAAAATCCTTGCTTGATTTTGTTAACTATGAATTGGAAGAGCCCAAAGTAAGTGCTATGGAGGCACAGCGAGAAGGGCAGACATACAGTGCGCCGCTCTATGTTACTTTCCGTTATACGGACGAACGGTCCACAAAAGAAGAAAAGGTGTACATGGGGGAGATTCCTCTCATGACACCTCAGGGAACGTTTATCGTTAATGGGGCAGAGCGTGTGGTAGTTAGCCAACTACACCGTTCGCCGGGTATTTGCTTTGAAACGAGTGTCCATGTAAACGGGAAATTTCTTCATGGTTTCCGGATCATTCCAGATCGCGGTTCCTGGATAGAGGTGCAGTTCGATAACAACGATCTCCTTTATGTCTACCTTGATCGCCGCAAGCGTCGCCGTAAATTTCTAGCAACCACTTTCCTGCGGACATTGGGTTACGGAGAAGATGTAGATATCCTTCGTCTTTTCTACGAGATCGAGGAAATAACCCTATCGGACGACTTAGATGAGGAGGCCATCAGCACCAAGGTGCTCGTTTCTGATATTCATGACGGGGAGGTTGCTGTCGCACGCGTCTTTGAGCCCCTTAGCAGTACTATTGTGCGCCAACTGATGAATCTTGGTTATGCAACTGCCCAAGTGGTGGAGACAAAAGGGGGCGATACCATTATAAAGTCCCTAAAAAAGGATCCGGCTCGTACTGAGGAAGAAGCTCTAAAGGATATCTATCGTAAACTTCGGCCTGGTGATCCTCCCACTGTGCAGAATGCGCGCAACATGCTAAAACGCCTTTTCTTTGACGTAAAACGCTACGACCTTGGCCGGGTAGGTCGGCACAAGATCAACCAGAAGCTAAATCTCAAAATTGACTCAAGGGAGCGAACCCTAACCAGGGAGGACTTTGTGGCTGCAATAAAGTACCTTATTGAGCTTAGCAAGGGAGAAGGGATGACCGATGACATCGATCATTTGGGTAGCCGCCGGGTACGTGCTGTTGGGGAACTACTCGCTAATCAATGCCGCATTGGCCTCGCTCGTACTGAGCGACTGGTGCGTGAAAGAATGACACTCTACGATACCAGCACCGACCATATTACCCCTTCCAAGCTGGTTAATCCAAAGTCTCTCAGTGCGGTAATTCGCGATTTCTTTGGGCGCTCTCAGTTAAGTCAGTTTATGGATCAAACTAACCCGCTTTCCGAGCTGACTCATAAGCGTCGTCTCTCTGCACTTGGACCAGGGGGACTTAGCCGCGATCGTGCCGGATTTGAGGTCCGCGATGTGCATCCGTCACACTATGGACGTATCTGCCCTGTAGAAACCCCAGAGGGGCCAAATATTGGTTTAATCAATTCATTGAGCACCTTTGCACGCATCAATGAGTTTGGGTTTATAGAAACCCCTTACCGTAAGGTGGAGAGGGGCTGCGTGCAGGATGAGGTGGTTTACTTGAGCGCAGATAAGGACGAAAATTTTTATATTGCCCAAGCCAATACGCCTGTAGACGAGAGGGGCAATTTGCTTAATGCAAAAGTTTCTGCCCGCTATAGGGGAGACTTCATAGAGGTCGAATCGGATCGCATAGAGTACATGGATGTGTCCCCTAAGCAGCTTGTTTCTGTCGCTGCCGGCCTAATTCCATTCCTGGAACACGATGACGCCAATCGTGCGCTAATGGGCTCCAACATGCAACGCCAGGGCGTTCCACTACTTGTTTCTGAGGCTCCACTAGTCGGCACTGGACTAGAAAAGAGGGTGGCTTGCGACTCCCTAGCAGTAGTCGTTTCCGAGGGAGACGGGAAGGTAGCTTCTGTTACTTCTTCGCGGGTCGTCATTACTAGGGACGGCGGACTACCCGACTGGAAAAAAAAGCTCAAGACCAGTATTGAATCTGGTATTTACGTCTACGAGCTACGTAAATTTCTTCGCTCTAATAGCAGCACCTGCATCAACCAAAAGCCTATCGTATCCAAGGGACAAGTGGTCAAGGCCGGAGATGTAATCGCCGATGGTCCTAATACCGAGAATGGAGAGCTGGCTCTAGGGCGTAATGTATTAGTCGCCTTCATGCCATGGCATGGATACAATTTCGAGGATGCCATCCTAATTTCTAAGCGTGTGGTCAAGGAGGACATTTACACCTCAATCCACATTGACGAATTCGAAATTGGCGCTCGTGACACCAAGCTAGGGCCTGAGGAAATTACACGTGACATCCCAAACGTAAGTGAAGAAGTGCTCCAAAACCTTGGTACGGACGGAGTAGTACGAGTGGGAGCTGAAGTTAAGCCTGGAGATGTCTTGGTTGGAAAGATTACCCCAAAAAGCGAAACAGAACTAGCCCCGGAGGAGCGCCTGCTGCGGGCGATTTTCGGCGAGAAGGCTGCCGATGTAAAGGATACCTCCCTGATTGTACCTTCCGGTACTTACGGAATTGTAATGGACGTAAAGGTCTCCTCAAAAAAGGAGATCCAGCGCCAAAAGATGACGGTAGCAGAGTCCAGGAGACAACAAAAGATGATTGAGGAGGACCATAGACGCCGTAAGGAAGAGCTGCATGAACAGCTAACGGGGGCGTTGTCCAACATTCTCCTTGGAGAAAAGATACCTTTGGACGTGGTAAATGCGCAAAGCGGTGAGATCATTATTCCAGCCAACCGAAAAATTACCAAACAACTCCTGAGGAAATTAGCTTCCGTCTATGAACACGTGGAAATTGACCCCAGTCCAATTCGGAATAAGATCCGTGAAATTATCAGCCAGTACGAGCATCGATTTACTGAGCTAGCAAGCGAGAGAGACGAGAACTTGGGCCGTGTCGAAAGTGGAGATGATGTTGATCCTGGAATTATCAAACAGGTTAAAGTCTATGTCGCTAGCAAGCGCAAACTGAGCGTGGGAGACAAAATGGCTGGCCGTCACGGTAACAAGGGAGTGGTGGCTAAGATTGTTCCTGAAGAAGATATGCCTTTCCTCGAGGATGGGACACCGGTGGACGTCATCTTGAATCCATTAGGGGTGCCAAGCCGTATGAACGTCGGTCAAGTTCTAGAAACGCATTTAGGGGTTGCTGCCAGGGCATTGGACCTAAAAGTTGCCACCCCGGTTTTTGATGGTATTTCAGAGCAGCGCATCCGCCATTATTTGAGGGAAGCGAGAAGCAAGGAGGGTTTTACCTGGATCCATGACAATGGGAAAGCTACAGTGTTTGACGGCCGAACCGGGGATGCCTTCGACCAACAAGTTGTGGTGGGGTACATTTACATGCTTAAACTCGGTCACTTGGTGGCTGACAAGATTCACGCTCGAGCGGTTGGCCCTTACTCCTTGGTCACCCAGCAGCCCTTAGGTGGTAAGGCCCAGTACGGGGGCCAGCGTTTTGGGGAAATGGAAGTGTGGGCTCTGGAAGCGTACGGTGCTGCCTATACCTTACAGGAGTTGCTAACAGTTAAATCCGACGATGTGCAGGGCCGAACGAGAATTTATGAGAGTATCGTTAAGGGTGACCACTCTCTCCAGGCGGGTATTCCTGAATCGTTCAATGTTTTGATTAAAGAGATGCAGGGTCTAGGCCTAAATGTACGAGCTTCGGCTCGCTCTCAGACTCATCCAATACCACTATAAATTACCGGGGACATCTAGGTCTATCAAACCCTCCGTACTCCAACGCTAAAAGTAAGAAGCTATGAAAGAATTTGCCTCTCGTGAAGCCCTCTTCGATCCACGTGGGGAAGCCTTTGAAGAGGTCAGTATCACCGTTGCCTCCCCGGAGGCTGTCCGCGGGTGGAGTAGAGGAGAGGTTAAAAATCCTGAAACCATTAATTACCGTACCTTTAAACCAGAAAAGGGAGGCCTCTTCTGCGAGAGAATATTTGGGCCCACTCGGGATTGGGAATGCTCTTGCGGGAAGTATAAACGCATTAAACATAAGGGGGTGGTTTGTGATCGCTGCGGCGTAGAAGTTACTCTTGCTAGAGTACGTCGGGAGCGTATGGGACACATTGAGTTGGCTGTCCCCGTTTCGCACATCTGGTTCTATAAGTGTATGCCTTCACGTATTGGGCTAATGTTAGATATGACTTCCCGCCAATTAGAACGGGTGATTTACTATGAGGACTATATTGTCATTGACCCAGGTAGTACCGACTTACAGCATTGTCAGTTACTGACCGAGGCGGAATTTCTTGAGATAGAGGAACGTTACGGTGAGACGTTCAGTGCTGCCATGGGTGCAGGGGCTATTCAGAGGCTTTTGGAACAGGTCGAACTCATTAGGTTGAGTGATGAGATAGAGCAACAGATGACATGTACCAGAAGCAAACAATTGCGTAAAAAGCTTGCTAAACGCTTGAAACTTGTGCAGGGATTTGCTGCCTCGCGTACGCGCCCCGAGTGGATGGTTTTGGATGTGTTGCCGGTAATACCTCCAGATCTACGCCCGTTAGTTCCCCTGGAAGGGGGACGCTTTGCAACCTCGGATCTTAACGATCTTTACCGTCGTGTCATCAATCGAAATAACCGCCTGAAGACGCTTTTGCAGCTCAAAACTCCTGAGGTAATCATTCGCAATGAGAAGCGGATGCTTCAGGAAGCGGTAGATGCCTTATTTGATAATGGCCGTCACGGCCGTGCTGTTACTGGGGCAGCAAATCGCCCACTAAAGTCCCTCAGTGATATGCTGAAGGGGAAGGGGGGTCGCTTTCGGCAAAATCTCCTAGGAAAGCGAGTAGATTATTCAGGGCGCTCCGTCATAGTTATTGGGCCAGAATTGCAGCTTCATCAGTGCGGTCTCCCCAAGAAGATGGCCTTGGTTCTCTTTGAGCCTTTTATTATTCGGCGTCTGAAAGAATTGGGTTACGTGCATACCGTACGTAGCGCCAAGAAGATGATTGAACGCCAAACTCCGGAAGTGTGGGACATTTTAGATGAGGTAACCAGAGGACATCCTGTGCTCCTCAACCGTGCCCCCACATTGCATCGCCTTTCTATCCAAGCCTTCGAGCCTATCCTCATCGAGGGTGAGGCAATCCGGATCCACCCACTAGTTTGTGCCGCTTACAATGCAGACTTCGACGGCGACCAGATGGCAGTCCATGTGCCGCTTTCTATAGAGGCACAGATGGAAGCCCGGTTACTCATGCTGGCCCCCAATAACATTTTCTCTCCCTCTAGTGGGAAGCCAATTACAACTCCCTCCCAAGACATCCCGCTGGGATGCTACTATCTTACACAGGGCCCACGCCAAAATGCGGCCCTCGAAGGGAAGGGACGTCTGCCTCTTTTTGCAGGGCATGCTGAAGTTGAGTTAGCTCTTTCTAGAGGAGCGGTCCAAATTCATGCTATAATCCGCCTTCAAAACCCGGATTTTGGTAAGAAGACTTCCTACGGGGATTTTAGTGCAAAAGTCATTGAGACAACTGCAGGCCGTGTAATTTTCAACCAAATTTGGCCCCAGGAGCTTGGTTTCTACAATAAGGTAGCTGGAAAGAAACAGCTTAGCGAGATCATTTGGTGTTGCTACAAGGTAGCTGGCCATCAGAAGACAGTAGAAACTCTTGATCGTCTCAAAGAGGTAGGCTTCTATGCTGCTACCAAGGCTGGGATCTCGATCGGGATTACGGACATGATCATTCCGAGGGAGAAGACTCCCCTCCTAGAGCGCGCTTACAGAGAGGTTGCCGAGGTAGAAAAGCAGTACCATCGTGGCGTTATTACGGATGGTGAACGTAAAAACAAAGTGCAGGACATCTGGACTCATACAGGAGAAGAGGTTGCAAATGCTCTCTTCCGAACATTAGAGCACAACGAAGGTCGACACGAAATGAACCCTGTTTACATGATGGTGGACTCCGGCGCGCGTGGAAATCGCACACAGGTCAAGCAGCTGGCTGGCATGCGTGGTCTCATGGCCAAACCGTCCGGAGAAATCATTGAAAGTCCCATCACCTCCAATTTTCGTGAGGGGCTCACTGTACTGGAATACTTTATCTCGACGCATGGTGCGCGTAAGGGACTTGCAGATACTGCCCTGAAAACAGCTGATTCTGGTTATCTTACACGCAAACTTGTTGATGCTGCCCAGGATGTGATTGTTACTTCACACGATTGTGAAACGGCAAACGGCATCACCGTGCGTCCTATTTATGAAGGAGACGAAGAAGTGGTCAGCCTAAGCAATCGCGTTGTAGGCCGCACGAGTTGCGAAGCTGTTAAGGATCCGGTGACTGGAAAAATTTTGGTTTGCTCTGGCGATCTCCTTGAGGAGGGGATTGCTACCGCTTTGGAAAACATGGGGGTCGAACAGCTTAGGATTCGCTCTGCGCTTACTTGTGAATCGAAACAGGGAATTTGTGCCAAATGTTACGGAAGAAATCTCGCCACGGGTAGCATAGTGAAGCTCGGAGAGGCAGTCGGCATCATTGCTGCTCAGAGCATTGGAGAACCGGGTACTCAGCTCACCATGCGGACATTCCATGTGGGCGGAACTGCTAGCCAAACGTTTAAACAGCCTATCATCAAGGCTAAGAATGACGGTTGGGTGCGTTTCAACGACCTGCGTACCGTACGTTCCCTTGAAGAGAACTTCATCGTCCTGAACAAGAACGGCACTGTTAGTATCCACCAGAAGGATGGGCGTGAACTGGAAAGTCACAACGTTGTGGTTGGTTCCGTTATCTCGATAGCGGATGGATCTTTCGTCAAACGCGGTAAGACATTTATCCAGTGGGATCCTTATAATGTGCCAATTATTACTGAGAAATCGGGACGTGTTGAGTTTCGGGACATGATTCCTGGGGTCACCATTCGTAAACAGGTGGACGAAACAACTGGACTTATGGGCACGATGGTAGTCGAACATAAGGAGGATCTCCACCCCCAGATAGTCATTCTGGATGAGCAGGCAGCGGTAGTCGTTAGTTATTCTATTCCGGCAGGAGCTCACATCACCGTAGCGGAGGGAAGAATTGCCCAAGCCGGCCAGTTACTCGCAAAAACCCCACGAAAGATTGCTAAGACCAAGGACATTACGGGTGGACTGCCAAGAGTTGCCGAATTATTTGAGGCACGCCGCCCGAAAGATGCTGCGGAGATTGCGAAGGTAGACGGCACGGTTGAAATTGGTGGGACAGTTCGAGGAAGGCGACGTCTTATCATTAAGGATGAGGCATCGAGTGTGGAGGAGGAACACCTCATTCCACTTAGCAAGCATATCATTGTTTTTAACGAGGATTTCGTAAAAAAGGGACAACAATTGACTGAGGGGCCTGTTGTTCCTCATGAAGTGTTAGAGGTATGTGGTCCCCAGGAGCTACAGGAGCATCTCCTCAATGAGGTACAGGAGGTCTATCGACTGCAGGGGGTAGAAATTAATGACAAGCATATTGAGATTATTGTACGTCAAATGCTACGCAAGGTAAGGATCACTGATCCTGGTGATACCTCTTTGCTTTGGGGCGATCAAGTAGACCGGCTAGAGTTTAAAAAGGAAAACGACACAGTCATAGAACAGGGTGGAAAACCGGCTGAAGCCTCTCCTGTCTTACTTGGAATTACTAAAGCCTCCCTGGAGACCGACAGCTTTATTTCGGCGGCGTCTTTTCAAGACACCACCCGCATCCTTACGGAAGCAGCCACTCTGGGTAAAACGGACTCTCTCCGTGGGTTTAAGGAGAATGTTATTATGGGGCACCTCATTCCAGCGGGTAGCGGCTTTAAAGCTAACCGTGATCTTGAACTTATCCATTTTGGTGAAGAGGCTCATTTTGGTGAAGAGACTGCATTCCATCCAACAACCGGGTACGGTGGTACCAGGATCGAACCTGAAGAAACTCCTTACGAAGAAGCACTATGATCGATTCCTCTCTCTCTCAACCCAAGATGGAACTTATGACTGAACTGCTGGAAGCAGGAGTCCACTATGGGCATCAGACCAGACGGTGGCATCCCAGGATGCGCGACTATATTTTAGAAGAACGCAACTCTATTTATATTATCGACTTAGAAAAAACGGTTAAGCAGTTGGCACAGGCATCACTTTTTTTAGGACAGGTAGTGCAAAAAGGGGGCAGGGTGCTTTTTGTAGGGACAAAAAAACAGGCACAAGAAGCTGTGAAAGAAGCGGCCATTGCCACTGGCCAGTTTTTTGTTAACCAGCGATGGTTGGGTGGGACATTGACCAATCTGATAACGATTCGGAAGAGTGTTGCCCGTATGCAAAAACTGGAAGCCCTAGAGCAAGGCACCAGTTGGTCGCGAATGAACAAGAAAGAGGCTTCTGCTCTCCACCGGGAAGCCGTTAAGCTGCATTCTAATCTCAGCGGGATCGCTGAAATGGAAACTCTGCCCGATGCAGTTGTTGTTATCGACACCCTCTGTGAAAAAATTGCCATTTCCGAAGCCAACCGCCTCCACATTCCAGTCGTTGCTATTGTGGACACTAATAGTAACCCTTCCTATATCGACTACCCTATTGCTGGCAATGATGACGCCATCCGCTCAGTCCGGATGATTTTGCAGATACTAGTGGACGCTATGTACCAAGCCTCTCAGCCACAAGGCAAGGTAAACAGTATAGAATCGACTTCCACTGTTGCCGGGTAAATTCGAGGAAGATACAGCCAGCCCAGCTTTTTGTCCAACCTTGATGGGAAGACTTTATGAAAGAAGTAGTTACCGCAAGACTTGTTAAAGACCTCCGTGAAAGGACTGGTGCAGGCATCATGGACTGCAAGCGTGCCCTGGTTGAGGTGAGTGGGAACATCACTAAGGCAGCAGACCTTCTTCGCGAAAGAGGTATTTCGCTCGCTAAAAAGCGATCTTCTTACACGACACGGGAAGGCCTCGTAGCGTCCTACATCCATCTGCAAGGGAAAGTCGGAGTGCTTGTCGAAGTCAACTGTGAGACTGACTTTGTCGCCAACAATGAAACCTTTCGCAAGTTTGTAAAGGATATCACGTTACATATTGCGGCATCGCATCCGATCTATCTGAGGCGGGGAGAGGTTCCTGCTCACATAGTTGAGAATGAGCGCAGAGTCTGCGCCGTCCAGGTTCAAGGCAAGCCTTCTCGTGTAGTAGAGAAGATCGTGGAAGGAAAATTGGAGAAATTTTACTCCATGGTTTGTCTGCTTGAACAAGCTTTTGTAAAAGAGCCTGATCTTACCATCCAAGAGCTTGTGAATCAACAGATTACGAAACTAGGAGAGAATGTTGTGATTCGCCGCTTTGTCCGCTATGCAGTCGGTGAAGATCTTTCTCTAGAAAACGAGAGGTAGAACTTCTCTTCTAGGTCTTCTTAGGATGTGTCTTTAAAAAAGATCAGAGCGAGAGAGCGCTTGCGAGAAAGGGCCGTCAGTTTCGGGAAGTGCCACCTTCTATGCGTCGCACATACTACGACACTAAGAAAAAGCAAAAACAGCATAGATAGCACGGTGGCATTTCCCCTCCAGTAAAGCCATGCGCAAAACAAAAATCGTCTGTACCCTGGGACCAGCAACAGATTCCGAGAAAAAGATTTCCGAACTGATTGAAACCGGATGCAACATTTTTAGGATCAACATGAGCCATGCTCTTCATGACTGGGTATGCAAAGTAGCTCAGAGCGTTCGCAAGGTTGCTGCCAAAAAGGGAAAAGTGGTCGGTATTCTGCTCGACACTCAAGGTCCTGCTATTCGCACCGGAGACCTAAGTAGTCCTCTCCATCTTAAGGTAGGAAGCACCGTAGAATTTACGGTCCATGGCGCTAGCAGAAAAGCAGTCCACTCTGTGAGTGTCAACTATGGTGGCCTAGTCCAAGATGTATCCATAGGAAGTATCCTCCTTGTAGATAATGGCGTGATTCGTATGAAAGTGCTTTCAAAGCAAGAGAATAGGATACATTGTGAGGTGCTAACTCCTGGGATCTTAAGGTCCCGTAGACATATCAATCTTCCGGGTGTTCGAGTTAGCATGCCACCCTTAACCGAGAAGGACCTTGCGGATATTAAGCTGGGCATGGAGATAGGAGTGGACTTTGTTGCTCTCAGTTTCTGCCGGGAAGCAAGTGATATCCGGGTGCTTCGTAAAATCCTCCGACAATATGGAAGCGTTGCCTCTATCATTGCTAAGATTGAGGATCAGCATGCTGTACAGGTTGTTGATGAAATCATCCGTGAAGCGGATGCTATCATGTTAGCCCGTGGTGATCTTGGTATTGAGTGTCCAATGGAGGAACTTCCAATTATTCAGAGGAGCGTTACCAGACGCTGCTTGCAGATTGGACGACCTGTGATTGTCGCCACCCATATGCTAGAGTCTATGATCAAGAATCCCTTTCCTACTCGTGCAGAGATTATAGATGTCGCGTACGCCGTTTTCGAACAAGTAGACGCGATCATGCTGAGTGGAGAAACCAGCATAGGCAAGTATCCAGTGGAATGCGTGCGCACTTTTGACCAAATTGCTCGTCGGGTCGAAAATGACAATCAGAACTTCCATGTTCAGGAGACAATCACCGTAGACTGCAAGCAGGAGCTGATAAAATCCTCAGTGGCCTTAGCCAACTCTCTTCCTAACTCAAAGCTGATCGTTTTTACGCGCCGCGGTGCAATGGCCCATTGCGTAAGCCGTCTTCGGTTGACCGGAACCTCCGTGTTTGCCTTTTCCCCCGATGAGGAAATGGTACGACAGCTGATGTTGGACTGGAATGTTTTTCCTATCCATATGCCATTCGCAAATTCCCCAGAGCGTACTGTCACAGATGCTGAGACGTTGCTCAAGCAGCGAAACTTGATCCAAAAAGGTGACCAACTTGTAGTCGTTAGCGACCTTCTAGTGGGAGAAAATACTTTCCACTCTATTCAGTTAAGGACCGTATTCTAGATGGTCATTTTTCTCAGATAAAAAGGAATCATGTCCACTCTTAAGCACGCAGATCCCTCGCTTTCCTGAAAGTATTCCTCTCATGGAAAGCTTACGTAGTTCTTATGAGTGCAATTTTGCAATTGGCAGGGGTAAGCCGATAGGTCCATCCCCTCTTATGCCAGGGAGGAAAGGTGAATGCTACCCTTTGCGCCCCCCATCATTCAAATGGATCTGAGCTTGAGTATCACCTACAATCTCGCTGCGATCCCATCGCTTCAATTTTTGAGTCAAAAGAGCATCCAGGAAATAGGCCGCACTGGGGCAACCTTTGGGCCGATCATCGCTGAGTCTTCCGGATTGCCATACATCGCTTTCACCAAGCCCCTTCTCTCATCCACAAAGTTGTACAGTGTATTTGCAGGTATTTCGGGCATCTTCTCCACTCACGTCACAGGCAAGGTCTAGCGAGGGTTGGTCTGCCCATTTGGACACACGGCGAAGGCCCCCATAATCCCGTCGCGCCGCTTAAGAGGGATAAAATGACCAAGCCTAAGGGGCCCCTCCCCGAAGAATCGCTCTAGCAGCCTCCGTTATGCTCCCTAATGCTCCTAAAATTAGGCCGCCGGCGGGCAAGCCAAGTCTAGCATAGCATGAAAGTTTTTCCTGCAGTTATGACAGCCAAATGCAAATTGGGTCGGAGTATCTTCCACAAGCTTTTTGGCCGCTTTTTCTTCCTGGCAGTGTACCCTTTATGCGAGTTGCGCTTCCTATGGTAACGTTGATAGTGGCACCAGGCGCTGCCTGGTGCTTGTGGCTCCGGCCCTCCTTAGTTCTTTCCGCAGCCATGAAGCGATGACCAACGGTAAACGTAGTTTCTTCATATGGTTAGGCGACACACAACTCCTGGTGCCAGCGCAAACTGCTTGTTACGGATACCCCTCTACTGGAGAGGCTTGACACCGCCTAGCTGGGCTGAATCAACAACATGAATAACCAACAAGGAATGGATGGCGGCCTAATTCTCAAGATTGGCAAGATAATTGCTTAAGAGGGGAAAGACTTAGTGCCAAACAAAAGGGCACAAATAAAAAGGATGACTCCAGATAAAAACTGGGAGAGAGTGGCGCCTTACGCAGAAGGGAAGGTCTAGCAAAAAAGTTAGGATTTTGGTGGCAGCAACTTCTCCACAGCCGGACTCCACCCATCCTAACTACCCCACCAGCTTTTAAAGAATGAATATCCACGAATATCAAGCTAAACAGTTGTTTGAGAAATTCCAAGTAGCCGTCCCTAGAGGGGCTCCAGCGTCTACCCCGAACCAGGCACGTAAAGTTGCCACTGAATTAGGTGTGCATCGCTTTGTTGTTAAGGCGCAAATTCACGCAGGAGGACGGGGAAAGGGTGTATTTGCAAATGGATTGCTCAGTGGAGTCCACCTTTGCAATTCAATAGAGCAGGTTGTTAAAGCGGCTTCTCAAATGTTAGGCAATACCCTCATTACTTGTCAGACTGGATCGGAAGGACAGATTGTCCATCAAGTACTTATAGCTGAAAGCATAGAGATCAAGAGGGAATACTATTTCGCAATTGTTGTGGATCGTGAGGCAAGTATTCCACTCTTAGTTGCTAGCCAAGAAGGGGGAGTAGAAATCGAAAATATAGTTGAGAAATCTTCTGGAAAAATTCTCTGCGAGGCTGTGCACCCCCTGATGGGTTTGCAGGCTTACCAGGCACGAAATTTAGCGTATCGGCTTGGTTTTCAACACTCGAAGATTGCCGAAGCCGCTACTCTCTTTCTCCGACTTTTTGACTTTTTTGTTTCCCTCGATTGTTCCCTTGCAGAAGTTAATCCACTTATATTAGCGGCGGATGGTAGAGTGCTGGCCCTGGATGCAAAGTGCAGTTTCGATGATAATGCACTTTTTCGGCATCCAGATGTTACGGCTCTACGCGATCTTTCGGAGGAAGACTTCCACGAAGCTGAAGCCTCTAGGTTTGATCTAAACTATGTTAGGCTAGATGGAAGTGTCGCTTGCCTAGTAAATGGTGCAGGGCTAGCCATGGCGACGATGGACATTATCAAGTATTATGGGGGCAACCCCGCTAATTTTCTCGATGTCGGCGGTAGCGCAAGTGAAGAACAAGTGACAGCAGCCTTCAAGATTCTTCTCAGCGACGAAGGTGTCAAGGCAATCCTGGTAAACATTTTTGGTGGTATCATGAGATGCGATGTTATCGCTCAGGGAATTCTTAACGCTGTCCGCATAGTAAGCTTGCCTGTGCCTCTTATTGTAAGATTGGAGGGCACTAATGAGGAGCTTGGAAAAAAATTGCTTGTAGAGTCCCGCCTGCCTATCATTGCTGCGGACGATTTGGCTGATGCTGCCCAGAAGGCAGTGGCTGCAGCCAAAAATCCTCTCTGTTGTTGTAGGTAGTTGGGAAGAGTAGCGTGGAGAACTATGGAATCCTTATTAGGAGGAGAAAAGTAGTATGGCGGTCTTGATTAATAAGAGTACTCGCCTGCTGGTGCAGGGGATTACTGGAAGATCTGGTTCCTTTCATACACGTAGTTGCATAGAATATGGGACTAACGTTGTAGCTGGGGTAACGCCAGGGCGTGGGGGAGGGACCTTTGACTCTATAGTGCCAATATTTGATACCGTAGAGGAGGCACGGAAGGAGACTGGATGCGACGCCACAATGATCTTCGTGCCTGGCCCGTTCGCTGCCGATGCAGTTCTAGAGGCGGCTGCGGCAGGGGTGGGTCTTATTGTCTGTATTACTGAGGGCATTCCTACTATGGACATGGTACGCGTAATGGCAGTACTGCAGGAAAAGGAATGTCGGCTAATTGGGCCTAACTGCCCAGGCGTTATAACGCCTGGGCAATGTAAGATCGGTATCATGCCAGGCTATATCCATAGGCCGGGCTCCATCGGAATCATCTCCCGCTCTGGGACCCTAACTTATGAGGCTGTTTGGCAATTAACAGAACGTGGTTACGGGCAAAGCACGTGCATTGGTGTCGGAGGCGATCCTGTCCAGGGAACTTCACATCTAGAGGCTCTTAAAATGTTACACGACGACCCAGAGACACAAGGAATTGTTCTCGTCGGAGAGATTGGGGGTACGGCAGAGGAGCAAGCCGCTGCATGGGCGAAGGAACATGGCAGAAAACCGCTTGCTGCATTTGTTGCTGGTGCAACTGCCCCGGCTGGGCGTCGCATGGGGCATGCCGGAGCCATTATTTCTAGCGGTAAGGGGACCGCGCAGAGTAAGATAGAGGCCTTAGAAGAGGCTGGTTTTCATATAGCCAGATCTCCAGCGGATATCGCAAAGACTGTGATCCAAGCCTTAGAGGCTAAGTAGTAGCGTTTAACGTCCGTATGTTGCAAAACCCGTGTCTCTTTCTACTCTGTTGGCTCTTCGTGACAAGCGAAGGAACTGTACTATAAATAATGAGGTTATTATCCTAGCATTGCTATGGCAATTACCACTGCAAAAGGGCTAGAAGGAATCATTGCAAACAGTACCGCTATCAGTGATGTGCGGGGAGAAGAGGGTGTTCTGATCTATGGGGGATATGACATCAATGAGCTAGCCGGTAAGGTTAGTTACGAGGAAGTGGTATATTTGCTTTGGCATGGAAAATTGCCTGACCAAGACGAACTTGATCACCTAAAGGCCGATTTAAGTCATTGTCGCAGGTTACCAGAAGGGGTTCTAAGCTTTATTATGGGGGCGCCAAAAGATGCTAATCCTATGGATATACTTCGAACAGGAATATCAATGATGGGGCTATATGATAGGGTGGAGGGAACTGGTGCAGAAGCAGATCGGAAGCGGGCTGTTAATATCACAGCTAAGGTAGCGATCATAGCTGCCTATTTTCACCGTGCCCGCCAAGGTAAAAGTTTACCTTCAATTCGTGAGGATCTTGGAGAGGCTGCTCACTTTCTTTATTTGCTCAACGCAGAAGAGCCTTCGGCTGAGGTAGCAAATACATTGGACCTTGCCTTCTTGCTCCATGCTGACCACGGAATGAACGCTTCCACTTTCTCTGCACGCGTCACCATTTCTACCTTGAGTGATATTTACTCTGCTATCACCTCCGCTATTGGAACTCTCAAGGGACCTCTTCACGGAGGAGCCAATGAGGGCGTCATTCACATGCTCCTCGAAATCGAGAGCCTGGACCGAGTGGATGATTGGGTTGGGGAGCGCCTTGCTCAGAAAAAGAGAATTATGGGTATTGGACACCGCGTTTACCGTACGCTGGATCCCCGTGCCCCACATTTACGGAGAATGGCTCTTAAACTTTGCAATCGGCTAGGCGAGCAGAAGTGGATCCAAATGTCTGAGCGTATTGCCGCTATCATGAAGGCGAAGAAGGGTCTTCATGCTAACGTTGATTTTTATTCGGCTACCGTCTACTATTCCCTTGGTATCCCAACCGACATGTTTACCCCCGTCTTCACTATTGCACGTACAGCTGGTTGGACAGCTCATATTCTGGAGCAGCTTGCGGATAACCGGCTCTACCGGCCACTAAGCGAATACACAGGACCAGTCCTAGGGAAAAGGGTAAAGCCCATCAATCAACGCTGACAGCTGCAAGGAAGGTACGTGAATTTCTGAGGGTTGTCCCGTTTATCCTACAAGACTGCAGGAGATGCTTATACCAGCCGATCACGATGATCCAATAAATGCTCAGATTTTAGAAGTCTCTGAGGATCAAATTTCTGGATTTTTCAGGGAGCCGTTTAGAGAAATTTCTCTTCGCAGCGGTGTAGATTTGGCTGTTGTGCTAGAGAGAATTCAAACCATGCTGAGGGTGGGTACCGTTCGTAGAGTACGTCAGACTTTACTTGCCAATCGCGTAGCAGAAGGGGCCCTTGTGGCTTGGAAAGTACCTGCGGAGAAGTTGGATTCTGCCTTTGATTTTATGTTCCAAGAGGACCCATTCTCGGGTCATGTTGTTATCCGTTCCGCCGACGCAGGAACTCCGGGTGGGTCCTATCGACTCTGGACAACGCTAAAGGTTCCTCTTGGTGGATCGTTAGAATCTCACTGTCAGATTCTCTTACGCAGGACGGGTGCGGAGGGCTTTCGACTCATGCGAGCCCGGGGGATCTTTACCCTCGGTGTCGGGCACGTACGCCGCAAGTCAATCCGGCCCGGTGACAAGTCTGCCAGACCTGCAAAGATGTTGGTGACTTCCGCATCTCCTGTTACTCCACTGGAGTGGAAAGTGCTCTTAGCTCTGAAGCAAGAATTTTCTCCCGAAGAAATTTGCGAACCCGCCTGGGAAGGGAGGATTTGCCAACTGGATCTAAAAGCAGAAGATTTTTTCCGGATAGCTGAGTCTTTAGCATCACGCAAGCTTATCGGACGATTTTCTACATTTCTTGAGCATGTCAAACCTTCCATGAGTGGTAAGCGTGTTACCCGTTTTAATGCCCTCTTCCACTGGGCGGTCCCTACAGGGTTTGAAGAAAGAGCCGGGGCTGAGGTAGGACGTCACGAAATTCTCACTCATTGTTACTGGAGAGAGGCTGGTCCAGAGTTTAATAACGTGAATATCATGGCCGTAGCACATGGTACGCATAAGGAGACATTACTTGCCCACAAGGTGTCTATTGATCAACACTTACAGTCTATGAGTATTCCTGTCCATTACACCAATATATTTTGGGGGGGTCGTAGTGAGATTAAGCCATCTGAAATTTCACCGTTTATCCATGCTAGTTGGGTGGAGAAAATGTATCAACCCCCTGATTTCTCTGCTTTGGCAGGCGGTTAGCTCAGTGGTAGAGCGACTGGTTTACACCCAGTAGGTCGGGGGTTCGAGACCCCCACCGCCTAAGGAAAGGAGGAAGGCTATGTAGCTTCTCTGAAAGAACTTCTGGGGGTAGGACGATATCCGTCAGGATGGAGCCTTACTTTATGGATTTGGAAATTTTTCCAATACAAAAGCGATAGCTTCTTCTTTGGAAGAAAGAAGACCCTCAAGTTGAGCATTATAGGCAACCTCCAGCGCCGTTTTAAACTGGGGGCCTGGCTTCCAGTCAAGAGTAAGGAGATCTTTACCACTAATCAGTGCAGTGGGTACAAGAGGTGCATGAGAGAACTCTGCGCGCTTTGCGATAAGGAATTCATAGTTGCTGAGTGAACCATGACTGCTCAAGCAATCTACGCGATGGAGTTCCAACTCATCCTCGAAATTTTGTCGTGCGAGAAAACGTTTTAGCGTAGAGGGACGCATGTTTTGCACATCTTTAAAGGCCATATGGTTTCGGATAAGAGTTTGCGTGATCTCAATTTCTGTGTTGGAATAACGCAGGCGTTTCATGATTTTCAGGGTTATTTCAGCACCAAGTTTCTCGTGAGTATTAAAGCGTATGCGGCCAGCTTGGTCCTCGTGCGCGGTGCCTGGCTTTCCGATGTCGTGAAAAAGGGTAGCCAAGACTAGATGGAGTGGTGCCCACGCGCGGAGAGAGGCAAGCGTTAGACGCGTGTGGGTGAAAACATCCCCTTCTGGATGGAACTCTGGAGGCTGTTTACAGCCTTTTAGGGCTTCCACTTCAGGGAGAAGAGTCCTGAGTACGTCACTTTCATCTAACAGATCGAAGCCTTGTATTCGTCTTGGGGAAAGCAGAATTCGGTTAAATTCTTCACGGATACGTTCAGCACTGATCTCATTGAGGTTGGAGGAGCAACCATTTAATGCTTCCCACGTGTTTGGATGAATCTGGAAGTCCAAAGTTGCCGCAAGGCGTATAGCGCGCATGACGCGCAGGCGATCCTCCTCAAGACGGTCTGTCGCATTTCCGATGCAACGAATTATCCCCTTTTCCAGGTCTGCCCGTCCCCCGACATAATCAAAAATAGTCCCATCGAAAGGGTCCTCAAAAAGTCCGTTTACAGTAAAATCTCTTCGGAAAGCATCTTGTTCGGGAGTTCCAAAGGAAATTTCCTTAGGATGGCGATGGTCTACATAGTCCCTCTCTGCGCGAAAGGTAGCCACTTGAAACGGATTGCCCTGCTCGACGACTAGCATAACTCCAAATTGAGCCCCTATGGGTAGCGTTTTCTCAAAGAGAAGTCGCACTTGATCAGGATGGGCGTCAGTAGCAATGTCGTAGTCGTGCGGGGGGGTTCTGAGGAGCTGATCGCGGACACATCCCCCTGCGAAGAGGGCTATGTGACCGGCGTGCCGCAGTCTCGAAACGATCCCAGTGGCGAGTTGTCGAAGGTGTTGTGAACGTTGTTCAGGAATGCTCATGGAACGAGGGAACTATGCCGCCCTCCATTTTATAACAAGATAAAGGCTCTATAAAGAAACTTAAGAAACTGATTAGAACTTGGCTCCCAGATTTACAGATTGCTACCGCTCCATTTTAATTTCTGACTAAGTATCTGAGAGAAATCCCTTTCTGGAAGCATAGCCAACGGAAGGGCCGTATGGGCCTTGGAAAGACGGAGCGTTTCTCCGGGAGACATCCGGTGGGTAGTCTGTCCGTCAATTGTGACATTTATCTCCTGTTCTGGAATAAGGAGGCGAACTTCAATTACTGAATGATCACTGACTACGGTAGATCGGTTAGTTAATACATGAGGACAAATGGGAGTAATAACAAACACGCCAGATTCTGGCATGAGAATCGGACCTCCGGCCGCAAGGGAATACGCAGTAGAACCAGTTGGGGTGGCGATGATTAGACCGTCCGCATAGTAATTGGTTAGCACATTATTGTTGATAAGTACCGTGAGGCGTACAAGTTGAGAACGAGATCCTCTGCTGATTACAATGTCGTTCAATCCAATCCCATTAAAAGTGGGCCGTGAAACGATCTTACTTTCAATCTCCAGGGACAGCATCGAACGATAGCTGAGCACAAAGCTCCGGCAAATGATGCACTCAATGGCTCGACCAATTTCTTGTGGTCCAAGGCAAGTGAGAAACCCTAAGGACCCAGTGTTAATTCCAAATATTGGAGGAAAATGAGGTGTCATGCGATGGACAGCTCGCAGGATGGTTCCATCTCCTCCGAATACAACGACAAGCTCACACCTGGAAATCTTTTCTGTACTGCTATGGCTTTTTTCCCCCATGACGGTGGCTGCGGATTCTTCTAGTAAAAGCTTGATCCCAACTCCTCTCAGGTTTTCTACAAACCGCTGGATAAGCGAAAATGACTTCGCCTCCGGTTTGGAGATGTGAGCAATAAGACCAATCATGCCGGACAAAAGTGGGCAAAAAATTCCTTATTACCTTTTCTGCCAGCAATAGGGGATTCTGTTATTCCTCTCCATCGAGCATGACAAAATCCTGTAACGAAAGTGTGAATCCTCTCTACGGCTTCCCGGTGAGCCGCCGGATCACGGACAATACCACCCTTTCCTACTCGCCCCTTGTTTAATTCGAACTGTGGCTTGATCAGAACGATCACGTGACCTGTCGGGGTGAGTATCCCGAGCAGCGGCAACAAAATTAATGTCAGGGATATGAAGCTGACATCCACTACAACGACCTCAGCAATGTCTGCGAAGTCGGAACACTTTAGGTAGCGCACATTGATCCCCTCGTGGGTAATAACACGGGGATCTTTTCGCAAGCTCCAATGGAGCTGACCCCGTCCTACATCGACAGCATGAACCAACCGAGCGTTACGTTTTAAGAGACAGTCAGTAAATCCTCCTGTTGAGGAACCTATGTCCATGCAGACTTTACCGCTGGTATCTATCGCAAAATAGTTGAGGGCATGCTCCAACTTCCCTCCCCCGCGACTCACATAACGCTGGCGGGTCTTGATGCTTATAGTTGCATCTGAGGAAACGAGCGCACCTGGTTTGATGTTAACTGGAAGGAATCCTTCTGTTTGTACATCTCCAGCTAGAATGGCACGCTGGGCTTTTTCTTTAGACTCAAAAAGGCCACGCTTGACAAGGAGAGAATCCAAACGAAGACGCCTCATACATAGATAGATGAAATTGACCAACATCCTGGGGGAGAGGTAGAATGGCGCCCGCAGCGTTGGAATGGTGAGATTCGGCAAAAGAGACAGTTAAGCCTTGCCCTACACTTCTGGACAAAAAATCAGGGAGATAGAAAATCCCTATGCGGAGGAAGAAATTCTAGCAGACGCCTTGGACACTCAATGGTAGCCTGTGGATTGCTTGCTTTTAATACCCTATAGCTACTATATCCCCAGCCAACCGCGATTATGGGAACTTTTGCCTGCTGAGCGGCCTCTACATCACGAGTTTCATCCCCAACAAAGATGATTTCCTGAGCAGACAATTGGTTGCGACGGAGGATAGTTTTGATTTCGTGCCCCTTTCCAAAGAGGTGGGATGAGCTGTGAGTGAATGAGAAAATTTCCAAACGGTTGCGATGAAGAAAGGTACGCACGTTTTCCCCAGAGTTGGATGTGAGGATTCCCATGGGGATACCTCGATCCCGAAGCTCGTGCAAGAGTTCCGGCATACCACGGATAGGAAGGATGTTCTCAATTCGGGAATAAAGTAGCTGAAATCCTCTTAGAGAAATCTTTGGCAGGTGTACCGTGGAAATGCCCAAGTACTTCATGAGTTGGCGGGCACTCATCTCTCTCGCAATCTCAACTTCGCCACTCAGGATCGGACGGTACCCAAACTCAGCAGCCATCTCGTTAAAAATGCAAAGACTAGCTTGGAAGGTATCGGCGATAGTACCATCGAAGTCAAAAACTAGAAGCTTTGGACTGCTCGGGATTCGAACATCGGAAGAGCGACGGGGCCACCTGTGGCAGATTCCCCTGTGGACTAACCTAGCAAACTGCTTCAAGCTACAGGAATGGTTTCCATTGTCCCTTTAAAATGCACTGGCTCTGGTTCTAAGCCAAAGTTATTGGTGGAGAGATTTCGAATACATTCTAACTCCTCTGCGGTAAGGGGAGGAGAGTCTGGGGCGGTGGCGAATTCACGCAGCTGCTCGGTATTATAAATGTTGGGTAGGGTAGAGGCAACTAGGTCCTCTGCTAACAACCAGAGAAGAGCAGCTTGAGCAAGAGTACGGTTCGCCACCTCTAGAAAGCGTAGCTGCTCTACCTTTTTGACTCCATTAACGAGCCAACTCCTAGGACGATGACTCCGGTGATCATCAGGTTGGAATACAGTTTCTTCTGTGTAGTGCCCCTCTAACATACCAGAGGAGTGGGGGACACGAATAAAAAAACGAGTTTGAGCATTCTTTTCTCGAGCTGCCTGGTGAATAACAGTACCTGGATACTGCTCCAAGATATTGTAGATATGCTGGAGCACAGCCGGGTTACGGCGCTGGACCGCCAGGACGCCCTCTGCCAGCCATCCAATAGCTGGCCCGAGGGAGACACCATAGAGTCGAATTTTCCCTTGGGAACGCAAACCCTCCAGCGTTTCCCATAGCGCATCATCATGAACTTGTTCCATGTGGATATTATGCAGCTGTAGAATATCAATGGTTTCTGTACCCAGACGGCAAAGTGCGGCATCCGTGGCTTGCCGAATGGCTTCGACACTAAAATCCTGCGGGATTTCACGCTGTCCACGGCGTTCATTCCCATGTTCAAGGAAATTGTAACCTATCTTGGTAGCAATGACGATTTGCTCACGTTCCGCCCCAAATGCTTGCCGAATGAGGTTTTCACTCCTGCCATTTCCATAAGTGTCAGCCGCGTCGAAAAGAGTAATCCCGAGATCGAAAGCTTCTCGAAGAAGCCGCACGGCCTCCCGGTCAGAGTAATTACCCCACCAACCTGTAGAGACAGTCCACATCCCAAAGCCAATCTCGCTTACCCGGAGCCCACTAGGGAGCTTGCGATATTTCATAACGCCTAAGAGTCTAAGCTGAAACGGGACGTCTGCAAGCCAGAATCTTCCAGCCAAGGATCGCCGCACACTTTTTTTGACTTTTTTGAAAACTGCAACCAATTTCTGCCGCACAGGGGTAAAGTTCTTCCTAGGCGTCAGCCAGCCTTACTGGTCATGTATGCATCTGTTTTGGAAGCTTTGCGTCACTGGGATGGTGCACTGTATCTTGTTCCAAGGCGTGTCCCCACACGGTCCCGGTCTATCATGGGCTACTGAAATGCGTGGGGCTTGGATTCCTTCGGTCTATAATCTGGATTTTCCTTCCCGCAAGAACATGACGCCGATTGAGCAGCTCAGAGAAATCCGCCACCTTGTGAAGGTAGCCGCACGCTGCCGCTTAAACAATATCTTTGTACAAGTGCGTTCGGAAGGTGATGCTCTGTACCCTTCATCTATTGAACCATGGAGCCGATTCTTGACCGGTAAACAAGGACGTACTCCAGGATTCGACCCGCTTCAAGCCTTCATCAAAGAAGCTAAACTTCGGGGTATTGCTGTCCACGCGTGGATTAATCCCTACCGAGTAGCAACCAACGCGACAAACTCGTTCGATAGAAAACATGTTAGTCGATCCCTAGCACCTTGCATAAGACGAATAGGCAATTTTCTTTGGATGGATCCATCCAGCGTCGCAGCTAGAGATCATGTACTGAGAGTAGTGAAAGACCTTATTTCCCGCTATGACCTGGCAGGAATCCACATGGACGACTACTTTTACCCATACCCAAGCTGGTCTCCTGCTCCCTTTCCTGACGCTCGTGCCTATCTATCTTATCGTACCTCGGGAGGGCAGCTGGGAGTCGGAGACTGGCGCCGCCACAACGTCAACATGCTAGTGTATAAGCTGAGCGTGCTCATTCGCCAAGAGCGGCCTGGCATGAAGTTCGGCATTAGCCCATTTGGTATCTATACTAAGGGCAGCCCACCTACGGTATCGACGGATTTGGATCAACTGAACTGTTTATATGCGGATCCAGTCCTTTGGATGTGCCGCGGGTGGGTAGACTACATTGCCCCCCAGCTATACTGGGAGGAAGGTAGCCCAAGGAGTTTTAGTGCATTACTAAAGTGGTGGCGTAGCCCAAAAGTGAATCCCCGTGGGATCCCCGTCTATCCTGGGATCACCCTGGAGCGCTTAACACAGAGAAATGGCTGGCCAGTATCAGAAATTGCGCTACAAATGCGCCTTGAAAAGGCTACACGCCCAAGGGGAGAGGGTGGATTTATCCTATGGCGCTTGCACCAACTGGTAATAGACGTTAAGGGGATTTCCTCCATCGTCATTCATGAATAGAGGATCGAGACCAGTCTCACAGTCACAATTGTAAATCGCAGTGCACGAGACAGAATATGAGGGAATATGAGGGGGCAGGTGGCGCAGAAAAGATGACGCGAATAAAAACGACAGGGAGCCTCCACAAAAAAGCTCAGGCGCTTCGCATGAGAAGGCCGGAACTGGGTGAGAAAGTCCTGATACTAAACAGAAGACATGATAGTTACCAACGGTGAAGTGCATATGGTGTTTCGTTGGTGTACACAGTAAGGCAGTGAAAACTCGCTCTTGCTGTAGGATGGGTTGCGGGAATCGCACTAGGGATCTTGGATCAAAGAGGATGACCAGTTTTACGACGCGAGTCTTGTAGTTGTGTGGGAAGCGTTAGCGGCGATAGCTCTGGGGAGATCTGCAGATCTCTCTGCCAGTTTTTCGACACTTTTCCCAGATTTCTCAGTGGGCTTCCTAGACTTATTAGGACTCACTTCCGATTTCCCTACAAATGTGGCCCCCTCTTCGATCTGCATGCGCGCGGCTACGAGATCACCGGTGAGCTGAGAACTGGACTTCAGTTCGCATTTCTCAGTTACAGTGATATTTCCCATTACAGTCCCATGGATGATGGCTGCTTTGACTCTTACCTCGCCTTTGATGAAAGAATTTTTTCCTAGAATCAGATCTCCTTCTGAAACAATTTCACCTTCAATTTTTCCATCAAAGATTAGCTCACCTTTAAAGTGAAGGGTGCCCTTGATTTCTACCTCGCTAGTGAGTATGTTTTTCTTCGTTTGGTGGATGGGGTCTTTTACGTCGGTGGCGAGGCTGTTGAGATTCATGTCGCCATATCATTGTGAGGGGGGCTTGGGTGTCAATTGCTTTTATTTGCTGCCTTTCTGGAGACGGCTCTGGCGGGGCTGTGGCGAGAGGGAGTCCTTCGCTTGGTTTCTCAGTGTTTTTGTGGATCCTTTCCTTTTTTATCCTTTTGGTTTTTCGCAAAGCAAAGCCCCCTCAGAAAAAATGGTGTGAGGGAAGCACCGAGAGGTGAGCCTGTCGGGCACAGTAAACCTGTTCAGCTTGCATCCTATGTGCTTGCTGTCGAATGGGCCAGGGCGGGTTTTTGTCACGCGCGCCGTGGCGCCGCCAATGTAACCATAAGCTGCCTATAACCTGACCATACATAACCAGAATGAATCCTGCATTACACATTGCATGCACGTTATACGATAACGTTTGCCATTTTCAAATAAATGACCGATACATCGCAGTCGCCCTATGCTGTGCGCTCTGCTAGCAAAGAGCAGAGAGCAACAATCTAGCTTTGGGGTAATAAAGCACAATGGCTTTCTGCACATCGGTCCTAGCTGCTTTTCCGTTGAAAGCGGAATCCGCCTACTGGTTCTTTCCAGCGGAATCACTGAGTTTCACTGCCTGGATTAGTAATTCTATCTTGGTTTCTGTCCTAGTTACCGGATTGGTACTTTTGTTTGCCTGGCGATCTACTACCAGGCTGCGTACAATTCCCGGAGGGATGCAGAACTTTTTTGAGCTGATAGTGGAGGCCACTCTCAATGTCATTGAGGAAATTATTGGCAAACGCATGGCAAAGAAGACTTTTGGACTTCTTGCTGCACTGTTTCTCTTTATCCTTTTCTCAAATTGGTTTAGCCTGCTGCCCGGCATTGGTAGTGTTGGATGGGGGCCTAGGGCAGGTTTTTTAACCGTGAGCGAAGTAGAAATTCCTCTGCTCCGACCAACTACGGCAGACTTAAATATGACGCTCGGATTGGCTGCGGTGGCAATGTGCTTTTGGCTTCTATGGACTGTCCAGGAGGTAGGTTTTGTTGGCCTTGTCAGGGAACTCTTTGGGGTGAAAGGTGGCGTTAAGGGAGCACTTTCCCTCATGTTGGCCCCCATTTTTCTCTTTGTCGGCGTCCTAGAGGTCGTTTCTATCCTTGTCCGCCCCGTGTCTTTGTCATTACGCCTTTATGGCAACGTTTATGCGGGAGAAATCTTGATGCACACCATGACGGACTTGGGAAATAGCCTTGGTTTCTCACGGTGGATATCTGCCCTAATGAGTGTAATAGTACCGATCCCCTTTTACTTTTTGGAACTTCTGATCGGATTTCTCCAGGCCATAGTCTTTATGCTCCTCGTTACGGTATATATTCAGCTTTCTGCGGTCCACTCACAATGACACAGTTAATTTCCTTCTACTGGAAGGAATTCCCATAACTCTTCCGTATAGGCCTGTTTTTTCATTTTCAAGGTGTTCTAAACCGCTTGAAATCCGTAAATCTCCCCCTTAGGATATCGGAATCCCATGTTAACTCAAATTCTTGCAGAAGCAGTTACCACCTCCGGACTCACTGGCAGTCTTACACTAGGCATGGCAGGAGCTGGAGCAGCGTTGGGAATCGGCTGGATTGGTGCCAAAATGGTGGAGGCTGTTGGACGTAATCCAGGGACTTTTGGACGCGTGCTGGCGCTCGGTATTCTAGGAATTGCACTAGCAGAATCTATTGCTATATATGCTTTGATTTTGGCTTTCCAAGGACGCTAGTGAGTACTCCTACGCATTTCTCTTTCAGTTTTAGGCACCGGGGGATGTCCCGTTACGGTGTTGTGTTTCTTCCCTTGTAGGGATCTCCCTGGACCCATGAGTGTGGCTGGCCATGTCCTTAAGCAGTTCGGGGTGGACTGGCCTCACTTTACGGCACAGGTTGTTCTTTTTTTGACCGCCTACTTTGTTCTGCATCGGCTCGCCTTTAAGCCTGTGCTTGGAATGTTGGCCGAGCGGCAGAGGCTTATCGAAGAGTCTAAACTAAATGCGGAGAGGGCAAAAAGCCTCCTGGCTGAGGCCGAACTTCGTCGCCAGGTAATTCTTCGTAAAGCCAACGAGGAAGCACAAATCCTTTTCAGGGAGGCGCGGGCAGCATCCAAAGCTCAGACACAAAGAGAACTGCAGCAAACAAAACAGAGGGCCGAATTAATGATTGTACGAGCAGAGGAATCTATTGCCAACGAACGTGCAAAGATGATAAGCGAAGTCCAGGCGCAGATAGCCGCCTTAGTAGTAAAGACGACTGCTAAGGTTATAGGCAGGGTACTAACTGAGAAAGATCGAAAACGTTTGTCTGCGGAAGTATTGCGTGCAGTGACTAGCTAAAGCTTAAATGGCCTCTCGCCGTGAAATTAAAGAAGACAGGTCGTATCTTTTCTAGAAAGCTCTTTCTTCTGTGTTTGGACCGTGGAAGAGTAGTGGAGGGTTCCGTCATTACGGTGTTAGATGCTTTGGTAAATGGGAAGATAAATGGGAAACAGCCTCAATGTCTGCAAATCTTGCGTGAACTGGCGCGGCGAATTCGCTTAAAGCTTGCTGGTAGTCAAGCTAGAGTACAGAGCGCAGTGCCTCTTTCTACCAGGGAGAAAGCACTCGTTAGGGGGAGGCTTGTGTCCTTTTTTAACGAGGAGTTGGAGGTACAGTTCGAGGATAGCGCCGAGATATTGGGGGGCTTACGTATTCAGATTGGCAGTGAGGTATGGGACGGTACAATCCTGAGCTATCTGGGGCGTGTTTCTTCCTTTCTTCTAGAAGATGCTTAACCGCTCCTTGCTCTACCTTTTTATCTCTTCTCGTAAAGGGGATTGCGGTTTAGTCACCATTTGGGAGGTGCTATGAGTAGAATTTTGCAGGAGATAGAAGCAAAGATCGAAGGCGTCAAGGCTGTAGGCGCAGCACGGACCCATGTGGGGGTAGTGCAAGAGATCGGTGATGGGGTTGCACAGATTGAGGGATTAAGTAAGGTTGTGCTCAACGAGATGCTTGAGTTTCCCCGGGGGGAGATCGGCCTAGCTCTTAATCTAGAAGAAACCAGCATTGGTGCAATCATACTGGGTGATTACACAAGTATTCGTGAAGGCGATGAAGCCCGCTGCACTGGAAAATTGCTCCAGGTACCTGTTGGGTTAGCTCTTTTGGGGCGTGTGGTAAACGCCCTAGGCACACCCATCGATGGAAAGGGGCCTATCCCAACCGAGGAGTTCTATTCTTTGGAGCGTAACGCTCCTAGCATTATCCAACGGCGGCCGGTTACTCAGTCTTTGCACACCGGCATTGTTTCTATCGACGCGATGACACCGATTGGGCGCGGCCAACGTCAGCTAATTATTGGAGACCGGTCTACTGGAAAGACTACAATTGCTTTGGACACGATTCTCAATCAGGCTGCACTTAATCAAGCTAGTGCCAACGACCCAAATTTTAGGCCCGTTTACAGCGTTTACGTCGCAATTGGGCAGAAGAACGCTAGCATTGCCCGGGTCGTCTCTATCCTAGAAGCGAGAGACGCTCTGCGCTACACTATCGTTGTCTGTGCTACCGCTTCTGAGAGTGCAACCGCTCAATACATTGCCCCGTTTGCTGGGATGAGCATGGGAGAGTGGTTTATGGAAAGCGGTAGGGATGCTCTGGTTGTGTTCGATGATCTTTCCAAGCACGCTGTCGCCTATCGCCAAATTTCTCTTCTGCTAAAAAGGCCATCGGGAAGGGAGGCTTTTCCGGGAGACATCTTTTATCTGCACAGCCGCCTTTTAGAGCGTTCCGCGCGCCTTAACACAGAAGTGGGGAGCGGCTCATTGACTGCCTTACCGATTATCGAGACACAAGCTGGTGATGTCTCAGCGTATATTCCAACAAACGTTATTTCGATTACTGATGGCCAAATTTACTTAGAGACCGAGCTCTTCTATCAAGGCATTCGCCCGGCTGTTTCTGTGGGTCTTTCCGTCTCCCGTGTGGGTTCCGCGGCTCAGGTAAAAGCGATGAAACAAGTTGCTGGAACAATCAGGGGAGATCTTGCTCAATTTCGTGAGTTGGCTGCCTTCGCACAGTTCGGGTCGGATCTAGATGCAAAAACCCGCCTACAACTAAATCGTGGCCAGCGCATTGTGGAGCTCTTTAAACAACGCCAACATTCCTTGATCAGTCTTCCCCACCAGGTAATTCTCCTCTGGGTAGCAAAAAACGGATTTTTGGATACCTTGGCAGTAGACCAAATCAACGAGCATAGTGCTAGACTCATCGAATTCATGAATTCCAGAAAGGATGCGTTGGTAGAAAAAATCTCTATAGCAGACCAAGTGATCGATGACACACTCGAAGAGGAATTAAATCGTGCCATGAAGGAATTTGCCCAGCTTTTCCCATAAGCTACCTCTTCCCTTATGCCAGGTACACGAGAAATTCGGCAGCGAATTAAGTCAGTTAAGAACACCTCACAAGTTACCAGGGCGATGCAGCTGGTAGCAGCCTCCAAAATGCGCAAGGCGCAAGAGAGAGTCACCGAAGGGCGCCCCTATGCATCGCTCCTCAGCCGTATGCTGGAACGCCTTACCGAAAAAGACACCAACTCTTCCTACCATCCACTGTTGGCTCAGCGTGACCTAAACAAGGAACTAGTCCTAGTCCTGTCTACAGATAAGGGGCTATGTGGTGCTCTAAATACTAATCTGTTTCGTGAGGCTATGGCCCTTAACAGAGAAGTGACACAATTCATTTCCGTGGGAAAGAAGGGCAGTCAATTTCTAGGCCGTACGGGACGACGTCTCGTCGCGGAGTTTCCACTGCCAGACAGTCCCTCTTTTTTACAAACTAAGACCATTTCAAAATTCATGATTGAAAAATTCGTCTCCACCGAAGTCAGTAAAGTCAGTATCCTCTTCCCGAAGTTTGTTAACACCCTTACCCAACAGCCAAGAAAGTTAGTTCTTCTTCCTCTGTCCAATTATTATAGCAAAGAGAGAGTTGCCATAGAATGGCCGGAAGCTTCCTCCGAAAACGGCGGAGGTCTTTTTCTTTTTGAACCTTCTCCTAATAAAGTGCTGGACGCCATCCTTCCCTATTGTGTCCATTTTGAGGTTTACCAGAGGATATTAGATGCCCGTGCTTCTGAGCATAGCGCACGGGTGGTGGCAATGAAAAGTGCTACTGACAATGCTCATCAACTCATTGAGGACTTGACGCTTGAATACAACAAAGTGCGCCAAGCGGCTATTACTACAGAGCTTCTTGAGATCTCTACCGCCCAGTTGGCGACAGAATAGTCCCTTTATCAAGAGCTTATGAGTATAGGAAAAATTGTTCAGGTGATCGGACCGATTGTGGATGTAGAATTTGATCCTGCCCAGGGACCGCTGCCGAAGATTTACGATGCTTTGGAGATAATTCGCATATCGCAAGGTAATCGCTACCGGGTGGTCTTAGAAGTCCAGCAGTATCTTGGAATGCATTGGGTTCGGACCATTGCAATGTCCTCGACGGAGGGATTAGGGCGAGGAGAGGAGGTTTTCAACACAGAAACCCCCATTTCTGTACCGGTGGGCCCTGGAGTTTTAGGCCGTATCCTGAATGTGATTGGAGAACCAGTGGACGGACAAGGACCCATCTTGACGGAGAAGAGTTATTCCATTCATCGTTCGGCCCCTTCGCTTCTCGATCAGAGTACCAAGATCGATATTCTTGAAACAGGCATTAAAGTCATTGACCTGATATGTCCCTTTACAAAGGGGGGTAAAGTTGGTGCGTTTGGGGGCGCTGGTGTAGGGAAGACCGTTGTAATTATGGAGCTTATCAATAACATCGCTAAGGGGCATGGGGGGCACTCGGTATTTGCTGGGGTTGGCGAGCGAACCCGAGAGGGAAATGATCTTTATAATGAAATGCTGGCAGCTGGGGTCATTGTACGGGAAGAGCCGAGCAAATCGAAAGTGGCACTCGTCTACGGCCAAATGAATGAACCCCCAGGGGCACGTTTACGCGTGGCATTAAGTGCGCTTTCGATAGCGGAGTTTTTCCGGGATGAACAAAGTCAGGATGTGCTCCTGTTTATTGACAATATTTTTAGATTTTCCCAAGCAGGATCTGAAGTATCAGCCCTCTTAGGGCGTACTCCCTCGGCTGTTGGATATCAACCAACCCTTGCTGCGGAAATGGGGGCCCTGCAGGAACGTATTACTTCCACCAAAAAAGGATCTATTACTTCTTTTCAGGCAGTTTACGTACCTGCAGACGATCTAACAGATCCTGCCCCGGCTAACACCTTTGCACATTTGGACTCTACCATCGTGCTGGAACGATCAATTGCAGAGTTGGGAATTTATCCGGCCGTTGATCCCCTAGCTTCTACGTCCAGTGTACTAGCACCCGAGATCGTCGGAGGGGAGCACTATTCCGTAGCGCATCGCGTGCAGCACACTCTGCAGCGCTACAAGGACCTGCAGGACATTATCTCCATCCTGGGAATAGACGAGCTTACTCCCGAGGATAAGCTACTGGTTTCCCGTGCTAGGAAGATCCAGCGGTTTCTTAGTCAGCCATTCCGCGTAGCAGAAGTCTTTACGGGAATTTCGGGTCAGTACGTTCCTATTGCGGAAACAGTTCGTGGATTTAGAGAGATCTTGGATGGCAACTTGGATAGTGTGCCGGAAAGCAGCTTCTACATGAAGGGAAACATTGAACAAGTTAAATAGAAGGCATGGACAAACTATTGCTCGAGCTTGTTACTCCCTCTGAACGTGTTTTCTCCGGGGAAGTGGAAGCAGTGGTTATCCCAGGAGCAGAAGGTGAACTTGGGATTTTGCCAGGACACTGTCCCCTGTTGACAGAAATTATCCCAGGGGAGTTGTGCTTCCGAAGAGATGACATGGAGAGCCGACTGGCAGTTGGGGAGGGTTTCGCAGAAATACTACCAAATCGGGTATCAGTTCTAACTGACCTTGCCGTCTCCGAGGAAAATATTGATGAGAAAAAGGTAGAGGAAGCAGTTCACCGTGCAGAAGCAGCTATGCGGGAAGGACATATGAAAGAGGAGGAACTGGTGTTTGTTCGTGCAAGCCTTGAAAAATCCGTCGCACAACTTCGACTAAAACGAAGACGCCACGCTAAGGGTGGCAAAAATCCAGTCTCTTAATCGAGGCCCGCGGCGTGTGCCAGACAATACATAGTCTGAGCCTCCCGTTTTCCTTCTCCACAGTCCTCTCTGAGAAAGGAGCCGTTGGACATAAGTCGAACTGGAGCGGGTGAAGGGGCTCGAACCCTCGACATCAACCTTGGCAAGGTTGCACTCTACCAGCTGAGTTACACCCGCGTGTCAAAAGTCCCACCCTAGAGCAATGCTTAACTTTTTCAAGTCAACGTTTCACCTCCCTCGTGGTCCTGGTCCTTCCTGTCTTCCCCGTGTGGTTTGAACAGCAACAAACTCAGTATAAGGAAGAATGAACTTGCGGACACGGAGAGTAAGCCTTCGAATTGGAAATTCCAGTAGCAGTACGTCGGTGACTTCTGCCGCAAGGGTCTCCATCAGCCTCCATTGGCCTACAGCGCACAGGCTTCGAACTCTTTGTGTAAGGGCGCTATAGTCGACAAACGGCTCGGTACCTTTCTCGGCAGGGGGACTTTGAGGTTGTATCTGAAGGTCGAGCAAAAGATGCTGTGGGCAGAGGCGTTCCTCCCTGGTTGTCCCAATACAGGTACAGACAGAAAGCCCACGAATCTGAATGACGTCCTCCCCTAACATAGGGAAACCAGAATCCCAAATTCAAATCCCACGCGCAAATCACGCAAATCAGTGCAGCCACCTCTTCCGAGCTCAGGGCGCCCCTCCGTCTTATTCCCTACCCCATTGTCATTGTAGGAGAGGGAGTTCATAAGTTTCCTCTCTGCCAGAACGCGCAGGGATGATTTTTTTAGAAACGTATCTCACGAATAAGCCTCCTACCAAACTTTCCTTGCAGCTTTGTGAGAAGCTGAGACTTCCAAGTGCGATCTAGCTCGTAGCGGATGGAAGGCTGATGAACTCGGACATACAAGATACCTGCTCTCAGACGTAGGGGCGTGGAATAATTAGCAAAAAACCCTCCCACCATCTCTTGCCAAGACCTGAAAACCGCCTCCTCACGCAGGCACCTATCCCGCAGGTGCTTATCCAACTCCAGCTTCTGGAACAGTACTTCAAGCGCTTCTCCTATTGTATGCAGAGTTTTTGGACGTCCCCTCCCACTTGTCGACCCCTTCGACCCCTGTAAGTATCCGCGCTGCTCGGGAACCACACGAAGCCCACGACGCTCACGCGGCTGCAATCCACCAACCACTTCCACGTCTCGTAGACCACCCTCCTGCCTCTTTAAGTTATTTTGTCGCAGCCGTATAAGCACCTTCTACGTCTCAGAGTCTCCAATAGCCTCCACCGGACAACCTTCCAATGCCTGCTGGCAAAGCTCAATCTCTTCGGTTGTTTCTGGCTGCTTGTAGACGAAGGAATGTCCCTCATCATCATTACGCCTAAAATTAGCGGGAGCGGTCTCCCGACACAGATCACAGTCAATGCATTGATCGTCTACGTAAAACCTTCCGGAAACATTTTCCGGGTACCTATTGTTAAAGTCAGCCATTTTAGATGTCGCTAGACGTGGAAAAAAAGTATTGCCTGGAAGGGTAAGCCCAAAATAGATAAATAAGCAAGCATTACCGTCTATTTTTCCATAAACCTGACCGGATTTTTTCCCAAGTCCGAATGATAGATCTCCATAAGCAAACAATACGTTCTCCTATCGTGCCCAAGGAAGGATGGCATGTTCTGCATTCGTTTTGTCGGATGAACTATGCTCGATGGGAGTCTCTGACGAAACAAGAGCGTGCGGAGGCCCGAGAGCATTTCTTATCCGTAGTACAGAGGATTCGCTCAGAGTCAAACACCCAGTTGCTCACGATGAGCATGGTGGGATCTAAGGCCGATATGGGTTTTATCCTCATTTCTCCTGATCTTCACATGGTGGATTGCTTTACCAAGCAACTTACAAGATCGCTCGGCCCTCAGATTATGGAACCCATACTGAGTTGGCTATCAATAACTGAACTAAGTGAGTATACAACAACCGAAACGGAATATATGGTGGACTTAAGGAGGAAGGGAAACTCAGAAGCTCATTGCCAAAGGCTAGAGGTAAAATTAGCAGACTTCCGCAGCCGGATGACAAAATATTCGCGAGATCGTCTCTACCCTTGTTTACCTGATTGGCCAGTGGTCTGTTTTTACCCAATGTCTAAACGGCGACACCCTTCAAAGAACTGGTATGCACTAGACTTTGTAATGAGGAAGAGGCTCATGGCTGGACATGCACGTCTGGGCAGGACATATACAGGGAGGGTACGGCAATTAATTACCGGCTCAACTGGTTTGGACGATATGGAGTGGGGGGTTACTCTTTTTGCGCATACTGTATCGGATGTTAAGGAGATTGTTTATGAGATGCGATTCGATTCGGTCAGTGCAGAATATGCGGAATTTGGTGAGTTTTTCATTGGGCTGCAGTTGCTTTCAGACGACTTGCTCTGCCGATTAGGAATGTAGCCAGGGTTTGGAAGCCTCGTTCTAGCCAATCTTCCCCAGGGGGCGAATCTGGACCTCTTCAGTAAGTTCCTGATGCGAAAGAATGGGAACAGTCGGAAGGTCGGCTTCCAACAGCTTCCTCGTGTGGCGTCGGATGTCCATAGATGTTAGGATGACAGGTAAGACGTTGTCTGAATGGGTCGTCCCGCCCATTAGGTTTTTCGCTGCATTTGCGATGTCGAGCGCCATAGCCGGATCCAGGGCGAGAAAACTCCCGCTTGAGGTCTGTCGGATCGCCTTACGAATTTCCTCTTCTATTTTGGGTTCAATTAAGTAGGCAGCAAGAATGTTTTTCCCTCTGCTAAAATGGTAAGTAATGTAACGGCGGAGGGCGATGCGGACGTACTCAACCAGTAATGCGGGATCTTTTTCCCTGCTACCCCACTCCACTAAGGCGTGGAAAATTGTATTTAAATTGCGGATAGAAATTCCTTCCTGTACCAGTCGTTGGAGTACTTCAGTGATTTTTTGTATTGGTACCACCCGTTGAATCTCACGTGTTACTTCGCCATATTCTTTTTCCATCTTATTGAGGAGAGTGCGTGTCTCTTGTAAGCCGAGAAACTCCCACGCATGTTTACGCAACATGAGGGAGACGTGATAGGCGAGGAGCTCTGATGGCTTCATAAATGCAATATCTGGCTGTTGTAGACTATGGAGGAATGTTTTTGGAACCCAGCTAGCCGGGCGCTGATCGACCGGCTCTACAACGGGGGTAGAATCGATACCTAAACCATGCAGCCCGGGTAAATCTGCATGAACATAGAGGCTTTCCGGTTGCAAAATGCCCCTGCTTACTGGTACCTCCTGCAGAAGGATCTGGTATGAGGAGCTGTGGAGCTGCTTAAAACGAAAATGAATCTCAGGAAATGGCACTCCTAGCTCAGTGTGGAGTGCCCTGTGCACTTTGGCAAACTCGGCACTAAATTCTCGTGGTGCAATCTGCCGTTGAATGTCCTGGTCGATGTCCACCAATATCCCTGTAGGGAATATAGATTCATCGTCTTCTCGGTCTTCCACTTGGGAAGAGGAAGCGCGCGGAAGTTGCCTCTGCATGGCAAGCGCTGTCGGCCTAGCCTTGACAAGGCCGCGCTGCAGAGCGATGCCTAGGGTGGTGACGGCGACCGAGATTACGACAAATTGCAGCTTGGGAAATCCGGGAATCATCGAGAAACCGCCCAGTATGACTCCACCAATGATCACAGCTTTTGGTACCGCAGATATTTGTTTAAAAATGTCAGTTCCCAAACCGCTGCGTTCGTCTGAACTGACTCGTGTAGTGATCATGCCAGCCGTGATGGAAATAAGTAGTGCTGGAATTTGAGAAATAAGACCATCCCCGATGGTCAATACGGAATAAGTAGTAATCGCCTGGCTTACCGCCAGGCCGTTTTGGAACACCCCGATACAGATGCCAGCAGTAATATTGATAGCAACAATAATAAGTGAGGCGATAGCATCTCCCTTGACAAACTTCATGGCGCCATCCATAGCCCCAAATAGTTGACTTTCCTTTTCCAGGACCCCACGCCTATGCTGTGCTTCTCGAATATCAATAACACCTGCACGCATATCAGCATCAATGCTCATCTGCTTGCCAGGCATGGCGTCTAGAGTAAACCGTGCTGCTACCTCTGCCACCCGTTCCGCTCCCTTAGTAATAACGATGAACTGGATAATAAGCAGGATCAGAAACAAGACCGCACCCACTACAAAATTCCCTCCAACCACAAAGTTGCCGAAGGTAAAGATAATCTCTCCAGCAGAAGCCTCCATGAGGATCATTCGAGTTGAAGTAATATTAATTGCTAGCCGAAATAGCGTCGTGATGAGTAGAATGCTGGGGAACGTGGAGAATGATAGGACCCCAGGGACATAGATGGCCATCATTAAGAGTATCACAGAGAGCATGAGGTTCAGCGTGATTAGCGTGTCCAATAACCACGCGGGCACCGGCACTACTAGCAGTAGGACGATGCAGATAATGATGGCGGCAATGTAGATGTCGCTGTAGCGCCGCTGATTTCTTAGTACAAGGGAGTGCACCTTTTTCAAGAACTCTTTCATAAGGGAGGGATGTGGTATTCTGTGGAGAACTGGATGGAGCTAGAGCCTCTCATTAAGGAGTTCGTGATCAAGCGCGGTAGGTGCCTGACCGGAGAGGACCGGGTGGTTAGGGCAATGGGTTCTTGCTAGAGAAAGTAAAAAAGTAATCACAAGCCCTCTTGGTTGCTCCCTTGGAAAGCAGTTTGCCTACAGAAGAGGCCATCGAAAAAAACGATAGAGATGGGACATGGCTGTAATGGGGATCTCCTTTTTAGCCCCACGGCGGGCCGCAGGTAGAAGGTTTTGCTTTGCTCTTGTGGACATTCCTCGGTTCAGATGAAGAGATCTAAAGAGATCTAATCAAAAAGGTTAGCGGCTTTTCCATGTGGATGTTCGTGTTATGCTAAGCGTGCGTGCATGGGGGGATGCGCTCTTCCCGTATTTTCTTTCCGTTATTTCCGTTACTTAAAGGCACTTTTCTATAGAGAATCTTCTGCAGAATCTCTGCATGCCTCCTGGATTATCCCCCCTCAATGAGGGGGAGTGTGCAGAGATGGTTCCTAGACACGCCTGTTCCATAAGCCTTGGGGGCGTCTCCATCAGAATGGAAATTCCCTCTCGGATTGTCTCCGAAGGCAGGGCCCTTCTTGACATGTCTGAGCAAAGTTATTACGGTGGACATACTCTCCTGAATACCTTACCTAGAAGCTCCAGTCCTTGGTAAAGGCAATGAGCGGTGGCTTCTCGCTGGGAAAAGAGAAGCCCGACCCCGAAGCGGTCTGGGTTTTGTATCCAGACTCGTATGGTCTCCTCAGGGAGGGAATAGAAGTGGGTTGCACTAAGGAGCTCCAGGAGGATCTCCTTGCTGGGGGGGCATTGGGTCTTACCTAGCCGCATCAGGAGGTAGCCGTTCTTGTGGGAGAGGTCGAGCTCTCCCAGAGGTTCTATGCGCAGACGCATAGACTTCCCGGGGGGGAGCACCAAGTTGGATAGCCCCAACAGAGCTCCAAAGTCTCTTAGCGCTTGTTCCATGAGAAGGCAGAGTGGGAAAGTTTGCGCCCGGCTCCGTTATCCTTCTAGAATGACGGCGTTGTCGAGGGCATCCTGAATGGCGTGAAGCATGTCCTCTCGTTGTTCTGGAGCTCGGAACAGTCTCATGGGAAAATCATGGACCTGCTGATAGAGCTTGGTGAAAAAGTAGATGTGAGCTTGCGGGGAAGGAGGAACCTGCGCCTGGTTCGCCAGTTCGTGACACCCTTCCGCCGTAGGTGTGTCTCGACTCAGCATTTTGAGGAGTGTCTGCAACAAAGCATCTGCACGATCTAATTCTGTTCCTCTCAGAGGAGTTGCAGAATTTTCTCCCAAGAAATCCCGATCGATGGTAGTCAAGAGACGTTTGGTACATTCAAGTTCCTTGACTAAGGAACGGACGAGACATATGCGATCATTGAGCATGTAGAGGAAGGCAGGTTCCTTACTGGGAACCGGTCTATTTAAATCCTCTGCCAGGGCGTCAAGAAGAAAATCCATGGATGCGTAAATGGATCCTAAGGTAGCGTCTTCTTCAAGGAATTTCTGAGACCCTATTCTTTTTGGTTGCGCCGTTTTTTGTTCCACCGTACGAGCTCTTTGGGCAAGTAGAGCAGAGGGCTAAGGGGCTAATCTACAGCCGAATCCGCCTTTTATCTCGGATGTACCCCCCTGAGGGCAGTGATCTGTTCCTATTTCTGCCTTTCTCTCTCTGCTGTCTAGATTTTGTAGGTCTAAGTGGAGAAATGGAATCGCGTGGGCAATGTGTGCACGACAAAGTTGTAGATTTCCTCCTCACTCATATCAGAAAGTAGCACGGACCGGTATATTTCACGTAGCGTGCGGAAGCGCTCAACTTGTTCTCCAGCAAAGAGCGTGATGGTGGAGTTAACGTTATACCCAGCACGAATAGAAGTTCCGTTTTCTTCCACAAGGACCTGGGCAAATTGCCGGAGCATCTGCTCCATGTCATTCCCCTCTGCCATACCATTCTCCATTTGCGCAGCGGCGAGAACGGCTGCATGCTCCACAGAGGGATCATCGAATATTTGTTCGCTCAGTTCCCGAATATCAGAGGGGCTGTAACCCCTCTTTTTCTGAAGAGACTTTAACTCAAGAAAGAAATTGCGGAATGCTGCACTGTATACGCCAGAAAAATCGCCAAGCATCTGTGCGATTGCCTCTTTCGCGCTCTCAAACAGCTGACTAGCTTGGTCTTGAAAAATAGCTCTTCGTCCCTCCTGGTGGTGCCGTTCTACCTTAAGTCCTAAAACCTCAAGCCCCAAAGGAGTGTCCTGTAAACTGAAACTGATATCCTCCGTGATATCTTGCACAGTCCCCATTTCAACAGTCATCCCCTGAAAGATACCTCTTTTTTGCAGGCCCGAGGAGGAAAAGTTGGCTTGCTGAATTGGTCGAAGTGAAGCAACGTCAGACATTAGTATTAGAAGACATCAGAATACAAGTTCCGCATTGTAAGTTTCTTTCTGCTTGTTGGAAAGTAGCTTTCCCCTCCCAGGGGAAATTGATGTGGAACTTAGCTGAGGAAATATCCGACCCGTCGGCTTGTGCTTTTGTGCTTGTATGCTTGGAATAGAACAAACACACACCCTCTCTATAAAACAGGCTCCTTCTCCACTTATGCAACAGAGCCTCCGGATTCTTCAGGCACCACTTAGTGAACTGAGACAGCTGGTAGAAAACGAAATGTGGGCAAACCCCGTTCTGGAAGAGGTGACCTCCTCAAGGGATTTTCCCCTACTGGGAGAGGAGCCTCTTTCACTTCAAGAGGAATGGGATACCTATTTTGTACAATCCGACTTCTCTTCCCAAAGAGGAGAGCGTCATCATCATTTGATTCACTCTTTAGCAGAGGCCGGTACGCTACAGAGTTCCTTGAGGGATCAGGTTGTACTAATGGGGGCAAAGGCAGGAGATATCCGTATTGCGCTACTAATTGTGGGCTGTCTAAATGAGGCAGGGTATTTAGAAGCCTCCGTCGAGGAAATTGCCAGTCTGGCAAAGGTACATCTGGGAGATGTAGAAGCTGTGTTGCGAAAAGTTCAGAACCTGGATCCAGCTGGAATAGCGGCACGCAATTTGCAGGAGTGTCTTCTCTTACAACTCAGGCGTCAAGGGCAAGGAACTCGCTTAGAAAGTAGAATCGTCGAGTTGTGCCTAAACCAACTGGCACATCGCAAGTTCAACGAAATTGCCAGGACACTCCAAGTGCCTCCTGCGCAAGTGCGTCGAGCGGCTGATCGTATTGCTCAGTTACACCCTAAGCCAGGAAGGGTATTGGAAGACGCTGCTGAACCACTTACAAGAGCGGAGGTTACCATATATAAGGAGAAGGATGGCAAGTACCATCCTGCTCTTTGCAACTCGGGCCTGCCGCGCCTACGAATCAGTTCTCTTTATAGGGAACTACTCTTGCGAGAGAAAAGCGATGGGGAGGTGGGGGAATATGTCCGGAAAAAGATCCGAGCTGGTCTCTTCCTTATCCACAGCCTCCAAAAAAGGCAACGCACCATTCTGGGCACTGCTGAGCAAATTGTCCACCGTCAACAAAAATTTTTTGAAGAGGGCTTTACCGGCCTATATCCTATGACTATGGAGGAGGTAGCCAAAGCAATAGGAGTCCACGAAACTACCGTTAGTCGGGCGATTTCCGGAAAATATATGGACACTCCCTACGGGATCCTTGAGATGAGGCGCTTTTTCACTTCCGGATATCAGGTCAAGAGCGGTGGTTCCATTAGCAGCGAAGGTGTGCGGGAGGAGATCCTGAGAATAATCGCTGGAGAGGATCGATGTAACCCCCTGCGCGATCAAGAGATAGTTGCCCTCTTAAGAAAGAAGGGACTTCTAGCTACACGCCGTACTATCGCAAAATATCGTGCACAGCTCTCCATTCTGCCAAGTTACTTGCGTAAAATCCAAGCACTTGGTGACCTGCCCAGCTAGTAGTATACAAAGAGGACTGCCCACGAAACCGGTCTAAGGAGCTTAAGAAGATAAATCCGGTAACATTTACATAGTAAAACGAGTATGCTGGGGACTTGTCGTCGTCCGATGGAAAGATGAAAGGAAGAGCCTGGCGGAATGACCGCCCTCCAATAGTTTTTTGCCCTGTGGTGTAATGGTAACACAGCGCCCTTTGGAGGCGTTACTCATGGTTCGAATCCATGCAGGGCAGATAGAAAGGCAGAAGCACAATACTGGCGTAGTCCTTATCCCGAGTTGGCAAGCGTCTAGCGCTAAAGTGGATAGGAAGAAAACCGAGTAGTTGCCCCCTACTATCTCGAAAGAAATGTTCATATGATTCCCGGAGAAGCTTCCATGAAACTTGCATCTCCCGTTAAGCATCGAGTCTTGGTAGTCACACGCATGCCGCACGGCACGCCTTCATTGTGTGCCCGTCCTGGCCAAGTTTGGAAGGACTGTCCTAACAAACAATGGGACCGCGGAAGGGAAATGAATTATAGGGGGAGAAAGGGGATGGCGGCTTCGAACTATGAAGCACTATTCCTCCCCACCGACTCTACAAGGAGCCCTGCAGAGGTTCCAGCTGCAGTCACAGCCACGGTTAAAATAAAATAAGCTATCGGTTGAAATGCAACTATGGAATTGCGTCGTCTTTGGTCTATTGGGCTATCACAGTGAGGCAACCGCGATGGATGGCCCTCTTACCATTAGAGTATGAATTGTCTTTAGATGAGCTACACTGCAAACTACATCATCGGTAAAGTGTTAGATGGGAGGCGTATTTGCCCAAGAGAGGTGCGGCTGCTTTATGGGCTGCCACTCAGCATACTAGGCGGCCTTGCTGATGCCAGAAAGCGCCTTGCCAAGTCAGGGAGCTATAGCGGCGAAGGGCCCGAGGACAAAATTGTGACTTATATCGTTGATCGAAACGTCAATTACACTAACGTTTGTAACGTTCATTGCAAGTTTTGTGCATTCTATCGCACGGAGAGGAACAAGGACCGTTACATACTCTCTTGGGAGGAAATTGATCACAAGCTGTCTGAACTAGATGCTATTGGAGGGGTACAAGTTCTTTTGCAGGGGGGGCACCACCCAAAGCTGGGAATCGACTATTATCTCACCCTACTAGAATACATCCGTAAAAGGTATCCACGAATAAATATTCACGGATTCAGTCCACCGGAATTCTGTCATTTCGCAGAAGTGTTCAAAATGCCTGTCAGGGAAGTAATTGCGCGTTTTCACGAAGCAGGACTGGGATCCATTCCAGGTGGAGGCGGAGAAATTCTGGTGGACCGTGTGCGTAAGCGTATCTCCCCGCTGAAGTGCAACGCTCATCAATGGTTGGAAGTTATGCGTACTGCTCACGAGCTGGGTATCCGATCAAGCGCTACTATGATGTTTGGACATGTAGAAACCCTCGAAGAGAGGGTTGAACACTTGGCGCGATTGCGAGTTCTTCAGGACGAAACGCGCGGATTTACCGCTTTCATTTGTTGGACATTTCAAGCGGCACATACCAGACTGCGTGTTAGCCCGGTGGGCGCAGCGGAATACCTCCGAATGCAGGCTATTTCTAGGATTTTCCTGGACAACTTTAGGAATTTACAGAGCTCTTGGGTAACCCAAGGACCGCAAATCGGTCAAATTTCTCTTAAGTATGGAGCTAATGACTTTGGCGGTGTAATGATGGAGGAGAATGTGGTAAGCAGCGCCGGAACTACTTTTCGCCTGACCAGTAACGACATTGAAGAGCTCATCCAAAACGCTGGTTATATGCCCAGGCGGCGTAACACTTGGTATGAGTTGATATGAGTTACTTCAATGATTATTGCCCTAGCAGGGGGAAAGCGCCTGATGTTGCGGTACCGCGCGTATTGTTCGCTTCCAGCGAGCAAAACGCTGACATTTTCTATGCCTCGAAATTTTTAGCCCCAGACCCCTTTTTTTACATTCTCCATCTTGGGAGGAAGTACCTTATTGTCGGCGACTTAGAAATAGATCGTGCTAGAAAGGAAGCGCGGGTTGACTGTGTGGTCTCTTCTAGTGAATTGGCCCTGGAGTTAAAGAGGAGAAAACGGACTTTTTGTTCATCCTCCTCAGAGGAAGCAAAGATACTGATCCTCTTCCTGAAAAGACATGGCATTTCCCAGGTAGAAGTACCAGCAGCCTTTCCCCTATTTATGGCTGAAAGCCTACGGGGAGCGTGTATCTCTGTGCAATGGATCCCAGATCCATTCTGGCCACAGCGAGAGAGAAAATCCCCCAGGGAAATTCGGTGCCTTCGGCTTTCCCTGGGCATTGCCCAAGCAGCTATG